>CAZKLW010000001.1:0-6012 GCA_964553995.1 uncultured archaeon
AAATGAATGGATAGCCTACTATCTCGGGATCGCCAGCAGATGGTATGAACGCGTGGGATTCGACATGGATCGTTTCCGTTACAGGCAGCACCTTCCAGACGAGCTTTCACATTATTCATCGGACTGCTGGGACGCGGAAGCCGAAGTAGCGGGGGACTGGATCGAGGTGACAGGTTTCGCGTATAGAGGATGTTACGACCTCAAGAAGCACCAAGAACATTCGGGAGAAGACTTCACCGTCTTCAAGGAGTTCGACAAACCTGAAACCGTGGAGGAGACAAAAGTCGAGCCCGACATGGGTTACCTGGGTCCCGAGTTCGGCGATGACGCGGCAGCTGTAGTAGAGAGGCTGGAGAAGCTGGCAGAAGAGAATCCTGGAGCTTTTGAAGAGGAAAAAGTAGATGTGGAAGTCGACGGAGAGAAAGTCTCTATACCCGTAGAAAAGACTGGTTTCTCGAGTGAAGAGGTCGAGAGATCTGGTGAAAGGATTCTGCCCGAGATCGTGGAGCCTTCATTCGGTATCGACAGGATCTTCTACACTGTACTGGCCCACAACCTCGAGTTCGACGAGGTGGACGGCGAGGAAAGAACCGTTGTGCGCTTCCCACCGGAAGTTGCGCCTGTAGAGGTAGCCGTCTTCCCGCTGATGGATAAGGATGGAATGGGAGAAAAAGCACAGGAAGTAGCAGAAACTCTGAGATCTAGAGGTTTCTCCGTCAATTACGATGATTCCGGGGCGATCGGCCGCCGTTACAGGAGACAGGACGAGATCGGAACACCTTTCTGCGTGACTGTGGATCACGACACGCTGGAGAATGGGACAGTAACCGTGAGAGACAGGGATTCAACGAAACAGGTACGTGTAGAGATAGAGGAGCTTGAAGACGTGCTTCACGAACTTCTCGAGGGAGAAGAACTCCGGTCTTTCTAGACCGTTATCTTCTGTCAGTTTCATAAAAACAGGTTCCGCATGGCTTTCCATGGCAGAGTGTTCAGAGTGTGGAAAGGAGACAATGGCCTTCACCTGTCGGTACTGCGGGCAGAAGTTCTGTTCCGAACACCGGCTACCTGAGAACCATGACTGTCCCAATCTCGAGGAAGAAGTCGAAAGGGAACGGGAAGAGACCGGGAAATGGTTCCGGGAGAAAGAGGTCAGGAACGAGATCGGGACCGCGCCCACGAGGATGAGACCATCGCTTACCAGAGACGCTCTTAACGCCCTGAAATCCAATTATACTCTTTCGATAATACTGTTGACAACCTTCATATTCCTGATACAGCCTCTTTTACCAGGTATTACCCCTCCTATAACGACGCAGCAGCAGGTAGATCTGTTCCTCCAGAACCCGATGAACCTCAACCCCATGGTGCTCTATCCCTCGCTCGAGTACATAGTCCAGAGGCCGTGGTCGCTCCTGACACTGATGTTCCTCCACGCGGGTTTCTTCCACCTTTTCGCGAACATGGTTACCTTCTACTTCTTCGGAAGTCCCGTTGAACGGCTGGTATCCGGGAAGGAATTCCTGAAGTTCTACTTCGGTGCGGGAATCGCCGCGAGCATAGGTTTCGTGGCGTTCCAGAACTTTCTTGTCCATGTCATGGGTCACTCAGCATCTTCGGCTTTCGGACCTGCGGTGGGAGCTTCAGGAGCCGTGGTCGCGATGTTCTCAGCGGTCGCAATGCTTTACCCCGATGCAGAGGTGCTGCTCTACTTCTTCATACCCATGAAGATACGGACCGCGCTCTACCTGTTCGGCTCCATAGAGACCGCAGGAATCATCTCCAAAACCTTAGGCATAACGCTCCCCATCATCGGAAACTTCGCGTTCTCCGCCCACCTTACAGGACTTCTCATCGGCGTCTGGTACGGCAGGAAGCTCCGGGAGAAAAGATCACATCAGGTAGGAGTACTTGACCTGCTGGGTCAATGAAAGATTTAAATTAGCTATCTTAAAGTGACAATATATGAGTGGAGGAAGTTTCAATCCCGACGAATTCGACTGGGAAACTGCGGACGAAAGAACCCAAGAAATACTGGAAGAGTGGGAGGAAAAGATAGATTTACAGTACGGGAGGTACGGCAATGAAAACTTTGTTGTAGTAGGCGGAAGCCAAATCAGAGTGAGACCTGAAATACATGCAGAACTCGATAGAGATATAGAAATCACAAGGAACGAAGAGACACTTGCTATGGAAGCACATCCTTCGTTGAACAGTATAGCCGATCTAGTAGTATCGAGTGACATCTGGGAAGATATCGATGGAAACTTGAAACAATATTTCACAGAGAGATCCAAGGCTCCTTATCACTCTAACCATTATTATATCAATATCCAGAAAGTCGATAAATCTGGTATGGAGAAAGGTTACTCAGGTTTTCTCCGTGTTGAGGAAAACACCGGTTTCGATGTAATTATAGAAACTAGAGACCCTTACGAACAACTGGATAAGGACGAATTTGTGGCCTTCCCTATGGCAGACTCTACGGAGTAACCCTTTCGACCTCGTAGTAGGTGACACCGTCTTCTGCATCTACGACCGCCCAGAGCATCGTGGCGCGGATGTTGTGCGCGAGCCTTACCGCGCGGGACATCTCCTCGAAAGGGAGCGTGTAGTTTTCGGGAACAGCGTGTACCACCCACTGGGTGTGCTGTTTCTGGCTCTTCGGACCTTCCGTGTAGGGATTGACGCCTTCAGGATAGACGCGGAAATGCGCGCCGAACTTGAAGCCCGACTTAACAATGTAACCGCGATCCCTCAGATCAGAGTAGGCCGCGTACTTGTGGTCGAAGTCTTCGTTGATCTCGGCGAAACGCTGGAACAGTTCTCCCCTGTCAAGGACGTCTCCGTCGTCCTCGACCTCTAGGTAGTCGCGGTCGACCAGATGCATAGCCTCGCACAGCGAAAGTTCCAGATGACCTTCATCCATGATCTTGCCGTAGTACTTCTCATCATGGACTTCTTCTGCCTCCTCTTCATTCCAGACCTTTACGCGGGACTCCGTAAGTTTGCCTGTGTAAGCCATGGAAGACAACGAGAAGATGAATTTTTTATAGCCGTTCAGAACTCGTCCAGGCTTCCCTGTCCTGCGTTTTTCAGGACGCGCTGGCAGGTCTCCCATGATTCTCTCGCGTCTTCCGGTAGATGGCCATGGTCCTCCAGGTATTCTTCCAGGAAGTCGGTAACTTCCGTGTCGTGAGAGTACCCGGACTTGAAGTCGAAGCCGTACTTCTGCTTGAGTTCCGCGACGTGCTTTTCCCGGGCGCTCTTCGCGATTATGGAGGCTGCGGAAACTACCGGGAAAGAGTCATCGGCGCCGTGTTCTGCCACGAACTCGACTTCCTGGAACCTTTCAGGCAGATCCTTCTTCAGCTTCCGGATAAACCGCTCGCCATTTGGCTCCGGAAGATCCACTATGACCTTATCAGCTTCCGTCTTTCCGATAACATCTACGAACGCATTAATTTCGATCTCGTTGAGAGTCATTATATCCCGGAGTTCGTCGATCTCGGACGCGTTTATCTCGCGAATAAAGTAGTCGCCGACCGACTCCAGTTCTTCACGGATCGACTCCCGCTTCCTGTCGCTTAACTTCTTGGAGTCCTTGACACCGAGCTTTTCAAGTTCTTCAAGCTCGGCTTCTTCCACGATAAAACCTGCGACAAACATTGATCCTATCGCCGGCCCTCTCCCCGCTTCATCGACTCCTAGAACTTTCATGGTTAGACAAGAGACCCGAGCTATATTATGGTTTCCGCCTAGCGCTTGGTTTAAAAACTTCACATTTGCTTTAACGGGTAGCGGGGTGGAGCAGCCAGGAGTGCTCGTCGAGGTGATCGGGAATCCCGACGCCGCGAACGGCTCATAAACTCCTGTAGTAATTGCCGGAAATTGAGACACCCGGAGGTCGATGGTTCAAATCCATCCCCCGCTAACTACGTATTTTTTAGTATTTTTAGCTTCTCTAGATGTTTCCGGTTCCGGAATGAGACTCTCTCGATCCACCTATTTAGCTGGCCCTCACCGTTCATCTGAACACGGACCTTGCCGTCCCCAATATCGTAAACACCGTATCTGAAACCTTGTCGCTCCAGAATCTCTACAAACTGATTTTGCATTGGCGACGGACATATCTTCATCTCAAGTCTTGGATAGAGAACCCCATTATTGTCCGTTAGAACTAGACTTCCATCAGTGTCAAAATATCCTCTTAAGACCTCCAACTCTAAAGAGTTGCCGAGACAGAAATCGGGTATCATGGCAGTATTCCACTTCGGTGACTCCTTAAGATTTACCTTATTGACCAAGAACTCAAATAACTCCTTTTTGAAACACCTCAAATCACAGGCTTTCTCCGACTTGCGGAAGTTGACACGAGGTTTTACTCCGAATAAACGCTTCCATATCCTTTCAATCTGCCGAACATAGCTTTCCTCTTCACTGGACAAAGTTACTCCAACCTTATACTGAAAACTTGTATATTCACCGTTCCGGCACTCATATCGTCCTATAGAACCATCACCAAGCAAAATACCTACAAATTCTGCCAAAAGAGGATCCTGAAGTGTATCAGGTCTTCTCATACAGACAGCTAAATCAACCATTTTAAAATTTCTAACCCTAATATTGCCAATAGTTCCGCTAAAAAAGTACTAAAGATTTAGATAAAGATTTTTCAGTATGATTTCAACCACTCATCTAGTATTCGGGATTTCTCTCGCCTACATTCTAGAAAAGCGCCTTGTAACTGCCTCAGTTTTTTCTATAGTTCCTGATTTCGACATCACTTTCTCGTTTCTCTATCCTTTCCAGCACCGCGGTATAATGCATTCGTTTCTCGCCGCGGGAATCTTCTCGGTACTGGTGTACGCCTACTCCGAGGACCGTGTATCGGCGGAGTCATGCTTCCTTGGTTACTCGTCGGCGCTCCTTCTCGACACGTTAACCTCTTCAGGCGTCCCTCTATTTTTCCCGTGGAACCATTCGTTCTCGCTCTCGCTGGTATCGGCCTACAGCCTTCCCGGAAATCTCGCAGTTATAGTTATATCGCTGGCAGGTATGCTGGTGAAAAAACACTGGAGCATCTTCCGGCCGATGTTTGAAACAGTTTACGCGCGGAGGGGTTAAGTTAATTAAAGGCTTCGAGTCGAGTAAATTACGGGGCGGGGAGAGTAACAGAGGTAAATGATAAATTATGGAAAAAGTAGGCAACGTCCTAATTCAGGTAATGGAAGATCTCTCCCAGCTATCGACCAACGGAAGCGCCCACGTCAGAATAAATAATGGTCTCTGTGAACCGGAACGTTTCAAGGCGCTTTTCAACCATTTCGCACGCGGCACCATTCTCGAACGGGTCGATCTACGGGCAGAGACATTACAGGATTACATCGACTGTAGCTGCGGTTACACCGAAAGATTCGATCAAGAACACAACGGTTACGCCAACTGTCCCAAATGCGGGCGTTTCGCAGAAGTCAGGGACGACAGCTACCAGCTGGTCGAGCCCGATCCCGAGAACACACCGGAACGCACCAGCATCAGGTTCTGAAGCAGCGGCTTAAAAAATCTTCTCGACTTGACTTGAACCACTGGGCCGGTAGCTCAGGACGAAGCTAACGCTTCTGATCTGACCAACCGCCCACGCAAGTCGGGCCGGTAGCTCAGTCTGGCAGAGCGCGAGGCTCTTAACACCAGCTTCTCGAACGCGAGTGAGAGATGGTGGTTCGAGAAAATCTTAATTTTCGAGTCGCACCTTCTCCGTGAGGAGAAGAGTGCTCGAACAGCTTTCTCCAAAGAAGGCTGTGAGGGAGCTACCTCGTCGTCGCGGGTTCAAATCCCGTCCGGCCCACTCGATAAACGATTCAAACGGCGCAAAAGAAACCTGGCCTTTCAGAAACGAAAAAGGGAAATTGTATATAAAACCCATCGGAAACAGGCTTTAGGGCCATCTACGTCGATTCAAAGCCCTTTCAAAGGCAGCAATCGATTACATGGAGCAGCAGGAAGCTTCAG
>CAZKLW010000001.1:6022-36488 GCA_964553995.1 uncultured archaeon
TTCTATCCTAGAATCGGCCGCAGAAACTGGCTTTGATTGATGTTACTCGTAAGTAATATAAATTTATTTCCGAAGTGAGGCTTCATGGGAGATGAAATCGAAGATTTTGATGGTTATCTAGAAATGCAAGGGTTTGGAGAGTACGCAGACGTTCTAAGAGATTATGAGAGTTTGATTAGGGAAAGGCTACAAACTAAGAATGTCGATCCCAAGACAACCCTTGCAGGGGCTCTATACGATGCAAAACGCGGTGAAATGACTCAGTCCGAGGTAGCGGTTTTAGCTGAAACCACTGAGGTCAGCATAAGGGACGCTAGGAAGGCAATGGGTTTGCATACCGAAGAGGATCTTGATGTGTTAATGAAAGTCGTGCCTTTTGAGCAGGCCCCTCTACTTGACCGATATGCTAATGATACTTTGGGAGAACCACCTGAAGCAGTGGCCGCTGTTATCCATTCACAAATTCTCGGAAAACCTCTCGAGATAACAGCGGAGTATTTTGAGGTTAGCGAAGAAGAAGTAGAAAGAGCAGAAAGTTGGCTTAAAGAAACCAAAGATGAAGAAGAACTAACTCTGGATGCTGTAAGAAGGCATCTAGACGAAGTACGCAAAGAATCCTCTGCCTTCAGAGAACTCCTTGAGAAATCTTAGAAGAATTCTAGATTTCCTAGACGTATTTAAATTTTAGACGGTAGATTCTCTTGAAACCTCAAAAGAAGGAGAGAAGGGGAAAGCACAGCAAGGAAGCACGGTGGTTCGTTTATCCCAGGGGCGTCCAGCCCGATTCCCACCGCAGAGTTGGCATAAGGAAAGCAATGCAAAGCATGGCTTTGAGACCTGCTCAATACCGAGAAGGTTGGTTTTCAACAGCCACCCGGTCTAAACTTCACTCAAGTCTCAAGACCAGCTGGAAACCCTATAACCTTGGTCTCGTATTCCCCACCTTCTCCCGCGGCGTTAAAACCGTGTTCCCGGGAGAGTTCTATCAGTTTCTCGACAGAGTCATCTTCAAGTTCCCGATCGACCCAGGATTCATCGAGACCCTTCGCCGCAACACCTGTTATCTCGACCTCAAAGCCCTCTCTTACCAGCCACCGCATGTAGCTCTCCTGATCGGTCATCCATAGCGGCGCAAAGGTCTTGAGGCCCAGTTGCTCGGCTACCTTCTCGACGCGGTCTCGCTGGTAGGTCGATGCTATCGCACCCGAGACGACACCTTCCACACCGTATTCTTCTTTCGCTTGCCGAAGAGCTTCCTCAAGATCTTCGAGTTCCTTCTCCTTTTCTCCCTCGGTCTCCCGTATCAAGAGCGGTATCCCGAGTTTCTCTGCCTGTTCCTCGACCACGGATTCCGCCTTCTTCACGTCGAACATGTAGCTTTCCGTGTTTTCAGATCGAATGGTGGCGAGACAGGAGATCTCACTGTTTCTCTTCTTCATCCTGTATAGAGCGGCATTCGAATCCTTTCCTCCAGAGGTCAAAGCCGCGAGCCGGTGGTTAGGCTTATTCCTAAGCGTGTTAAGGTAACTCTGCTTGGATTCGAACTCGTCATCTTTACCAAGCCTTGCGATCGCCTTATCAAAGTTGCTGCCGTACTGTGCCGCGGTCTTTTCACGCCAAGCAACTTCTTCCGGGACGCCAAGCTTCTCCGCCACAAGCCTCAGGACGTACTTCCGATAGTCTTGGCTGACCTTGTGTTCACCGGGGATGGTAAGCGCATGCTCCACGAGTTCTTGGTCCAGGAAGGGAACTCGGAGCTCAAGGCCGTTTCTCATTGAAACCACATCGTCCCTGTAGAGATCACGCTCGAAGAGGCCTCGTAGACCGGAGAGGCACTCCTGGTTGTAATAATTCTCCTTCATTCTTGAGTAACCGGCGTAAAGCTGCTCCGACCCCAGACCGGAGAACACCACTTTCTGATCTGCATGTTGCAGCGCGAAGTGAAAAGGTAGCGCAACGCCGAGCTTGACTGTTGAGGTTGAAGATATCCATTCCGCAAGCTCAGGTAGCATCTCTTCTACATCCTCCAGGTCGGCTTCGTAGCTCTCCAGTTCAAGCCCCATATCCCTTGCTACCTCTTCCGCCCATTCAACGTCCCGGGGCGCATTCACGTTGCCGTGCTGGATGCCCGCAGTGTAACAGGTGAAATCCTTCCCGAGCTCCTGTAATGCGGCCGCCACCATGGTGGAGTCCAGACCCCCCGAGAAAAGCAGCGCAACTTCACCTTCGGGAATTCTCTTCTCAACTGCCGACAGGAAAAGTTCTTTTATCTCCTCGGCAGCAGCATCCAAGTCTTTGTCCTCGACATCGAGATCAAAGAACTCCCGCTGTTCAAAACTTATCTCTCCCGATTCAGTGTCGTACCTTAGCATCTGCCGCGGATGAAGCTCCCGTGGTTCAAGACCCGCCCTCTCGAGCGCCTGTTTTTCCGAGGCAAAGGCGAAGGGATCGCGGGAATACCAGATCGGTTTGATCCCTAAAAGGTCGCGGGCCAGAATTACCTCTTCATTACTATAATAGGCGAGTGCGTAAACCCCATCCAGTCCTTCAAGAGCCCCGAGACCTTTGCTGTCCAGCAACTCCAGGAGAAGCTCGGCATCGTTCCTGACATCTATTTGATGCTTATCCGCCATTTCCCACCAGTTGTAGATCTCACAGTTCGCCGTGAGTGTTCCCTCTCCACGAACAGGCTGTTCTACGTGGCCTACGACAGGATGCAGGACGTGACCAATCGAGAAATCTTCGAACTCTTTGAGCCCGGAACTCCGTCCCCTATGCTCTAGCTCTTCGACAAGCTGCTCGACCATTTCCTGGCTTCCTGCTCCGGCTATACCGCACATTTATTCCACCTCGTAATCGGCCGCAAAGTCACTGATCTCGCGCTGGCTCGTGTCAAGTGTCTCGTAGCTCGCTATCACGTCTTCCATCTCGACTTCAACGAACTCGAGGTCTCGCTCTTCAAGGTAGGCCAGCACCTTATCCGTCATTTTGGGGGCGACCAGTATTCCCCTAACGTTGTTCCGGAAGTCGTCTTCGATCTCGTCGACGTAACGCTGGAGCTGGAGCACCGTGTTGTAGTCGGGATTCCGCTTGACCTCGATAACAACGTAGTTGTTCTCGGAATCGCGGGCGAATACGTCTATAAAGCCGGCTGGCGTCTCCCTCTCCCTCTCAATTACCTTGAGACCTTCCTCGACTATCTCCGGATCGGTCTCTATCGACTCATGGATATCGATCTCGTGTCCACGAATCTTGAGATCTGATTTATCGATGAGTTTGTCGACCATGAGGAAATCGACTGACTCGAAACGGATCTCAACTTTTTCCTCAGGCGAACTTCTCAGTGCCTCGAGCACAAGCTCATCCGTGTCTTCGTCGATCTCAACGTTGAAAGAATCGACCTCGGGCTGCCAGTTCTTGGGCTGGTAGTTGTCCGGGCCATGCACCAGAAGAGCGGAATCCTGTTTCTTGATCACCAAGCGCTCGCCCCTATCGAGTTTCGACTTCGCCCGGCCCTGGTAACTAACCGAGCAGAGCCCGTTAACCTGAACCGTGTACTTCCGGGAAAGGTACTTTTCCATTAGCTCTCGTGCCTCGGTAAAGGATGGATTTTCTACAAGTTCTTCCATGAAGGGAAGAAAAATCTAAATCTTCAAGTAAACTTCTGTTCCTATTCCGTATTCCTCATCACCAGTTTCTATCCGGCTACCTTCCAGTCTATCCAACCAGTATTCAGCATCAGACCCCATTTCCTCAAACACATCTTCAGTCAACTCCATAGTAGATTGCTCTCCCGTGGCGGCTTTCAATTGGGCGTTTGACTTCAATACATCGAAAGCCTCCTTTTCCGATCTCAATTCCGGACGCTCATGGAGTACTTCAGCTCCCTCAAGTTCCCTAGAAGTGTCAATATCCGAAGTTATGCCTTCCCCCAGCTTGAAGACCGCCTCTGTCTGCATGGTCTTGGAACGATGGATGGAAGTCGGCCGGACTCCGAGTTCTTCATAATCTGTCAAATCCGGTTCGATATCACCAGCCATCTGGCAGTATTTTACCACTTCTGCAAGCAACCCGTGGAGGTGGATCAGCTCCTGTTTCTTCATACATTGTTCTTGGTCACTAAAAGATAAAACGGCCACGGATCAGAAGCCATAAAAGCCTGAAATATGAGGTCAAAAACATGGATTATAGGATTAAAGACCTTCCCAGAAGCGATAGACCAAGGGAAAAGCTCAGGAAAAACGGTATTTCCGGTCTTACAGATGTAGAACTTCTTTCAATTATGCTAAGAACCGGTATAAAGGGCAAAAACGTCAAGGAGCTGGCAGCGGAGATACTAGGGAGTTACTCTCTGGACCGGCTGGCGGATAGATCGCTTGAGGAACTCCAGGGATTCAAGGGTGTATCGGAAGTGAAGGCCGGACAGTTGATCGCGCTGGGCGAACTTGCCAGGAGGACCAAGAGGGAAGAGCGGGAAAGGATCGAGTCATTCAGTGACGTGAAGTCCCGGGTCGAAGACATGAAGTTTCTCGAGGAAGAAAGATTGAGGATTTTCCACCTGAACTCAGGCAATGAGCTGCTAGCCGAAGAGGATCTCGAAGGAGGTGTAGATTCCGTAAGTTTTGAGCCACGGAAGATCTTCAGGAACGCGATACGTAAGGGTGCCTCTGCGGTAGTGATCGCGCACAACCATCCCTCGGGAAACCCACAACCGACCGAACAGGATATTGAGGTCACAGAGCAGCTCATCGAGGCAGGGAATACCGTCGGAGTTGAACTACTTGATCACGTGATTGTTGGGAAGGAGACCTCCAGTATTAGGAGCTGTGGATCGGCTGAAATCTGGGATCAGGAGCCCCTTTAATAGTTTTCGGTGCAGCCGCACCACCTATTTAAAGGTTACTGGATCGATTTTTACTGTAAGCTTTTCTCCCGAGTGAGATCAATCATGGCCATGGACATCACCGACCACGAAGCCGTTCCTCAGCACAGGAAACTTGACGAAGACGAGGCTGAAGAGGTTCTGGAAAAACATGGCGCGGAAAGATCCGATCTCCCGAAGATCGAGAGAACAGATGCCGCACTAAAACAGATGGACGTCGAAGAGGGAGACGTCATAGAAATCCTGCGGGAAAGCCCTACCGCGGGAGAGACAACATATTACAGGGTAGTCGTCGATAGGTGATAATCAATTCAGGAAGAATTCCTCTCCCAGCTAGTAGAGAACAATCTCGTAAAGCACCAGATCGAATCCTACAACAGATTCGTTGAAGAACGTGTACAGGCAATTCTAAACGATGTTGGTGAGATCGAACCCGAGCTACCGGGAGGAGAGGAACTCGTTATCAAGATAGTGGGCGTAAACATAGAGAGACCACATATAAACGAGGCAGATGGTTCTGTAAGAAAGATTCTACCAAAAGAGGCCCGCATGAGAGATACCACTTATTCAAGCGAGATAAAGGTCGAGATGACACCCATATTCGAGGGAGTGCAGCAGGAATCCGAAGAGGTCACCATAGGCGAAATCCCGGTGATGATCGGGAGCGACCTCTGCTGGACCTCGGAAATGGGAGAGGAAGAAAAGAGGGAGGCAGGTGAAGACCCCAGGGATCCAGGAGGATACTTCATAATCAATGGTTCGGAAAAGACACTGATCTGCATGGAGGAGATGGTCAACAACAAGCCGATCTACCTTCAGGACGATGACGAGGAAACATGCCGTATCAACTCGGAAAACTCAGGTTATGTCCAGCGCCACATTCTGAGGCGTGACAGCGACATAATCAATATCTCGTTTGCCAATGTCAAGAAGACTCCAGCGGTATCACTTATCAGAGCCCTGGGAATTGAAACCGACAAGGAGATAGTGGAGATGATAGGTGAAGAGTACTCAAGTGACGTATACCTCAACATGTACGAGGTCGGGGCGAGCGACCAAGAAGAAGCTTACGAGTATCTTGCCAACCAGGCAGGAATAACCAACGATATCGAGGAACGGGTCGACTCAATACTTGACGAGTACCTGCTACCACACCTCGGACAGGACCCGGAGGTAAGGGAAGAAAAGGCAGAGTTCCTCGTGGAGATGATAAGAAACCTGATAGCTCTCGGAAAGGGAGATATTGAACCTGACGACATGGATCACTACGCCAACAAGAGACTGAATCTCGCGGGAGAACTGCTGGAGATGCAGTTCCGGAGCGTTTTCCTCGGTAAATGGGGCCTGCTCGCGAGAATGAAGTACAACTTCAGGAAGTCCGCGAAACGTGGGAGGCTGCCTTCCCTGCAGTCCACAATTGTGGCGGATACGCTCACGAAACAGATCATGGGTGCGATGGCAACGGGCAACTGGGTGGGAGGCCGCACCGGTATATGCCAGAGGCTGGAGCGCGGCAACCGTATAAAGACCCTGGCACATCTCAGGAACATCGTTTCCCCTCTTTCAAGTGATAGACAGCATTTCGAAGCCCGGGACCTCCATCCGACTCAGTGGGGTCGCGTCTGCCCCATCAAGACCCCGGAGGGAATGAACATCGGACTCAGGACACACCTTGCGATGAGCGCCAACGTTTCCACCGGTCTCAGCGAGATGAAGAGAAACTCTCTAAAAGCCAAGCTACAGGAGGCTGGAATCGAGTAAAATGAGTGCCACAGTATTTCTGGACGGACAGATAATAGGGGAAGTCGAAAACCCGGAAGAGGTAAGAGAAGATATAATCGAGAAACGGAGAAACGGGGATATACGGAAAGAAGTCTCCGTTTACCATGCTGAAGATCGGGAAGAACTAAAGATAAATTCGGATTCTGGACGTGTACAGCGACCTGTAATAATAGTTGAAGATGGAGAATCACAGCTGGGAGAAGAACAGCGAGAGAAGCTCAAGAAGGGAGAGATATCGCTTGAGAATCTGGAAGAAGAAGGTGTTATAGAATACCTGGATGCTGAAGAGGAAGAGAACGCCTATGTCGCGATGGACGAAGAAGAATTGACGGACGAACACACACATATGGAGGTTGATCCTGCTATAACCCACGGCCTGTCAGCCTCACTCGTGGTCTACCCGGAGAACAACAGGGGAGACCGTGTCAACTTCGGTGCCAAGATGAGCGGCCAGGGAATAGGAATGTACTCGCGGGAATTCCACCAGCGATTCGATACCAACGCAAACATTCTTTCCTACCCCCAGCAGCCTATTGTCGAGACACAGACATACGATACACTTCTCGGCGATCACCCCATCGGCCAGAACATGATCGTGGCACTTGGAACTTTCGAGGGTTACAACATCGAGGACGCGGTCGTGATGAACAAGGCCTCAATCGAGAGAGGGCTCGCCAGATCTACGTACCTCAGGACATACAAGACAGAAGGCCAGCGCTACTGGGGCGGACAGAAGGATGAAATTGAGATACCCGACAAGGATGTAAGAGGATACAGGAACGAGGAAGCCTACACCCATCTGGATGAGGACGGTATAATCAACCCGGAAACCCCGGTTGAATCTGACGATGTACTGGTTGGAAAGACCTCGCCTCCCAAGTTCTTGGGAAGTGGGGGCGGCGAGGAAGTCAAGATGGGTCTCGCAGACAGGAGAGAGACCTCTCTATCTGTCAGGCACGGTGAACAGGGCAAGGTAGATACTGTCATGGTATCGGAGACTGGTGACGGCGACAAACTGCTAAAACTGAAGATGAGGGAGTACAGGATCCCTGAACTCGGTGACAAGTTCGCTACACGTCACGGACAGAAAGGAGTTATAGGGATGATCGCGCCCGAGGAAGACCTTCCTTTCACAAAACAGGGTATTACCCCGGACATAATACTTTCAACACATGCTATCCCGAGCCGTATGACAGTTTCACAGCTGATAGAAATCCTCGCGGGAAAGACTGCCGCGATGAGAGGCGAGAAAGTGGACGGCACGGCGTTCCACAACGAGGACAAGGACGACCTCAAGGAGCAACTGGAAGAACTTGGTTTCTCTTCGACAGGTAAAGAAAAGATGTACGACGGGATAACAGGAGAGGAACTTGAAGCTGAAATCATGATAGGTCCTGGCTACTACCTGAAGCTCGACCACCAGGTAGGCGACAAGATTCACGCCCGTGCAAGAGGACCGGTGACATTGCTCACAAAGCAGCCTACCGAGGGACGATCACAGGAAGGAGGTCTACGCCTCGGGGAGATGGAAAACGATGTAATGGTGGCGCATGGAGCATCACTGCTCCTGAAGGAGCGTTTCGGCGCTGACTCCACCGAGATAAAGGTATGTGAAAACTGCGGAGAGATAGGAGTATACGACAGACAGGAAAACAGGAGCTACTGTCCTTCATGTGACGCTGGAGATCTCTCTGAAACCGAGGTGCCACACGCATTCCTGCTGCTTCTAAACGAGCTGAAATCACTTATGATAGATACTGAACTCGAATTGGAGGAGGACTGAGATGAAAAAGATAGAGTCACTTGACTTCGGAATCATGAGCGCGGAGAAACTACAGCACATAGCTGTAAAGGAAATTACCGAGGCAGAGGTTTACGATGCGGACGGTTTCCCTGTAGAGGACGGCGTAATGGATCCTTCACTCGGAGTCATCGACCCGGGAATGACCTGCCAGACATGTGGAGGTCGCATAAGAGAATGCAAGGGTCACTTCGGGATAATCACCCTTTCCAGACCTGTAGTCCACGTACTTTACTCCAAGAAAGTCCGCAACCTTCTCCGGTTTACCTGCAACGAATGCCAGTCGCTCCTGATCAAAAACGAGGACAAGTCGCTCAGGAAAAGCAACCTGATGACGGAGTGTCCGGAATGTGATACTGAACAGAAAGACGTCAAGCTCGACAAGCCCTACACCTACTACGAGGATGGAGAGGAGATCAAGCCCGACGAGATCCGTGAGAGACTGGAAATGATACCCGATGAGGTTGCCGCAGCTCTTGGAGTCGAGGGAGGAAGACCCGAGGATCTCGTGCTGACGCACATACCTGTCCCCCCGGTTACCATAAGACCTTCCATCACCCTTGAAACAGGGGAAAGAAGCGAGGACGACATCACCCACAAGATGGTGGACGTGATAAGAATCAACAAGAGGCTGCAGAACAATATAGAGATCGAGGCACCAGACTTTATTATCGATGACCTCTGGGAGCTGCTCCAGTACCACGTATCAACGCTGTTCTACAATGATATGAGCAACGTTCCGCCCGCAAGACACAGATCAGGGCGTTCACTCAAGTCCCTGATAGAAAGGGTCCAGGGTAAACAGGGACGTTTCAGGCAGAACCTGATCGGGAAGCGTGTCAACTATTCGGCGAGAACAGTCATATCTCCGGATCCAAACATCAGCATCAACGAGGTCGGAATACCCAAGATGGTGGCCAAGAAGTTAACCATACAGAAGAAAGTGAACGAGAGGAACTACGAGAAAGTCGTGGAGGCGATAGAAAACGGCCCTGAAAATCATCCAGGAGCGAACTACGTCTTCCAGCCTGACGGCAAAAGAAGGAAGATCACGGAAGAAAACACAGAAGATATAATTGAAGTTATCGAACCAGGGGAAGGATGGAAGGTTGAGCGCCACCTTCAGGACGAGGACATAGTGCTCTTCAACAGGCAACCATCACTGCACCGGATGTCGATAATGGCACACGAAATAAGGGTACTACCCCACAGAACCTTCAGGATCAACCCGAACGTCTGTGCTCCCTACAACGCAGACTTCGACGGGGACGAGATGAACCTTCACGTTCCACAGACTGAAGAAGCCCGTACAGAGGCACGGGAACTCCTAAAGGTACAGGAACATGTCAAGATGCCCAAGACAGGGGCGCCCATAATAGGCATGCTTCAGGACTACATTTCAGGGCTATACCTTTTGACAAAGGGAGACACAGAACTTTCGAGGGAAAAGGCCTACAATCTGCTTGCAGAGGCTGGAGAGCATGAAAAGAGCCTTCCGGACAAAGAGATTATAACCGGGGAAGATCTAGTCTCACTTTTCATACCTGAAGACGTCTCCCTGACGATCAACGAGGGAGAAGAAAATGAGATCGTGATAGAAGATGGTCAGCTGGAATCAGGAAGACTCGACGACGATGCACTGAGCGACTACGGAGGAGAGATCATCCAGCAGCTCGCCATCGAGTACGGCTCCGACACCGTAGCTGAATTCATAAACCGCGTCTCAAGGATCGGTGCCGTCTACCTGTCCAGGAGAGGTTTCTCCATCGGTCTAAACGACCTTGAGATATCTGAAGACGCCACAGATGATATCAAAGAACTGATCCAGGAATCAGTTGAAGACGCGGAAAAAGTAATCAAAGACTATGAGGCAGAAAAAATGGAGGCGATAACAGGAAAGACTCTTGAGGAAACCAGGGAGATCAAGATCACCAAAACACTTAACGAGGTCTTCACAGATATCGGAGAGATAATCAGGAACAATGTGGACGAGGAGTCCTCCGCATACATAATGGCAGATTCCGGTGCAAGAGGTTCAATGGAGAACGTAACCACCATGGCCGGGCTCCTGGGTCAGAACTCGGTAAGAGACCATAGGATCAACCGTGGATACAAGGGACGCACCACCTCGCACTTCAAGAAAGGGGAGCTCTCGCCGGAGGCGCACGGATTCGTGTCGTCCTCCATAATTGAGGGACTTAATGCGCAGGAACTGTTTTTCCACCAGATGTCCCAGAGAAAGGCCCTGATGGACAAATCACTCCGTACAAAGACATCGGGATACATGTATCGACGGCTTTCCAACTCCCTACAGGATCTCAGGGTCACTGACGATCAAACAGTAAGGAACGCGGAGGGAGAGATTATCCAGTTCCGTGCAGGAGAAGACGGTGTTGACCCGGCAAAATCAGACAGAGGATTAATATCAACCGATATAGACACGAGCTGATAAAATGAGCGAAAAACTTGAATGGCGGAAACGTGCAGAGAAACTACCGGATAGCGTAAAGGTAGACGGTCTTACGGATGATGAAAAAGAAAAGATAGAGAAGCGTTACAGGAAGATGCAGTACGAACCCGGAGAATCTATAGGGCTTGTAGCCGCCCAGTCCCTGGGAGAACCCGCCACACAGCTGACAATGGAAACCTACCACGCAGCAGGAGCAGCGCAGGTATCGCTAACCGCAGGTCTTCCACGTCTGGAAGAGATCGTTGACGCCCGACGGAACCCCAAGACTCCATCAATGGAAGTGTATCTGGAGAAAGACTACAATAACGAAGAAGACGCCAAAAAAGTGGCTAGGAAGCTTCGAGAGGTGAAATTCGGCGACCTGGTCCAGAAGGATACAATCGATATAATGAACCTTGAGATTGAGTACGAGCTGAATCCCGATCTCATGGAGGACTACGATGTTGACGGAGACGATATCAAGACCAGGATCAAGGAAAACGCCAAGAAGGCAAAGGTATCCATTGACGGTAATACACTTACACTGGAGTCCGAGGAGGAAGATTACGATCTCCGCGACCTGAAGGATCTCAAAAACGATGCCGAGGAGGCCCGAATAAAGGGTATAAAGGGAGTAGAACAGGTAGTAATCCAGGAAGAAGACGGAGAATGGAGTCTGCAGACCGCCGGAACTTCACTAAGAAAGACCCTGAAGATAGATGAAGTGGACGGCAAAAAGACCATCAGCAACGATCTTTACGAGGTCAAGAAAGTAATTGGCATTGAGGCTCTAAGGCAGCGTATAATAGAGGAGATCAACCAGACGCTTGACGCCCAGGGCATCGGTGTGGACGACCGCCATATCATGCTGCTCGCAGACATGATGACCAAGGAAGGAGAACTCAACGGCACCACCAGGTACGGAATAGTTGGCAACAAGAAATCTATCCTGGCGAGAAGCGCCTTTGAAGAAACCAAGAAACACCTGACCCAGGGTTCTCTGAAGGGTGAAAGCGATGATCTCAAGGGCATCGCAGAAAATATTATAGTCGGACAGGCAGTACCTGTGGGAACAGGGACAGTAGAGCTCAAGGCAGGATTCGGAAATGAATAACCTTTCACTTTATAAAACCAGCGATCTTAGGTTGTTTAAACGGTTCTAGGGTCCTATACATGTCCAAGGTAAAGTACAACACCGAGATGCTCCGGACGATCAACGTCTTTGAATCTATAACCGGAGTGGAAGCCAAGGATGCAATTATCAAGGATGACACTGCATACTTCGTCGTACCTGAAGGAAAGGCAGGCATGGCCATAGGCAAGGGCGGTGAGACAGTCCAGAAAGTCCAGGACAAGATCGACCGCAACGTCAAGATTTACGAGTACAGCGACAATGTCGGCAAGTTTCTCAACAACATTGTTCCCGCGGACATAAGAGGCGTCGACATAGAGGAAAACGGGTCAACCCGGGAAGTCGAGATATCGGTTCCGCGGAAAAACAAGGGTCGCGTAGTCGGCAAGAACGGCAACCGTATCGATGCCGTGCGGGAAATTCTACAGCGGACGCACAACATAGATGACGTCAAGGTTGAATAGGCTTTAGCCAGAACTACATTCCATGCCCCAGCAAAGATTCTGCCCTAACTGCGGCTCGACCAATGTAGAGCCTGATACCACCAACGCTGCATCGATAGCGGCGCAGGGAGGAAACCTGAACAAGTGGAAATGTAATGAATGCAAGTTTACCGGTATGATGCCGGAAGGTGAACCTGAGGAAGACATGAAGTTTGAACCGGGAGAGGAGTACTCCAGAGAGGACACCGGTTTCGGAAGGGCGTACCTGAAGTACCTGGTATACATCGCACTACCCTTCACAGTTCTCTACCTCTACTACCGGCTCCTTCTTTGACCTCCACCTGTGACTTTAAGTTGAGTCCTGCCAAAATTCACATCATGAACCGGATCCGACGCGACGTACAGGATCTGGAGAGATTCGAGGAAATAGTGGCTATCCTTTTCGAAGAGGGCTTCGGCGCGCTACTTGACAGGCTAGATCTACTCCACCACGTTCCTGTAGTCAAGAGAGTCATGCACCATGACAGGAAGGGAGGTCCGGAACGCCTCCTTAAGATGTTCGAGAGACTGGGTCCGACTTTCATCAAGTTCGGGCAGGTTCTCGCCCAGAGGCCAGATCTCATACCCGAGAGGTACGTCGAAGAACTCAAGAAACTTGAAGACGATGTCCCACCCTTCGATCCCGACAAAGCCAGGAAGATAATCGACGAGGAAGTAGGGCTGGAGAAGTTCCACGAACTGGAACATGAACCCATGGCCGCGGCATCCATAGCACAGGTCCACAAGGGCAGACTGGAGAACGGGGAGAAAGTGGTCGTAAAGGTCAGGAGACCGGGTATCAAGGAACAGATCGAGAAGGATCTGGATATAATACTTTACCTGGCCAAAAAATTCGACCATTCTCACAGCCTCGGTATCGACATGGCGTACAAGGACGTGAAGCAGTTTGCTAACTGGACGCGCCAGGAACTAGACCTGAAGAGAGAAGGTAGAAACGCACAGCTGATAAAGAAGAATCTGGGTGATGAAGACAGGATAAGAATCCCTGAGATCCACAAGGAACTCACCACAGAAAAAGTGCTCGTGATGGAATACGTCAACGCGGTGAAATGTAATAACGTGGAAAAGATGGAGGAAATGGGGGTTGACATCCACGAGATAGCCAATATAGGTATAAGAGCACAGCTGAAACAGATGTTCAGGGACGGCTTCTTCCACGCCGATCCACATCCCTCCAACTTTCTCGTTGACCACCGCGGGAACCTTGTCTACATAGACTTCGGGATGGTCGGCCACCTTACCAAGCAGAAGCGGCGGGATATGGCCCTGATGATACTCCACATATACGACGAAGACGTGGATTCACTCGCCAATACACTGGAGAGGATAGGCTATTCAAAGGGAGAAGCTGACGTAGAAAGCCTCAAGCCAGAGCTTGAAGAAGAGATAGTCAAACTGAAGAACTCCACTCTCGAGGAACAGCAGATAGTCGAGTCAATGGCAAGTATAGCCCAGAAAAGCGTGAAGCACGGCATCTATATGCCCAACTACTTCATGATAATGGGCAAGGGCATGTCCACAATGGAGGGTGTCGGTTTACAGGTCGTCCCGGAGTTCGACTTCGAGAAGAACTGCAGGGGGGTCCTGGAGGACATCTTGAAAAGACAGTACGGCCCAAGAGAGATGTCTCACACGCTGATGGTGGACATGATGGAGAACAGTGACCTGATCTCCAAGTTCCCGACCAAGATAAACGAATTTCTGGAGCAGAGACCCAGCAAGATCAAGGTGGAAAAAGACCAGGAAAAACAATCAAACCTCGTACCTGCGGCTCTCATACTGGGTTCCGCGGTAATGCTGGCTCCTGTACTGAGTGCCGAAAACCTGCTCTACCTTGGACTGCTGGAGCTAGTCGCTGCCGCCATAATCCTCTGGCACAGCTAGCTCCTTGGGTATAAAAAGGTTAACCGCGTCCCGTAAGGTATGGGTCTGTACAACGCACGGAAGATGCGGAAGAAGCGCCAGGAATACCGCTGGAGCGACATCGATTACAGGCGGCGCATGGAGAATCTCAAGGAGAAGTCTGATCCTCTGGAAGGATCTCCCCAGGGACGCGGCATCGTCCTTGAGAAACGTGTGATAGAGGCCAAGCAGCCCAACTCGGCACTGAGAAAATGTATTCGAGTACAGCTCATCAAAAACGGTAAACAGCTGACCGCCTTCGTGCCCGGCGACCAAGCCATAGACTACATCGACGAGCACGACGAGGTCCTGATCGAGGGAATCGGTGGAGCCAAGGGAGGCCCCAAGGGCGACATTCCCACCGTAAGATACCAGACCGTCAAGGTAAACGGCGTATCCCTCAAGGAAATGGTCGAAGGCGATGCCGAGAAACCGACGAGGTAGATAGGATGGATCCCGCCACTATCGAAGTTGAAGAAAAAGTACTGACATTTGACCGCTGGGACTCAAGCGAGGTCGAGATAAACGATGACGGTCTCGTCCGTTACATAAATCTTGAGAATATTCTGGCGCCCCGTTCTAAAGGGCGTCACGTAGAAAAACAGTTTTACAAGGCGGATGTCCCGATCGTCGAGCGACTCCTGAATAGAATGTATGTCGCAGGACACCGTGGCAACAAGCATCTGATCACCTCCGGCAGGAACACAGGTAACAGTCAGCGGCTCTGGAAGATAATAGAGGAAGCTTTCGAGATAATAGAGGACGAAACCGGTGAGAACCCTATCCAGGTACTTGTAGACGCCATCGAGAATTCGGCTCCAGAGGAAGAAGTGGTTACCTACCAGAGAGGGGGAGTTCGAGCAAGAAAAGCCGTGCTGGTATCGCCGCAGAGACGGGTGGATCTCGCACTCCGACTGCTTGTACAGGGAGCCTATGAGAGTCGTTTAACGGAAGCTAACGACGCCTCACAGGTCCTGGCTAACGAGCTAATGGAAGCGGCAAACGGCAACTCCGAGATCCGTGCTGTAAGGGAAAAAGAAAGACGCGAGAAGGAAGCTGAAGGAGCGCGGTAGGACTCATCTTTTTCAAGACTTGGAGCCAAACGTGTTTCATGGGTCAATCACTGCCCGCCAATCCCAATAATTATAGTGAGGAAGACATACTCAAGGGTCTAGAAAAAGGTTCTAAAGGCGTTGTGCTTACGATAAAGGAGATGCATGACGACAATATTCTGGAACAGCTGGACGAAAAGACCAAGCAAGAACTCCATTTAATTATGGAAGACTCCAACGAAATCCTGCAACACGTTTCAGAGATGGAGAAGACTCATCATATAGACAGGAGCATACTGGAAGACATCAAGAACGAGGAAGAGATGGAACAGTTGCTTCAGGACATCAAGAACAGAGTAGGTCATCACAAATGGGAGATGGCCCTAGAGACGAACCTGAAGCAACTAAATACAGCGAAAGAGGCGCTGGAACTTAGAGGTTAACTTTCTCCTCGACACCCTTTTTAAATCTTGTAGAGCGAGTTCTTGACATAATCAGAGGAAAACCAATATGTCGGACGACAAAGAGCTTGAGGCAATAAAGAGTGTAATCGAAGACCCGGAGCATATCCGGAATATAGCGATCGCGGCACACATCGACCATGGAAAGACTACCCTAACAGACAATCTTCTGGCTCGCGCGGGAATGATATCGGAGAAGCTCGCGGGAGAACAGCGCTTCATGGACTTCGATGACCAGGAAGCCGAGCGAGGTATCACAATCTATTCCGCCAACATCTCGATGGTCCACGAGTTTGACGGTGACGACTACCTGATCAACCTCATAGACACTCCAGGCCACGTAGACTTTGGAGGCGACGTTACAAGGGCGATGCGGGCAGTTGACGGTGTAGTAGTCCTTGTAGATGCTGTCGATGGGGTCATGCCGCAGACCGAAACAGTCATGAAACAGGCGTTGAACGAAGGCGTCAAGCCAGTACTCTTCATCAACAAGGTCGACAGGTTGATAGAAGAGATGCAGCTGACGCCGGAAGAAATGCAGGAAAGGTTCCAGAAGATAATAAGAGAGGTAAACACCGCACTACGGAAATACGCTGACGAGGAAACCGCTGAAGAATGGAAGATGAGCGTCCAGAACGGAACGGTCGCATTTGGATCAGCCCTCAAGAACTGGGCGATCTCCATGCCCTACATGAAGGAGACCGGGATCTCGTTTGGAGACATAATCGAAAGAGTCAACGATGGCGACCACGAAGGTCTCGCAGGAGATGCGCCTATCGAGGAAGTCGTCCTCGACATGGTTGTCAAACACCTCGTGAACCCTCAGGAGGCCGCGGACCGCAGAGTACCCGCTATCTGGCCGGGAGAAGCTGACTCAGAAGTCGGCAAATCCATGGCAGAACAGGACGCCGGAGGCCCTCTAGTGGGGGTCGTGACAAACGTTGAGGATGATGAACATGCCGGCACGATTGTTACGGCGCGTCTTTTCTCCGGAACGATAGAGGAGGGAGACGAGCTTTACTCAATCGGTTCCAAGAAGACTGAAAGGGCGCAGCAGGTAGGTATCTACTCGGGACCCAGGAAACTAATGACAGACTCCGTTCCCGCGGGAAACATCGTCGCAATTACGGGACCGGACTTCTCAACAGGAGAGACCTTTATCCGGGAAGGAGAGGAAGAGATCACGCCATTCGAGCAGATCGAGCACGTCTTCGAACCTGTCGTAACCAAGTCTATCGAACCAAAGAGAACCTCTGACCTTCCGAAGCTTATCGAGGCTCTAAGGAAAAGGGCAAAGGAAGACAATACCATCAAGGTTGACATCGACGAGGAGACCGGCGAAACACTTGTCAGCGGTCTTGGAGAGCTCCACATCGAGGCAAAAGTGGAGAGGTACCTGGATGAACAGGGGATAGATATTGACGTATCCGAACCTATCGTTGTCTTCCGTGAAGGAATTAAAGAAAAGAGCGACCACCACATGGGCAAGTCGCCCAACCGCCACAACAAGCTTGAGATCTCGGTCGAGCCTCTCGAAGAATCCACAAGGAAGTTCCTGAAAGAAGATTACAAGGAGGTCAAGATGCAGGCAGACCAGGACCGGGAGATAGTGGATGCGATGATCGATGCGGGAATGGACAGTGATGACGCGGAAAACGTGATGGAAGTATACGAGGAAAACGTGTTCATCAACGCCTCAAGAGGTATCAAGAACCTGCGTGAGATCCGGGAGTACCTGGTGGATGCGTTCAAGGAGTTCTGTGACGAGGGACCCTTGGCGGGAGAACCCGTAATAGGTTTCGCGGTAAAGCTACATGACGCGAAGCTCCACGAGGATGCGATTCACCGTGGGCCGGCGCAGATGATGCCCGCAACGAAGGACGCTATAAGGAACGGTTTCCTGAATTCGAGCCCGAGACTTATCGAGCCGAAGCAGATACTGAGGATCGACACCCCTTCGGATACAATGGGAGACGCCATGACAGAGGTAAACAACCGCAGGGGCGACATCATCGACATGGACGAAGAGGGAGATTCCGCGGTCATCAAGTGCAAGCTACCCGTAGAAGAACTTTTCGGCTTCGAAGCCGCGCTCAAGAGCGCTACAGGTGGAAAAGGATTCTTCTCACTCATCGACCTGATATTCGAGCCGATACCGATGAATCTCCAGGAAGAAAAGATCATGGAGATCCGGGAACGAAAGGGAATGAAACAGGAGATGCCTGAGCCCGGAGAGTAATCTTTAATCCCTCTCTTCCAGATCATCCAGCAGGTTGTAAAGGCTCTTCCCGTACTCTATTTCATTCCTGTGAAATATCTCCAGAACAATCACTTCATTATTGGCTTCGGTGAAGAAAACCCGGTGGTTCAGATTCTCGGTCTTTAGATCCAGCTTGTCGTGAGGTCGACCATGCTCGTCATAAACGCAGCTGTAAGAACCATGATTGTAGAAATCTTCCTCCGCCACCCCAGATATAATCTGCATGATTTCCTCCGTCACTTCCTGGGAAAAACTCTCAAGTGATTCAATAGCTGCTTCAGTGAACCTGTAGCTCATTCCAGAACCCGTTCTCTTGCTTCGTCCGGACTGTAGGTTCTACCATCCCGAACATCTTCCATCGCGATCTCCAGTCTCTCCACGGTTCTACCTCTAATAACGCTGGCTTCAAGCTCTTCATTCGCCATCTTCAAACGTAACGCATCCCGTAGCAGTTCCGACTTCGAGTTGTAGCGACCCTTTTCAATCTCCGACTCCACAAACTCTCGCAGCTCCTTCGGAAGATCAACGCTTACAGCCATATCCAATAACTATTATTGAAATTTTAAATAGTTTTGATGCCTATGGCTCCAAAGACATATGAGCCGACGAAACAGGAGCTGCCTGAGCCCGAGGAATAGACCCATTCCGGCGCCAAGCGCGGAGCGTCGGAATGTAAAAATTTGAACAGTTTACTACGGAAACCCTTTTTAAAGTTTAGCGGGCTAACCTCGACGTGTAACAAGGTGCAAACTAAAAATGGCTGATAAACCTCACATTAACCTAGTATTCATCGGACACGTCGATCACGGCAAGTCCACCACTATCGGACGGCTGCTGTGGGAGACCGAAAACCTTCCAGAAGAAGAGATGCGAAAGCTTGAGGAAGCTGCAGAAGAGAAAGGAAAGGAATCCTTCAACTTCGCATTTGCAATGGACAACCTGGAAGAGGAAAGGGAAAGAGGAGTTACGATCGACCTCGCTCATCAGGAGTTCTCAACAGATAGTTACGATTTCACAATTATTGACGCACCGGGACACCGGGACTTCATTAAAAACATGATTACAGGGGCTTCACAGGCCGACGCTGCAATACTTGTAGTCGCAGCGGACGATGGCATCCAGCCCCAAACCAAGGAACACGCCTACCTGGCGAAGACCCTTGGAATTGACCAGCTCATCGTTGCTGTCAACAAGATGGATCTCGTGGACTACGATGAAGGCGATTACAGCGAGATCAAGGATAATGTATCCGAGATGCTTCAGGGCGTAGGATTCGACACATCCGAGATCCCATTCGTTCCCATCTCCTCTTTCGAGGGAGAAGGCGTTGTAAACGAAAGCGATGAAACCGGATGGTACGACGGATCCGCGCTACTCGAATCCCTGGACGACCTTGAGGAGCCCGAGAAGGCGGTTGACCTGCCTCTCCGGATCCCTGTACAGGACGTTTACAACATATCCGGTATCGGGGCCGTTTCAGTCGGTCGCGTGGAAACCGGAGAAATTGCGCAGGGAGACAACGTCCACTTCATGCCTTCCGACATAGGCGGAGAGGTAAAGACCATCGAACAGCACCACGAAGAGATCGAAAGCGCTGAACCAGGCAACAACATCGGATGGAACACCAGAGGCGTGGGAACCGACGACATCCAGAAAGGTGACGTAGCAGGAACAAGCGACAATCCTCCAACGGTTGCGGACTCGTTCGAGGCACAGGTAATCGTCCTCAACCATCCAAATGTCATCAGTGAGGGTTATACGCCTGTATTCCACGTCAACACGGCACAAGTCTCATGCACGTTTACAGACATCAAGAGCACCATGAACCCCAAGACCGGTGAAACCATCGAGGAAGACCCTGACTACATCAAGCAGGGACAGGCCGCTATAGTAGAGATCAAGCCACAGCAGCCTCTCGTCATCGAAGAACAGGATGACATCCCACAGATGTCACGTTTCGCCATCAGGGACATGGGACAGACAGTAGGCGCAGGAATGGCGCTGGAAGTGGACGAGAAGTAAAGCTCTGAGAACCCTTTTCTTCTTATCACTTCATGCCAGATGTAGCTGTATGCAGTTCTAGAAACATTGGAAGACCTTACCTACAGATACACTTCCTATATCGCGGAGTCCTCCATGGAAGCCACGATAAACCTGCAGGCGAGTGGCCGGTTCATTCCTGCGGCATTTACAGCCCTCGCACCTATAGCCTCCTACAAGATAGTTGAGTACCTAGAAAACGGGGATTAAACACAGACATCTTGAATCATTTATAAGAATTGGTTTTCCGTTTAAAACGTATGCAGAAGGCACGTGTAAAGCTACGCAGCACCTCCAAGGAGAAGGTTGACGAACTAGCAGAAGAGATACTTGAGATCGGCGATGAATACAATGCCGAAGTTTCAGGACCGATTCCCCTTCCAACCGACTCCATGACCATTCCCACACGGAAGGCGCCAGACGGAGAAGGCAGTGAGACCATTGAAAGATACGAGATGCATGTCCACAACCGCCTGATCGATATCATGGAAAGCGAGAGAGCTCTAAGACAGGTAATGCGTGTTCACGTCCCTGAAGGCGTTGACATCGAGATCGAGCTTACAGAATAGAGATTTAAAATTTAAACCAGGGTTGTTTTAGTATGGCGAGCGGAGGAGCAGATCAAAGCAGAGGGCATGCATATGAACGCATACCTGACCGGGAAAAAGAAAGAACAGATGATGTAGAAGATTTGCTTACCGAAGATCGCCGTATTGATCCTATAGATAAAGACTCATTGCTCTACAGGTGTCTTCACTACCTGACTGGAATAGAATAATCACTTCTAATTTAAAACTTCCAACAGCTTCTACTTTTAGGCACCCAATGGAGCCTTAGCGCGATCTGCGAACTGGATCGCCAGCCAGTTCTTGCCGGGGTGACTGAGTCTGGCCGAAAGTGCCAGCCTGGAAGTACTGCTTTCTCGACCTCAAGGGAGAGATGGCAGTTCGAGAAAACCACGAGGTTTTCGACACCGTCTTCTCGCCAGAGATGACGGGAAGATATACCAGCCAGCTGGTGACCCCTGACAGGGTCTCCTGGGTTCAAATCCCAGCCCCGGCGAAGAAACCTTTAGAAAAGGTTTCAGCCAAAGAAATCAGTTAGCAAGAGATCGCCCGAACGGATCGACTGCCGTTCGAGGCATCGAAATCCCAGCCCCGAAGACTGGTTACGCTCAGTCGACACGCAATAAGACATGACAGCCCCATGGGGTAGTGGTCAATCCTTTCACGTTCTGGGCGTGAAGACCCAGGTTCGAATCCTGGTGGGGCTAACCATGACACAGATACGTGCATCACACATACTCGTCAGCAGCAGGGAAAAAGCGGAGAACATAAAGAAACAGATCGACAACGGGAAGAGCTTCGAGAAGCTGGCGAAAGAAGCCAGCGAAGGCCCTTCGGCGGAAAACGGTGGCGACCTCGGCTTCTTCGGTAAAGGCGACATGGTCAAGCCGTTCGAGAGGAAGGCCTTCTCGCTTGAAGTCGGTGAAGTATCAGGGCCTGTTAAAACGGAGTTCGGCTGGCATCTGATCCGAAAAGAGGACGAACGCTGAGCCCTCTTTTCTGGTCATACAGAAAATCCCTGATTTTCGAATGATCAGGAAAACGGACGAAAAGTGACTGCTCGGCCCTCTATCTACCTTTATAAAACTTGCATGGAACTTGTGAGGTACGGGTTAAAATGTCTGAGACACGCCAGATCGTAAGAATTGCGAGGACTGATATCGACGGCACGAAGCCGATAGGTAAGGCCATAGGTTCGCTTCCAGGCGTTGGAGACATGTACGGCAACGCGGTCTCAAAAGTTCTCGAGTATGACAGCGACAAGAAGATCGGGGATCTGGACGACGAAGAGATAGACGAAGTCGAGGAGATAATCAAGAACCCTGACGAAGCTGGCATCCCTGAATGGATCCGGAACAGAAGAAAGGACCGTGAAACGGGAGAAGACAAGCACCTTATAGGTGATGACCTGGAACTCAAGGAGGAGTTCGACATCAGGAGACTGAAGGAGATCGAGTCCTACAAGGGATGGAGACACGAGATCGGTCTCCCGGTACGTGGACAGAAGACAAAATCATCATTCCGCTCCGGCGCCAAGGTAGGAGTATCCAGGGCAAGACTGCAAAAGGAGGCCGCAGAAGAAGCAGAAGATGAAGACGGCGGAGAAACAGGAGAAGATGAGGAATAGGTGTCAAAAATGGTAAAGAAGCTAAAGAAACAGTACGAAACGCCGAACGAAGGCTGGAACGAGGAGAGAATTGCCCGGGAAGACGAATTAATTGAAGAGTTCGGACTGAAGAACAAGAAAGAGGTCTACAGGGCCCAGAGCCAGCTAAGATCACTCAGGCGTGAGGCCCGGGACCTGGTGGCATCGGAAAACGAACAGGAAAGAAAGGAACTTATCGAAAAGGCCAACAGGCTGGGACTGGTCCGTGAAGGAGCGGAACTCGGAGAAATACTTTCACTCAAGGTAACGGACTTTCTCGGCAGAAGACTCCAGACAGCGGTAAACAGGAGAGGTCTCAGTGACACCCCGAGAGAGGCCAGACAGCTGGTTGTCCACGGCCACGTTTACGTGGACGGGCAGAGAGTTACAACACCCGGCTACCTACTTACACAGGAAGAAGAAAAAGAGATCGAGCTCCGGATGCCGGAGCCAGATGAAAAGGAAGAAACTACAGAAGACGAGGAAGAAGAAACCTCCGATGAGAGTTCAGATAAAACGAACAGTGAGGGAGAAGCCGGAAAAGAAGACGAAGCAGAGGCCGATGAAGAGAAAGAAACTGAAGAGGGCTCGGAAGCCGAAGAGAACGAAGACGAAACAAGGGAAGAAAACGAAGAGGAGGAAGAAGAATGAGCAAGAAAGGTATCGTAAACATCTACTCCAGCTTTAACAACACTATAATTCACCTTACTGACTCGACCGGAGCCGAGACAATATCCAGGATTTCTTCAGGAATGATGACTGACAAGGGAAGACTCCAGGGAGAGCCCTTCCCCGCGATGAAGGCCGCGAAACAGGTGGCCGAGGAAGCCCAGGAAAAAGGTATTGAAAAAGTTGATATACAGGTCAGGGCTCCCGGAGGACAGAAACAGAAGATGCCAGGAAAAGGTGCACAGCCCGCCATAAGGGCTATATCACGCAGTGATCTGCAGGTTGGAAATATTGAGGATGTAACCCCCAAACCACACGACGGGTGCCGCGCAAAAGGCGGCAAAAGAGGTCGCAGGGTCTAGGTGTAGAATAATGGAAGTCGAAGTACTAGATGAAACAGACGAGGTTCTGAAGCTTAAACTCAGCGAGGCAAACGAGGCAGTAGCCAACAGCCTCAGGAGATCAATGATGTCGAAGACACCTACCCTGAGCGTGCAGAAACTGGAAGTCGTCAGGAACGATTCCGGTCTCTTCGATGAGGATCTCGCCCACAGGGTGGGACAGATACCTCTTGCCATACCTGAAAACGTTGATGAAGAGGACGAGGTGAACCTCGCCCTGAAACAGGAAGGACCAGGAACAGTTCTCGCAGAGGATCTGAAGGCTGACAACGACGAGGTGGAACCTGTCAACCCTGAAACCGTAATAGTTGAGCTCAAAGAAGGTCAGGAACTGGAGTTCGAGGCCGTAGCGGAACTGGGTTCAGGAAACAGGCACGCAAAGCACCAGGGTGGAACAGCAGGATACGAGAAGGTTGACGACGGCGAGTTCGAATTCCGGATTGAATCTACCTCGGGCTACAGCAACGAGGAATTATTTAATGCCGCGCTGGCGACCATCCAGGAAGAAATCGACGAGTTCGAGGAAGCGGTCGAAGAACTGTGACCTACAGGTAGCATTTTTAAAACATGTCCTTCAATGCATGGTTTGTATGACAGGCATGGAGATTGACGAGCTGGCAGGATACATAGAAAAACAGTTTAAAGACCACTATCAATTCACCAACGCCAGAGACGCAGTTGAAGAAGCGCATAGAATAGCTGAAGGGCTGGCCACAGGCGCTATGGCTCTGGACGATCTTGAAAGAAACTATCCACAAATTTTAAGGTACCTGGAAAGGGAACATGAATCCTATGTAAATCTAATGGGTGAAGATCATGATCCTCTGGAAGCAGAGACACGCGTACCAACAGTTGACCCTGCACAGGCCCAGCAAGGCGGAAGGTTAGCAGGAAGAGATCTTGAAGACGAAGCCGAGTCTAATCTTGAACCCGCGGGAGATCTGGAACCGCACGAGACTTTAGAAAGAGATTTCGACAGGAAGAGATAGCTCCCACCTCTTTCTTTAACTCTTGTCAACCAATTTTTCTCAGTTAGAAGTAATGCTGGAGTCGAAAACCGTGCCGGGGTAGCCAAGCTTGGCCAAAGGCGCAGGACTTAAGAACACCACTTTTCAAGGCTCAGCCGAAGAAAGTGGTTTGAGAAAATCTTTGATTTTCGATATCCTGTCCCGCAGGGGTTCGCCGGTTCAAATCCGGTCCCCGGCACTCCGACCCTTAAACCGGCGAAAACTGCGATTTTCCGGATACGAAGACCCTTGCAGGGTCTTCTAGAGCAGAAATTCTCGGAGAGAATTTCAAGTTTCAAATCTCCGCCCCGGCACAATCATATCTCTCCCTCTAGATAAAGGCAAATCACTTATTTAAGCCAAAAATAGAAAGTTTTCTCTACTCTATGAGTTTCCTAAAGATGCTAGGCCCGAAAACTCTAAATTCAAACCGGGAGCAGGCAGATTATTTCAGGCTGGACGCCGATTACGTCATCAATGTAGCAGAGGCAATTTCATTAAATATCCATGATTTCAAAGAAAAATCTGATTCCATAGAGAAGAAAATAAGGAAAGGAGAAGAACTAAATCCTTTCGAAGGTCATCTATTTGGTTCAATCTTCATCGGTGATGCAGAATTTTTACATCCGAGCGCAAGCTGGGTGCAAAGCAGACTGATTAAAATACTGCTTACAATGTCTGATGGCCCGGTACATCACAAATGGGAGAGAATAGCCAAGGAACACTATAACATAGGTAAGCTAAGTGAGCCAGGATTCAGTCTGCCAAGCGACTTCCAGGTTAAAGGTGAAAAACCTACTAATTATGTTTCAGGACTTTCAGACTCTACCAAGCTGGGAGTCTCAATACTGGATCTTGAATGGTTTATCTACATATGTGATGAGAACGGTGTAGATTATGATCCTGATTTCGTCCAGAGGACCAAGAAAGAAAGCCTCCACTATTTTACGGGAAAAGAAGACGAACTGTCCCACGATGTCCGTAAATTCCAGATGGAACTTTTCACCAATGCTTCCGAATGGCTGGAAAACGTCATGGAACGCTTCAATATGCGTTCTTTTCTTGGATGGAAGATGAATAGAATAGTAAACAAAACGGTTGAGAACGATCTATCAGCCTGACTCTTCACCCAGCTCACTCAGCTCGTCCTGGAGGTTCTCCAGTTCGCTGTGTAACTCCTGGACTGATTCGTCGATCTCCGGTCCTTTCTGCTCGATGCTGACCTGTGAAGGCATCTGGCCCTCCACATCTGGGACCTCCATCTCTATATCGTCCAGCTTGTCGTTCATCCTGTCCAGGTTCTCGTAAACCGTATCGATCGTCTTCTCCTTGACCTCCCTGACCTGGCGTAGAACCTCAGCGGCCTCATTTATGTTCTCGATTATCTGTCTTACCGCCTCCAGATCCTGGAGCAGAACCTTGTAACCGTCGACACGAACGTAGAGCTGGTCATTGTCGGAAGCCATGTGAAAAATTTGGCATCTCTGTTATTAAAAGTGACTCAGGCCTCGTGGAAACGACCGGAGTAGCCCTGCTCAGTCTCCTCCATCCGTATGAAAACTATCTGGTTGAGGCGTGCATTCTCCTTTATCTCTATACCCTCGGGATTCTGGACGTCAAGCATGAACTCTCCTCTACCCGTATAACCCGAGTCCCAGACCGCGTTTTCGATCGTGGCCCCCATCCTGAGAAGCGAGGAACGGGGAAACGCAATACCCATGATATCGTTGGGAATGTCAACTTTCTCGTTCATCACCACCTTGTAGACCCCGGGATCAAGAGACCACCAGCCGTAGTCATCCCCGGGATCTTTTTTCTCCGGTTCGATTGCCGTAGATTCCGGAATCTCCCGCTCCGAGTTGGAGAAATCCAGCTTTCCCGTTCCGTTGTAACGGTGTATCTCTCCCGCGGTTAAATCGAAGCCCTGGGGCTGGATCTGGGTCTCAAGATGCGGGTAATCTTGGATCAGGCTGTTTTTCTTGATCTCACGTTCCAGTTCCTCACGGTTCAGCACAGTCATACTTATCGGAGCCCACCTGAACTTTAAACAGGTAGGGCAAAGGATTAAGAAGCCTTAGATGCCTAGACAATTCAGGAACCATGAAACGCCTTGCTTTTGTTGGAATAATTCTGTTAGTCCTCGCAAGTTTCGCCGCTGCACAGGAAACAGGAGAAAACGTCGATAAAGTTATACTTGCATCAACAGCCAACTTTCCGGATGCCATGATATCTGCGGCGCCGGCCAACAAGCTCGGAATACCGGTGCTTCTCACGGATAAAGATGAAATGTCGGCCTCGACGGAAAACGCTCTTTCAAACATGAATCCTGACGAAGTAGTGATGGTGGGAGGCCCAGCAGTAGTATCCGAGGAAGTGGTCAACAACCAGGTCGCGTCCACCGTTGACTCGGTGACAAGGCTCTGGGGTATGACACAGGTCGGAACATCGATAGAAGTCGCCGACTACTTCTGGAGCGAGGGAAACGACGAGGCAGTCATCGTCCAGTACCCTCAGGACTCAAAGGAGGGTTACAGGCTGCTCGGAGCTGTAAAAAACGATTTTGACAACGAAGAAAAACCGATACTGATATCCAAGGAGGGAACACTCTCCTCCACAGTTATCTCCGCGGTTGAACGACTCGGAGCGGAAGAAGTAGAGGTATACTCCACAGAAGCCGTCAACGTCACACAGGATCTGGAATCCGTAGGTGTACAGGAAGTTGATCTCGAGGAGGCGGAACTACAGGAGCTCACCGAGAGAGTGGAAAATAGAACGGCGGAAGACCTGGAAAATGAAGAACAGGCAAATCGTACGCTGGTAATTGTGGCGGCGGCAAACTTCCGTCACGCCATCTCTGCGCCAGCGGTGCCGAACTCCAATTCTTTCGTGGTAGGCGGCAACGAGCAGATAACGGAGGCCGTTGAACTTGCGCGGGACACCGAAGCCGAGAGGATCTTTGTCACAGGGAAACCAGATCTCGCGCAGCAGATAGCGGATCGTATAGAGTCGGAGACCAACAGATCCGTGGATAGAGTATCCGGAGAAAACGCTGCAGAAAACGCTGCAGACATCGCAAACAGAAACCGTGAGGAATGGAGAAACCTCCAGCAGGAAAGATACTCCAGCTGGAAGGAGAAAGTTAATTCGGCTCCAGGAATACAGAAAGCGGCCAACAGGACCCTTGAAAAGGCGGATACCGAAATAGACGGGAACTCTTCCCAGGAAGCCGGGAACCTTCTTGAACAGGCTCAACAGGCCTTCGACAGCGGCAACTACTTCCGCGCGAAGCAACTTGCAACAAGGGCGCTCTCTGGCGCCAATATTGACCAGTACCAGCGCATGGACCGTGAAGAAGTACAGGAAAGAATCCAGGAGGAACGGGAAGATTTCCACGAAGCATCTAGGGAACTGAAAGAGCTTAACCAGGAGAAATCACAGGAGCTCAGAAACGCAGAGTCGATGGAGGAAAGACTCGAGATAATCCAAGAGTTCCGCAGAGAACACGAGAAGACAGTCCAGGAACTCCGGAAAGAGGAGAGAGAAAAGAAAGAGAGAAACCGGAATACGGGTGAAAGATTTGAACAGAATCCCGGTGATTCCGCAGATGTAGGCACCTCCGAACTGAAACTGGAGACTGAGAACAACGAGCTCAAGGCAGAGGCCAGGTACACCGCCTCTAAATCAGGTTACACCCGCGACATAAATGTCCAGCAGGGCGAAGACCAGGTAACCATCGACTTCAGTCTAGAGTCTCCTGAAGGACCGGCAGCACAGATGATAACCGAGTACCGATTAGAGAAGCGGCTGGAACTCGGGAACGGCAGTTACAGCATCGATGTGGCTTTGGACGTCGACGGAGAGGAAAAAGCCTCATTAACGAGATCTATAGATATTCACTCGGCTTCAGAGTTCGACACGGAATCAGGCGATAGCGAAGAAAACGAGACTGAAGATGCCAGCGAGGACACTGTGAAATACACTGCAAACGGCTTCCAGCCGGAAACAGTTACAGTTGAACCAGGAGAAGAGGTTACCTGGAAAGACGAAGCCCCGGGAGATATGTGGGTGGCAGTAGATCAGCATCCTTCTCACACACAGTACGATGGAACAACAACGAACCAGCACTGCCCTGATCCTAACAACAGTGTCTTTGACCAGTGCACCTCGGGTAACGAGTACAGTTTCACGTTCGAAGAGCCGGGAACCTACAGTTACCACAATCATCTAGCATCCAGCGACACCGGAACTGTTGTAGTCGAGTAGAGTATCAATAAAAAAGTAGTCGGGGAAGGAATCCACGTAGAGATGATGGAAAGAACCTATACACATGATATAACTCCAGAAGATGATGGAGAGACTGTTTCTGTAGCTGGCTGGGCCCACGAGGTACGTGACCTTGGAGGACTTACCTTTGTGATCCTTAGAGATCGCGAGGGCCAGATTCAGCTGACCTTCAAAGAAGACGACAACGAGAAACTTTTCGAGAAGGCGCAGGATATAGGCAAGGAGGATGTTATACACGCTACCGGTACCGTTGAATCCAATGACCAGGCCCCGGGCGACAGGGAGATCAAGCCTGGATCCTTCGAGATAATTGGGGAGGCGGAATCTCCTCTACCCATGGACGTATCCAAGAATATAGAATCCGACCTAGCCACGCGGCTCGATAACCGGTTCATGGATCTGAGGAGGCCGGAAATACATTCAATCTTCTCGCTTCGCTCACACATTATCCAGGCAATGGAGGAATGGTTTGACAGGAACGACTACATAAATATCCAGACGCCCACGATAGCCAAGATGGGTGCAGAGGGCGGAGCAGAACTCTTTCCCGTCATATATTACGACAAGGAGGCCTATCTATCCCAGTCACCGCAGCTCTACAAGCAGATGCTGATGGCGGCTGGATTCGACAAGGTTTACGAGACGGGTACCGCGTTCCGGGCCGAAGAGTTCGCGACCTCGAGACATATCTCGGAGATCTCGATGTTTGACGTCGAACTAGCATTTATCGACGACCAGGATGACGTGATGGACGTTCTCGAAGAATCGCTCAGGTACACTCTTGAAGAGGTACAAAAGAGAGCGGTGGATGACCTCGATATCCTCGGCGTCGAGATAGAAGTTCCCGAGGAAGATTTCCCGAGGATAAGCTTCGAGCAGGCCCGCAAGATCCTTGAAGAAGAGTTTGACCATGTTCCCGAAGACGAGAACGATCTCGATACCAGGGGAGAGAAACTGCTGGGAGAATACTTCGAGGAGAAAGGTCATCCCGCGTTCTTCGTAGTTGGCTATCCAGAAGAAAAGTTCTACTACATGGAGGCCCGGGAAGACGATGAGTACCAGTCCCGGCGGTTCGACCTGATCTACCGCGGCCTTGAACTCGCCTCGGGAGGCCAGAGAGAGCACGACCTTGAACGCCTGATGAACGCCATAGAGGACGAAGGTATCGATCCTGAAGAACTCTCCTTCTACCTGGAATCTTTCAAGTTCGGGATGCCGCCCCACGGCGGCTACGGACTCGGGATCGACCGTCTCGTGAAACAGGTCGCGGGGCTGGACAACGTCAAGGAGGCCATACTTTTCCCCAGAGACCCTAACAGGCTGACGCCATGAAAATAATAGAGGAGTTCACGGAGTTCCTGGAAGATTACAGGGTTATAGGTCTGGCTGTAGCCTTTATTATAGGTCTCGCGGTGAATGACTTGGTGAAGGCGACTGTAGACGACCTATTCATGCCGGTGATCGGTATCTTCCTTACCGGGAGTTCATGGGAAACCGCCGAACTGGCATTGCTTGGTGCGCAGTTCAGGATCGGCCATTTCATGGAGCCTTACTCGATTTCGTCATAATCGCTTTCCTGCTGTTCGTCTTTGTCAGGTATGTTCTGAAGAAGCAGGATATCAAGAAGTAG
>CAZKLW010000002.1:0-27785 GCA_964553995.1 uncultured archaeon
CACAGTCGAAGCAACCGACTGCCCAGGAGCATCAGGAGACCAATACGAACCGTAGTTCTTAAATCTTTGACCGGACTCGGAAGGGGTTTTAAATAGGAGAGATCAAAAAACGGTTTGTATGAAGCGGAAAGGTATTTCGCCCCTTATCGCAGCCGTTCTCCTGATCGCGTTCACAATGGCTGTAGCAACCATATTCAGCCAGTTCGTAACAGGAGACCTCATCAAGAGACTCACACAGGACACAAGCCAAAGAGCCGGAAACCTTAGCGACTGCGGCCAACTAGCAGCAGAATTCCAAGGCAACCCTGACGCCAGTACCGCAATCGTGGAACAGACACAGGGAAGTGAGGTAGTCGGCAACGTCACCGTAACCTGGCAGTACAACGACGATTCCGTGGTACAGAACACCACCTACCTCGGAAGCGACACAGCACTCAACGGAGGAAACAACGTCAAAGACATAGACACCGTTATAAGCGGAGAATCAGGAACACTGTCACTCGCCACAGTCGAAGCAACCGACTGCCCAGGAGCATCAGGAGACCAATACGAACCGTAGAGTCTCCCCCAATCCACTTCTTTTTTATTCTAGCCAGAGAATTTTTTCCTAGACCATGCCAGATGACAGTATCTCGGAGGAAGTGAGCGAGGAGAAGCTTGAGAGAGAGCTCCAGGGAATAGAAAACGCCATCGAGGAGATGGAGGAAAGAATAAAGGATCTTGAAGACAGGGATATGATGGCCGAGCTTGAAACCATGTCGTTTGAAGAGGAAGTAAAGGAGGTTGAAGAGATGCTAAACCACATGGACAAGGAGGAGCTGGAAAAACGGCTCTCAATGGTCGAACAGATAAAGGAAGAGTACCAGGAGGGAAAGGTTCATGAGAAGCTCGAGTATCTTTACAGGCAGATAAAGGAGCTCAGGGAACAGAAAGGTGAAGAAGGGCCTGAAACTGAAGAGCTTAAGAACCGGATAGAAGAACTCGAACAGGAAGTAGAGGAGCTAAAAAAGATGAAATCCTCCGGAGGCGCATTCGAACTTTCGCAGATGGTGAAGAGTTCAAACAGGTTCGAAACCGAAAACACGTCTGAAGGTCAGGTTGTGAAACTGAGATGACAGAAAAATTTGATAACATAGAAAGGGATGTGGAAAAGGAGGAAAAGCAGAATCTTGACCAGGATACAAGAGACAGGTTGATGGAGAGGATAGAGAAAATAATCAGAAGGGAAGGACCCATGAAAGTGGAGGAACTAGCACAGAAACTCTCTGAAAAAGACGTCAGTCACGAGAAGCTGGACAAACTAAGGGAGAACATCCAGGTCATAAAAAAGGAGCTACAGCATGAAGATGAAAAGAGAAAAGCTCACGGAGAAGACACACTTGACAGGCAGAAAATAACTGATATACTTGAGGAATCCCTGGGAGACTTCAAAAACCAGGACAATACAGGTATAGCCGCAGCACTTATCGAGGTGAACAGTGTACGGGATAACCTAAGAGATCTTGAGGACAGGGTCAGGGAAATGTCAGACGAGCACGGCAATCTAAAGAAATTTGGCGATGTCCTTGAAGATCTCGCCGCCGAAGTAGACGAGTTACAGGAAAAAGTAGAAGAGATAGAAGAATCCGGAAGTTCTGACACGGAACCCCAGGATCTCTCCCACATAGAATTCGACCTTAAATCCATAAAATCCCGGATGTCCGAACTGGAAAAAGAAGGTCTCACCGAGAAACTTGACCAGACACAGCTGAGAGATCTCAGAAGACGGATCAAGAAGCTTGAAGAGAAGACTGGCTCCAGAGAGCTAAAGGCCTTCAAGAACGATATCGAGCAGAAGATACATCAGGTGGAACAGGAAACCGTAAAGGAAGAAGATTTCGAGGAACACCTGGAGGAGCTGAGAACCCAGATAGAGGATAGACTGAGACAGATGAGCTCCGAGATAGATCGTGCGGTAGACCAGGGAGAGAAACGACTGAACAGCCTTGAGAAGACGGTCGAAAGAGAGATACTTGAAGATGTGGAGGACACCGAAGAGGAACTGTCGGAAAGGATAGAGGAAGTGACCGAGATAGTTCTCGATAACCAGGACTACATGGAATGGCTGGAGTCAGAGATAAGGAGGATAGAGAAAGAAAAGGAAACCGAGGTAGAATTTGTCCAGAGACAGGAAAATCTTCCACAGCCTGCCCCGGAAACAGAAGAACAGGAATATACAGATGAGAGGATTGAGAAGCTCGAGGAAACCATCGAGGAGAAAAAAGGCTCAGATCTAGAAGAGAAGATAGATAATCTCGCCGATCACGTAATCTCCAACCAGGAGCGGATTCACGAACTTGAGGAACAGTTGAGAGCTCAGGGCGCAAAGGAGAAATCAGTCTCAGAAGATATTACGATAATCAGCTGAGCATCAGAATCCAGGCAAGCCCTCCACCCATGACATCCGTTATCAGCAGTGCAACCGGAAATACAGGGATAAAGCGGACACCATGTTTCACGCTAACCTCATCTATTCCCTGGTTCTTCAGTCTCCGTATCTCGTCCTCCCTTACACCAACAACCTCGGAATAACCAAATTTTCGCTCAAGCGGTTTCAGGAACCTTTTTCCACCAGGTAGCAGATGGTCAAAAAACTCAAGTGATCTGCCTACGAGATTCTTGTTCTTCACCCTATCCACGTCCCCATTCCTGGCGAGCACCTCCCCGCCCTGAAGATCACCTACATGAACCTTTTCAACCATCTCGTCCTCCAGAACCCTCAGGAACCGGTAGAGAAACACAAGAAACACAAGAAATACAAAGAAATTGAATCCGGGAAAACCGTAAATCAGCAGCAGACCCGAGAAAATCCCGGAAGCCAGGATCTCGATCGACATCCTGCGCTCGTCCATCCTCAGTCTTCCGTATACCTTTTCCAACACCGATCTTTTCTGGAAGAGCCTGTAAAAAGCGAAAAGCAATGTATATACAAAACCTGCTATCATCACGTTCAGAAACAGATTCACCGCATGGACCGCACCCGGTCCTGAAAGTCCGTAGGGAGCGGCAAAGCCCAGAACGCTCATCGCGAATGCGTCTGCCCCGCCCCACATGCCGGCGAAGTACATCCCCCATCCATAGAGGGAAAACAGGCCTCCCACCCCGATACTCCAGAGCAGGGGGTCAAGAGATCCTGTGGAAAAAGATAGATAGCCATGCAGACCTACGCCTGCAAGCACTCCTGTAATCCCAAGTAGATCCGGAACCTCCGTTGTGTAAAGGTCCCAGATGGCTCCAAGAAATAGAACGGAAAAACCGATCGTGTGGGACATTAACAGCAGCATAACCAGTCTTTAAAACCCAGAGAAGTTAAAACTATACTGTTCTGATGGCTGAGGAATGGAAAAATACGGTGATAGAAACAGGAGTTGACACTCTGCTGAACTATCTTGCTGAGAACCAGAAAGCCTCTGTAACCGAGATATCGAAGGATCTGGGGATCTCCAAGGCCAGGATAAAGGAGTGGGCTGACGCGCTGGAAGACAGCAATTTTGTGAAAAAGGATTACTCAGCCAGGAAAGGAATGGTCCTCGAATATACCCTGCAGAACAAGGAGGAGATAGACCAGAAGGTTCAGGAGTTGAGGAAAGAGGTAGAAAAAGAAACCAGCAATATACAGAAGGAGATGGAGAACCGGGGATCGGAGATAGAGCAGGCGCAGCAGAAACTCAAGAAGATGGGCGAACAGCTAGACGAGGACAGGGAAGAAGAAGAGGAAATAAAGCAGCAACTCGAAGAACTTGAGGAGATGGAGGACAGGATTGAATCACGGCTTGAAGAACTTGAAAAAGAAAAGAGCAAAGTCCACGAAAGCGCTGTAAACCTGATATCCAGGATAGATTCTGCTCTCCAGAGGATAGAGGATGCGGACGAAAAGGCAGAAAGATTCGAGGAGAAGAAAAACGAGATACGGAAGAAGGTGAAGGCTCTCAGGAAACTTGAGGAACACGCCGAGAAAGCCGATGAACTGGAGGAAGAACTCCAGGATCTCGAGGAAGAACACGAGGAAATGGACAGTATCTTCAACGCTTTCATGAAAAAAATATCCGGTATACTCTCGGATGATATCGATAAGAGCTACGAGAAAATCCTCTCGGGCACAGTGAAAGAATCCAAGCAGGCGATTTCAAACCTTGATAATCCGGATTACGGAAGGCTGATAGATATAGAGAAAGAAGGCAAAAACAGGAAGACGCTCATAGAATGGCTGGAGCGGAGAAGGGATGAGTGAGCGCGAGTACCAGGTCGAGGCAGATGGCGTTCCCGCGAAGGTGACAATAAGAGAAGAGGACGAGGAGTATGTCCTTATATATGGGGTGGAAAGACCCGAGATACCCACTGCCACCGAGGCTGTTCTTAAGGATGTCCGGGAAAAAGTTGTCAAAAACGTTGATCTCTCGACCGAGGAATTTGTCAACGCAAAAGAACTGCAAACTGTAAAGAAAAAATTCCGGGACCAGGCGATGGAGCAGCTGGAAGAGGAACTACCAGAGACCGATGAAAAGGCCAAAAACATACTTACAGGCAATCTCATCCATGATATGCTGGGACTGGGAGATATTGAGATACTGCTGAACGACCAGCATCTTGAAGAAATAGTTATCAACTCGGCTGCCGAGCCAGCATGGGTATACCACAAGGAGCTGGGGTGGATGAAGACTGATATAGAGTTCAGTGATGAGGATCAGATTTACAACTATGCCTCGGAGATCGGTAGGCGCGTCGGCAAGAATATCTCATCGCTCCATCCACTGCTCGACGCCCATCTTCCCTCGGGTGACAGGACAAACGCCACGCTATATCCGATATCTACACAGGGAAACACCATAACCATCCGTAAGTTCGCGAGAGATCCCTGGACAATCACAGACTTTATAGAGAACGGCACTATCACTTCCGAAGTTGCAGCTTTCCTCTGGCTCTGCATGCAGTACGAACTCAACATTATAATATCCGGGGGTACGGGTTCAGGAAAGACATCGATGCTGAACGTGCTTATGCCGTTTATCCCGCCAAACCAGCGCGTTCTTTCCATAGAAGATACCCGGGAAGTTTCTCTACCTGCCTTCCTACACTGGGTGCCGCTTACAACCCGTGAGCCCAACCCTGAGGGGAAGGGTGGCGTATCAATGCTTGACCTTCTCGTCAATGCCCTGAGAATGCGTCCCGACCGTATACTGGTAGGAGAAATCAGGCGCCAGCGCCAGGCAGAGGTACTTTTCGAGGCAATGCATACAGGACACTCTGTTTACTCCACACTACATGCAGACACCGCCCAGCAGACCGTAAGGAGGCTAATAAATCCGCCGATAGATGTCCCCGAGACCATGGTTGATGCGGTAGATATAAACGTGGTCATGTTCCGGGATCGCAGGAGAAACTTCAGGCGCGTCATGGAAGTTGCCGAGGTTGCAACCAACGATGAAAACGATGTAGAGGCAGAAGTCGTCTATGACTGGCAATCAAAAAAGGATGAGGTGAAAAAAGAACAGGAACCGGAAGCTGTATTCGAGACCCTGAATCTCCATACCGGTATGAATCGGGACGAGATATACGACAACGTTGAAAAGAAAAAAGAGATACTCGAGTGGATGATCGATCACGATATCAACAAGGTCGATACCGTTGGAAAGATTATAGCCGAATACTATTCAGAGCCTGAAGAGGTCATCGAGATGGCAAAAAACGATGAAGACCCCGGACAGCTGTTTGACTGATCATTCGTCTACATCAACGTAGGGCGGTGTACACATGGCAGCCTCGTAGCTCTGCCAGAGAGCACCAAATATGAAAAGAGCGACATAGGCCAGGAGAAGACTCTGAACCACATCTGAGACCAGGATGGAGGACTTGTAGACCAGACTCAGTATTCTCGCCATTGAAAGTAGCGCCACAGAGCCTAGAGAGAATGCTATGAAATAGTATACAGGTACAAACTCCGATTTCCTGGAGTTCTGCACTGCAACGTATATAAGTCCTATACCAACCAGGGACAGCAGGAAGGCAAAAGCTTCCAGTAAGACTTCGAAAATCATGGGAAAAAGTTCTCAGGGCTCGTATAAAAAACCGTGCTTGAAAACCTGTTCTTTATATTCCAGACAGAACCAGAATTTCTTGATGGCTTTAACAGCCTCTGAAAAATTCGTTAAACCCCTGCTACCACTGGCCGCGAAGACCAGGAAGCTTGTCCCCAACATCCAGAGAGATTTGACCAGGGCGCAGATAGAGGCTGATTCAGATATATTTCTCGGGTCAGCAATCCTGAGAGGGATACAGGTAGGCCTAATTATCTCTGCGGCTCTGGTGGCTTTAGGACTCCATACCGGAAATAGCAGTCTCCTGATAGGCGGGGCGGCCAGCTTCCCTATCCTGACTGTTCTTGGTTTCTTCACCTTCGTCAACTACCCCAAGGTCAAGGCCAAGAAGAGATCCCGGAGGCTCGAAAAAGATCTACCGTACGCATTGAGACACATGCTAATTGAGGTGAACTCCGGCATCTCGCTCTACGAGGCAATGGTATCCGTAAGTGAAGACTACGGTGCCGCATCCGAGGAGTTCAACAGGATCGTGAAGGACATCAACGGCGGGAAACCACAGGTTGAGGCACTGGAGGGCTCCATAGTCAGGAATCCTTCCCAGCAGTACCGAAGAGCTATGTGGCAGATGATAAACGCGCTTAAATCCGGGACAGATATATCCAATACCCTTGAATCGCTGGTGGAGTCCATGGTAAAGCAACAGAAACTCAAGATCAAAAGATACGGGAAAGAGCTGAATCCCTACGTACTTGTATACCTGATGATAGCCGTGATTGTTCCATCCTTAGGTGTCACATTCCTGATAGTGCTCTCCACCTTTACCGGAGTGGGGCTAAACGAGTTTACCTTCTACCAGATACTGGGTGGACTGGTACTCTTCCAGGTATTCTTCCTTAACTTTGTCAAGTCGAAGAGACCGGAGGTGAAAACATGAAGGTCAAAGTCCTGTACGAGAAACTACCAGAAACCTACCGGGATAGAGTTGAGCGTGAGGCGCGTTACGCGTCACTCGAAAACAAGGAAAATATCGTGGTAAACGGCATGCTGGCAGTTTCTGTGGCTGTGCTGCTTGCAACTGCATTTCTCCCATACAGTCTTCTCGTGAAGGCAATCATCGCAACCGGCGGCATAATTGCAGGAGCGCCCATGATTCCATACATAATAATATCAATTGCAGCACAGAGACGAAAAAAGGAAATGGAGAAGGTTCTTCCTGACGCATTGCTACTCATGTCGGCAAATATCAAGTCCGGGCTGAATATAGAGAAGGCTTTCCTTCTCAGCGCAAGGGATGAGTTCGGGCCGCTGGCCAAAGAGCTACGCCAAACTGCTATGGAGATGTTCGGCGGCAAACCTATAGAAGAAGCTCTTGATGACCTCGAGACCCGGGTAAAATCCGGGCTCTTCAAGGAGACCATAAAGCTACTGATAGACGGCCTAGAATCAGGCGGTAATACCGCGGAACTCCTGGAGTCAAGCGCCGATGATATCCGCAACTCCATGGAACTGAGGGAAGAGATTAACTCAAATATCAGGATGTACGTGATATTTATCCTCATGGCTGCAATGGTGGGGGCGCCACTTCTCTTCTCCATAAGCGTCTACATGTCCGAGACAACGGCCAACATGTGGGAGGGTACAAATATAGGTGAAATGCAGACGGGAGGCCAGCTGGGACTCACCTTCCAGCAGCCGCAGGTGAATACGGCCTTCTTCGAGCAGTTCTCGGTGATGGCAATAATAATGATAAACTTCTTCGCGGCACTGATAATCTCCGAGATAAAGAACGCCAACGTAAAAGAGGGTGCAAAGTACGTCCCGTTCATGGTTATATTATCCGTAATGCTGTTCTTCCTCATCAAGAAAGGCGTCTCAGCCCTCATGAACGGGTTCGTCTAGGAAGCAAGCTTTTTTATAAAGGCTTAATCAAATTGGTCTTAATTCGGTGGAAACCGTTATGAAAGCCTTTAGAAGACGCAAAGGACAGTCAGCCATCGAGTACCTGATGACATACGGCTGGATGCTTCTCGTAGTAGCTATAGTAGGAGGAGCAATCTTTGCCACGGTACAGGGACAGTGTGCACAGCAGGCATCCGGGTTCACCGGAGAGACAGTTACTGTATCAAGTTTCGAGGTAACTCCTAACAATGTTCAGGTCGAGCTCCGGAACGGAGGAAGCGAGCAGGTTACAGTAAATAATGCAAGCCTGCTTGACGACGACACCACCATCGACAACACCACCGTTGGACAGACACTTAACGTTGGAGACACAGTTGTGGCCACATTCAGCGGAGTTTCACAGTCTGACGCCTGTAATAACTACGACCTGGAGATCAACTTTGATCGTGGAGGAATCACAGGAGCAGTTTCCTCAGGTACTCTATCAGGCAACATGGCGCCTTAAACCCATTTCCCCATTTTTCTTTTATTATCATTCCACGAGAGATTCCAGATCCCAGTAGTCCACGTGGTGATCATCGAGACGAAACCACGAATGCTCAGACGAAACACCCTTGATCTCATTCAGGCTTCCGTATCCCGAGCCGTTAAAGTAGACGTATCCGACCGCGGATTCAGTCTCCTGGAGTTCGTCCGGCAGTTCCGCGACATCTACAAGCGTGGCAAAACCTCCCGGACCAACAAGATCGTTTTCCAGCCTGTCGATAAAGCCTGGTCCCCGGTCGGTAGACACGTAGCATCCCTCCCGAAACATCTGCCTGAAATGGGAGTTCCATACCTCACCCTGGTTGATTATGAGAGACATATTCTGACCTATACCCGAGATTGAGCCGGTATCAAATGCGTACTCGGTATCGTACCCCGAGGAAGAGTTTGGGTCTCTTGAAACTGCTCCCGCAAAGTTTTTCACATCCGAGGTATCGTAACTGTCGATGTCGTCAACCACCAGAATCTTCTCCGAAGCGTTAGCCACATCCGCATCAGAAGGATTGACCTCCGCCTCTCCATGGGCAGCCCCCTGAGAATGTGTAGCCGCGGTATGGAGTTCCTCTGCCGGTTTATCGAAACTGCATTCAGTGTACTGGTTGACGTACCGTCCTTTCGACCGGAGGAGAATCATAGTGTCCTCCAGTCCACTTATCGATACCGAGGTCTCTGCATTTTTCGTTACGTTGAACTGTGCAAGTGTCGCGGGATCCTTGAGTCTTGCGAACACCGAGTAGGAAGAGTTAATCTGGAAATCATCTGGACTCAACGAGTAATTTTCCAGCTGTATCTCGAGACTGTATCCGGATCTATCAGCTATGTCCGAGACACGGTCGCGCCATTCCCGCAGCGAGGCATTGCCTTTGGAGTTCAGTTCGACTCCGGATATCGTTCCATTCACAAGCGCGGAAGTAACGTTTTTATCCGGTTTCGCTAGACTTTCACCTGTCTCAACCACGTAGTTCGTTGCACCTGTTAGAGCCCTCCGGGTAGCTATCTCGAGAGAACGCTCCATATCCTTCAGAACGCTCCCGAGGAAAAAATCTGCCTTCCCTATCCTCGTTGCCTCGTTTGGATCAGCATCGAACTGATTGGATACAGGTACAGCCGCCAGGAAAAGCAGTAGAGACGAGGAAAGGACCGCGAAAGTTATGTAGACTGCACCCTTTCTCATCGCCACACCACCAGTTTTACTGAGGCTGGACCCCAGAGATAGGGCTGGTTTCCTGTAGAAACTGTACCGGTATCGATCTCTGTAGCTTCCACGTAATCGCCAAGGGTCTGTTCCAGTCTCTCCTCCGCGTCATCAAGCGCAGCCGACCTGTTATCGAAAAGTTCTCCGTAGCCGACCTGTGAAGGTATCAGTATATGTTTCTCGATACTTGTATACGGCAGGAAGGAACATTTTATACTGCACTCCTCCGAAAGCCTGTAATCATTCTCCTTACCAAGCATACCCGGGTCCACCCTTATCTTGGTGGGTGTTGCGAACTCCCGGGCCGAGGTGAAGACGTGTTGCAGCGAATTCTCGCCTGCCTCAAGGGTTACGTTCCTGCTGTCAAGCTGTGCAACGTTTACAAATATATTCCTCAGCTCTTCTTTCTCCTCTATACTGTCAGTGAAATCTCTGGGATTTCCCTTTGCGCCTCCGACTGTTTCAGAAGACACTATCTCTATCTTACCAAAGACCAGTCCGGAGTTAGGAGAAGAATAATTAACAAAGAGACCTGAAGAACCGCCCGGATCGTTCTCCGGGTCCGAGTATATAGTAGGATCGCCAGGATAACCAGTGAAACCGGTAATCTCTCCGTCTTCTACCTCTGTATTCACGTAGGCCGATAGCGTGTTCGTACCCTTCAAGGCCTCCTGCGTCAGGTTGATCCCCATCATATCATTTCCCGAGACATTTTCCGTGAAAACTCTGGCATCATTTAGGTAAACCTCGACATCGGGACCCTCCGCATCTGTGACGTTCTCCACGTTAAGCCTCAGGGAGACGTTATGGACCGTGGAGTTCTCGGGAATAAAGAATGGTTTCGTTATCCATGCACCACCCTTCTTGGTTTTGTTCTGTGCCTCTCCCTCGACATCCGTAAAGTAATCCCTGTCCGCCTCCGAGCCGAACTCGAGATCACCGGAGTATCTTATGACAAGTCTCGTCCCGGGATGGATGTGGACGTGGTGATTGTTCTGGTTCTTGAAATCCAGGTAGAACTCGTTCCAGCCATTCTGGACCTCATCGGTTATATCGGCGCGATCGTAGCCTATATGTGTAGAGTTCTTTTCAACTTTGTACAGCCAGTCGCCATCACTGTTGCCTCCTATATCAATTTCTTGACCATTTACCTCCACCGTATTCGAATTGAAGTTGCTCTGGCCCCACTGGGCCGAGAAATAGATCTTCGCCTCATGTATCTGGGAGGCGTTTAACTTGAACTTCTTTTCAAGGAGCAGACGCTGGTTCGGGCCTCCGCTCCCCATCATAGGTATGTTCACAACCTTGGTCTGATTCTCATCGGACTTCAAAGCCCGGGCACGGGCCTGGAATCCTTCGCTGGGACGGTCAATGCTGTGGCCGGATACCATACGGGAGATACTGTTGACCGAATCTGTGCTTGAGACATCTGCAGTCTTGTATATAACGGTTTTTGAGCCGTCCTCGTTCACCTGGAGCCGGTAGTTGTAACCCGATGGTATCTTGGAATCGAAGTATTTTTTCGTCGCTTCTTCAGCATAACTGAAGTTTCTCGCAGCCCAGAGAAGCGAAATACCATCGAGCACAGTCCTTTCAAGGTCTTCATCCGTTATAACGGTTTCGTTCATGAGTTCGTTCTGGAAAGAGCTGTTGAAGCTGCGAAAACTCTGCTTTGAGGCGAGCTTCATTGCATCCTGTCCGAGAAGACTGGTTCGCTGGTATTCAATCGTGTCTGCCTGGAAAGCGTCTGAAGCCACTTCCGAAGACGTTCCCACGACTACAAGTGAGGCGGACATAACTAGTAGTGCCATGAAGGCGTCAAACGAAAAGTAGAAACCTTTCGAGTTCAGTTCCATACCACATACCTCCGTTCTGCTGTTTCAATATTTTCTGAAAGATTTAGCTGCACCGTCCTAGTGAACGGTATTGCTATGTCGGCGCCGCTATAATTATTTCCGGATTCCAGTTCCCCTTCATCCGAGCTTATAATCCCTGACTCATTCCTTATAGACATGTAGAACTCCTCAGGGTTCAGGAGCTCCTTCTGTCTACTATAGCTGAGATTCCGGAATTCCTCTAGTTTCTCTTCCTGTAGAACTTGATCGTTTTCGGCGAAACCGGGTATCTGGACGCTACTCTTGTTCCAGTCTTCAGGATATCCCGGTGTCGAGACCAGGAATACTGTTGTATGGGAACCTGTAAGCCTCATCTCCTCCTCTTCCTCGAACTGGGTCTGGTTCTGTAACACCGAGTTCCAGGAATGGAGGAATATAGTGATCAGCAGACCGAATACCAGAAGACTCGCCAGATAATCCGGCATAAATGTCTGCCCCGAACTGCAGTAGTTCGCAACGCATCTTTCTCCCCTGAAGAGAGAAAGCATGCTCGAACAGCTTTCGTTCCAAGAAAGCTGTGCAGTGCGGTCGCCCTCTCCTGAGGGCTCCATGCTCCGGTCGGTGCAATTAAGACGCTTACTCCGCAACGAGGCTCACCTCACCGTCCCTGTTCAGTACCCGGTAAATATTGGAAACAGAAGTATTCACCCATATAGGATCTCCCCGGTACCTTGAAGGCTGTATTATAGAATTGTTCCCCCATCCGAGCTGGCTGGATCCGTTTACGAGTTTAACTGTGTAGTTATGACCTCCTACGCTCTGAGGTATGGATAAAACCCTCGAATAACCGTCTCCCTGGACAAGAGCCATTTCAGCCTGGAATGAGACGTGCTCGGCGATCTTTTCGGACTTCCTTTCGTTCTGGTACTGGAGGCTCTCCGACTGCTTGGATACCATAACGCCGTAAAGACCTGCTAAAACCAGAGCGGATAGAGATATCATGGCCATGAACTCGATGGAGCTCTGACCCTTCACCTAGTTCACCGGTTCGATTACCACACCCGTTCCGTTGTGGTAGACTGTTATTTCGTGTCTACCCGGATCGGCGGGCAGGTTCCCAAAAATTTTGACCTCAAAGCTCCTCAAAAGCTGTGATTCGCCGCTTGAAGTAGAGACCGTATACACCATGGTTTTATTCACTATCGTGGCAGAGTCCGTACTCCCAGGTAGCTCTATGAAAAAAGTCCTTCTGGCATCCTCCCCGGAAGCGGCAACAACTCTGACCGCAGAGGATGTCTTATCCAGAGAGTTCTGGAGAGATATTGTCTCGGAGCCTGTCCTGAGTTCCATTATGGAGGCCTGTGCCTTGAGTATGAATGGGGTTGATAACAAAAGCGCGAGACCAAAAACCATTAAGTACTCGATCGAGGCCTGTCCTTTTAGATTCACAGTTAAAATTAATCATGGCTGTTAAAATGACCTGTCAAAAACTCATTACAACCTCTATATCACAACGCTCCCTTTAAATTCCAAGCCGGGGAAGAATACTACATGACGAACGTTTTATGGTTTGAAGATATAGATGCCGGCTCCACAGAACTTGTAGGTGGAAAAAGTGCCAACCTGGGAGAGCTCCAGAACGAGATCGAGGTACCCGTACTTCCAGGATTCGCGACCACTAGCGAGGCATACGAAACATTTATACATGAAACAGGTCTAAGGGAAAAGATCGAGACATTGCTTGATGGGCTTGACACGGACGACGTAAATGACCTCCAGAGGCGCGGGGAACAGATACGCGCCCATATAAAGGAGGCGGACATACCAAAGGAACTCCGGGACGATTTTATCGAGAATTACGAGGAACTCGCGGAACGACTCGGGGTCGAGGAGCCTGAGGTCGCAGTCCGGTCCTCTGCTACAGCGGAAGACCTGCCGGGAGCGTCTTTCGCGGGACAGCAGGACACCTACCTCAATATCCAGGGAAAACAGGATCTTATAAAGAGGATAAAGGACTGTTACGCATCGCTCTTCACCAATCGCGCCATCAGCTACAGAGAGGACAAGGGTTTCTCACATTTTGATGTGAAGCTATCGGCGGTCGTGCAGAAGATGGGGCGGAGCGATATAGGAGCCGCGGGCGTAATGTTCACCCTTGACCCTGACTCAGGGTTCGACAGAGTGGTTACAATAAACGGTTCGTACGGACTGGGGGACATGGTTGTCGCGGGCGAGGTAAATCCCGACGAGTTCACTGTATACAAGGAGAACCTAGGCATAATAGAGAAGAAGCTCGGCAACAAGGAGATCAAGGAAGTCAGGAGCTCGGGCGATAATGAAGTCGAGACCGTTGACGTTCCAAAGAGCGAGCGTGAAAAGTTCTGCATCACCGACAACCAGGTCCAGGAGCTTGCAAAGTACGCCCTAAAGATAGAGGAGCACTACGGTAAACCCATGGATATTGAATGGGTGCTCGATGGCCAAACGAAGGAACTTTACATAGTCCAGGCACGACCGGAAACAGTTCATGCCGAAAAAGACCAGAACGTGATAGAGGACTACAAAATGAAGGAAGAGTCCGAGGTAATCCTCGAGGGGAGCGCCATAGGATCCAAGATAGGCTCCGGGAAGGCACACGTTCTAGATTCTCCGAAGCAGATCGACCAGTTTGAAGAGGGAGAAGTCCTTGTAACCGACATGACCGACCCTGACTGGGAGCCGATAATGAAGAAAGCAGGAGCGATAATCACGAACAAGGGCGGCCGGACCTCACATGCGGCGATCGTTTCCCGGGAACTCGGTGTTCCCGCGGTAATAGGCACGGAGAACTCTACCTCGAAGCTCAAGGACCAGCAGCCGGTGACCGTGGACTGTTCTTCAAGCACGGGAAAGGTATGGGAGGGCGAACTCGAGTACGAAGTAGAGGAACACCACCTCGATGAGATACCCGAGACCGATACAGATGTCCAGGTAAACATAGGAGAGCCCAGCGAGGTCTTCAACGTGGCTCAGTTGCCTGTCAAGGGCGTTGGACTCGCGAGAGAAGAGTTCATAATCTCCTCACACGTTGGCGAACATCCGTTAAAATTGATCGAGGAAGGTAGAGAGGACGAGTACGTAGAAGCTTTACGCTCAGGAATCGGGAAGATCGGCGCCGCCTTCTACCCCCAGCAGGTGGTCGTAAGGCTCTCCGACTTCAAGAGCGATGAATACGCCGAACTCAGAGGAGGGGAAGACTACGAGCCTGAAGAGGCAAATCCCATGCTGGGATTCAGGGGTGCATCAAGGTACTACGAAGAACAGTTCTCGAAGGCATTCGAACTTGAATGCACCGCTTTACGAAGATGCATAAATGAACTCGACCTCGACAATCTGACCATAATGGTTCCATTCTGCCGCACCGTTGAGGAGGGAAAGAACGTGAGAGCCAAGATGAAGGAGTACGGTCTCGACCAGGGAGATATCGAGGTCTACGTCATGGCGGAGGTGCCTTCCAACATTATCCGGGCGGAGGAGTTCGCCGAGGTATTCGATGGCTTCTCCATCGGGACCAACGACCTCACGCAGCTTACGCTCGGGGTTGACAGGAACAGCGATAGACTGAAAGAACTGTTTGACGAACGGGATACCGCGGTAAAGAGATCCATACAGAAGCTTATACACCGTGCGCACACTCACGGCTGTCACGTGGGTATCTGCGGCGACGCACCTTCAACCCATGAAGGCTACGCGGAGTTCCTGGTTGATTCGGAAATTGACGCTATTTCGGTATCTCCCGATGTTGCTCTGGAAACCATAGTAAAGGTCGCAGAGGCTGAATCCCGGGCCGAACAGCCACGGTTCAAGTTCGATATCAATGCCATGATGGGGGAACCAGCGGGACAGGTGTTCGAGGCCCTCAAGGAGAACGGTAAACTGACTCTCTCGAAAATAGCGAGCTATACAGATGAAACCATCGACCGGGAAACAGTCAATCGGGCTCTCGGCTGGCTCGCCAAGGAGGACAAGGTTACCGTTGAAAACGAGAACGGCGAGGTCAAGTTCACTGTAAGAAAGGCCTGAAAAGACCGGAATAGACCTTTGCAGCACCAAGTTAACCACAGTACGAAAAATTTCCTGTCAATAAGCGAAGGACAAATAATCGGGATAGTCTCGGGTAAAGGGGGGTGTTGCCCGACGAGTCGAGGTTGTAGTTCCAGCTCTGGATGTCCTTACTGGCGGCAACGACGTGTTATGTTCTCGACAATGACGCACTCACTCTTCTCCACAAAATTCGTCCTTTCCGACTCGAAACCTATGCAACCCCCGAGATTTACGCCGTGACAGACCCGTGTCGTGGTATAACACTGGCCTTCGGACGAATACATAGGTATGCCTCTAACCGCCACAAGAAGAACTACGAGCACAAGAGCCCCAAGAAAGAACTTGTATCTTCTCCCTGGTATCGGATCCACACATCATATCTGCCAGTATCCGTTAATAGTATTTTCGAAAACTCCTCGTTATTTTAAATCTGCGGCCAGATAACTCGTGTATGAAGCTCAAGATCTGGATGGTTTTCGAGGCCGTGGCACCCCACAAAGGATCGCTGGAGGGTTCGCTTGAAGACCATGTGGAAAAGCTGGAGAGCGAGAAAAAAGTAGAGATTGTCGAGAAAGAGCTCGACGAGATTACCAGGATGGAGAACCCCCACGAGAAGCTTGACGAAGGGTTTTCACAGGTGCTGGAGACCACTCTTGAAGTCGACGGGTTCGACAAGGCCGTAGAGCTTGTGATCAACTACGGCCCCACTTACGTCCAGATGGAGGCGCCAGACCGCTACGAGATGAGCCTCCGAGAAGGCCAGAACGCCCTCCAGAGCGTTGCCAACACTATGCACAGCTACGCCCAGACGGGTGCCGGAGGGATGCTTATCTCCCGGGCCACAGACGAGAATTAAGTATATTTATTTAACGCTGAGACCTCCAGAGAAACATATGAGGAAGCTCCTGGCGGCGCTAATTCTAGTGTCACTTGTTTCAGTCGCAGGAGCCACAACCATAGGCAGCGAATCAACAGTCATCGACCTTGAAGATTCGTCAGTAAAGGTCCAGATAAAGGTAGACGAGCTGACAACCCAGCAGTTCACATATATAACAAGTTACGAGATCAGTAACGTCCAGGCTGATTCAGGAGGAGAAATTCTTGAATGCTCGGTAAACAATCTTCCAGTCGGCTCCGAGATCCTGTGTGAACCTCCAGCCGAGAACAACTTTACAGTGGAGCTGAGCTTCCAGGGGGACGGACTGGTCTCCCACCAGGGAGAGACCAGGATATTCCGGTACTCCCAGTCAATCTACCGCCCGACGAATAACTACAGTCTTCAGGTGATTCTCCCCCAGGGTGCCGGGTTGCTTGAAGAGGGCAATCTCTCGACGCCTGTTGTAAGCCCTGAAAGCGGACAGGTGAGCAGCAACGGCAGAAGGATATTTGTGACCTGGAAACAGAACCCTCAGCTGGGAGAGAACGTACGTTTCCAGGTGGTCTACGAGAGATTCTCGAACGGCGTAAATTATCTGTACTACGGATTTATTGCTGCAGGAGTACTCATCTTGCTCCTGATAGTTTACCTGTTTTATCGGCGCTGGAACAGGGAAAGCATCGAGTCCGTATATGGAGAACTATCGGAAGACGAGATAGAGGTGATCGAGATTCTACGAGGAAACGACGGAACTATGCTCCAGAAGGATATAGTGAATGAGACCCTTTACTCGAAGGCCAAGATCTCGGGTATAGTCTCCAGCCTCGTGGAAAACGATATCATCACGAAAGAAAAGGAGGGTCGCAGCAACAAGCTTTCGATCTCGCGGCAGTACTACAGTTAACGGGAGAAAGTTACCGTGAATATGTTTTCCCTGCCCCTGAAAGACTGTATGCAGACACACCTCACGTCCGAAGTGTTTTCAACTTTCTCCGAAAGGTTGACCTCGACTACGCCAGGAGGATAACAGGACAGCGAACCATTAAAGGTAGCATTGGCCTTTACACCTGCTTCAACCTCCTCACAGTAATCTGTTCCCGTGAACTGGAACGCCATGAAGCCAGCTATCAATCCTGTGATACCGACAGCCACGAGGAAGATCTGCCTATTCACTCTGGTTCACCGCAAGGAAAGGTCTTATATCTGAACGGTGGTGGTAACCTTCAAACTTCTTCTGACCGTTGATTACTACCGCGGGAGGCCGGGTAACGTTGTACTGTGTAGCAAGCAGCTCTATCATGCCGTCATCCATTTCCAGCGGCACCGAGAACACCAGTAGATCTCCACCAGTCTCCCTCTTCAACAGCGTTAACTGTTCACCGAGTCTTTTGCACTCGGGGCATGGATCATCTATATCCGAAGTGAAGAAAAGCGCAGTGGGCTTGTCGAAGCTACATTTCTCTCTCAGTTCCTGGGTAAAGATCCAGTAACGAATCCCCGAGATTATATACCTCTGCTTCAGGACCCTGAACCGGTCCGCCTTGAAGAAGCTGTCCTCCTGGTAGTTCTGTACTCTCCCAAGTCTCTTGTTGTAGCTCGACACAATGTTTTTCAGTCCCGCCTCCAGGGCATCACATCTCTGTATCTCACCTGACTCCAGGTAGCTGAGCTGGAGCTGGCGGCTCTCCATCGAAGCGATATCCTCACTGAGAGAGTTCTGGAGCTGGGAGGAACGTTCCGCATCCACGAAGTTGCTCAGGAAGACGCCGAGCATGAATATCACGAGTGTCAGGATGCCCGCCGCAACGTACCTGTATTTCTGGATATCTCTCATCTCTCAACCCCTGGAATAGATAGTATAGTTGTAGCTGTCCGCCAAGATTTTTGAAGACACCACGTAATTTTCCTCCAGATAGCCCTGAAGATTATCTATCTCCGTGCGGCAGTTCTCGTAGCCACGACAGTCCCAGGAATTCCCGTTTACAGCCCAGTGGTCGATTGTTTCGCCGTATCTATCTATAACTTTCGAGAGTTCGCCGGGCGGTAGAGGACGGTAACGGAAGTCCCCGTAAAGAGTTACGCGGGGATCGTTTGAGGCGACAACACCCTCCAAGCTGGAAACATTGGAGAAGAACTGCTGCTGTTCCGGGCTCTCCCAGTTGTAGGCATCATGCGTTTGCGCAGCGTTAAAGACCAGGATTCCAAACGCCGCGATAAGAACTATCTCCGTCCAGTTCTCCCATTCCGGCAGATAACGCAAACTTTCAAGGAAACCGCGAGCAGCCAGTAAAGCCATCATTGGAAGGAACAACAGCAGGTATCTCTCGATCTTCAGGGGAAAAGACGAAAAGAAGATGTAGAAAACAACCAAAGCTGCGGCAAAACTTCCATATCCCCACTCTCTTTTCCTGAAGATACCGTAGAGGCCTAAAGGAGCGAGAAGGAGTAATGGACTGGATTTCCCTGCCTTCAGGAGGTAGGTGAGTCCGAAGAAGTGATCGCTTCCAGCCCCCGCTGGTATGGAAATACCTGTCTGGAACGGTGTCAGGATACCGCCGAAGAACCAGTACTGGGCCGCGAGATAAACACCGGCGAGCGCAAAGAAACCTACGGAAACCTTCGCCGAGTCGTAGATACCTTTCCAGATATCATCCAGGCTGTAGGATTTCACCAGGATGTAAGCCACTGCCGCGGGCCCTGCAAGAGCCGCGGGAAAACGCGTCAAGAAGGCAAGACCCAAGACCGATCCAGCGTGCAGGGGTTTTTCCCTGTGGACCAGGTATAGCCCCGTGAAAACAAGCAGTGAGGCAAGTATATCTGTCAACGGTTCAAGGGAGAACCGGAAGTAAGTATATGAGGAAGCCATTATCGCCGCGGCAAGCACCGCCACCTTTCCGTCAAGGAGATCTCTTGAAAGGTAGTAGACCGCCCCAATACCAAGGACGGATACGCCCACAGAGAGCAAACGGAAAAACCCTATCTCGGGAACCCCGAGTTTCCACAGAAATCCCAGTATAGCCGGCAACACAGGAGGCCTGAAGTTCTCCCAGAAGCCTATTTCACCTAGAGAGAAGATCCATTTCCCCATTGCCGTATAAACGGAGGAGTCCCAGATAAGCGGATGGTTCCATGCTTCCATTACTACCAACAGCTGTGCCAGCCCGAAGACCGCAATAACTGCTGCAGCAAGCCTGTCTGCGCCATCCAATTCTATACCTACCACTCTATATCACCCCCCATGAAGTGGTTGTGCAGCACCGTTACCGCAGACACAAGCGACATTATACCCACAATTATGAAGAACCAGAAGACATAGATTATCGCGGGCAGTATTCCTATATTCCTCAGTCTTTCTCCAACATGTATAGTTGCCATGTATACAAGCGATAGCGAGAAGATGGCGAGCATCCCCAACATAGTCAGGAACGTGTAATCTATCCCAAGTACCTGCCACTTCAGGATATTCGACAAGGCTGCGGGCGTCAGCACCAGCTGGAAGTTGAAGACCTCCCACCCTAACTTGGTGAAGTCCAGCAGGAAGCTGAAAACCGGTCTGACCAGTGTAAACAGGATTATGAAAAGACCAAATATCGATACCAGAGGATTGACAACCTTAGAAGGCATCACGAACATGCCGAAGTCACCGTAACCGGGATTCAGGAGCATCTTCCTGTACTGTATAATCGTCTCGAAGGTTCCAGCGTACCATCTCTTCCGCTGGCGGTAGTACTCTTTGAGAGTCTGTGGTACGATCGTGTAGACCTCACCGTCCCTGGCGTGTTTCAGCTTCTCATGTCTCTCCTGGAGCCGGAAGCATATCTCCTGATCTTCCACCCGTGATTCAGTGTCGAAACCTCCTATCTCCCTTATCTTGTCGGTCCTGTAGATAGCAAGAGGTCCCGGCGTGACGTGAACCGAGTTGATCCTCTCGAAAAGTTTCCTGGCGAAGACGTTGACAACGTACTCCACCATCTGTATCCTTTCCAGCAGCGACTCGGGCCTGTAAACTTTCATGGCGGAGGCCACAGCCGCCGTATCATCGTCCATTCTCGAAACGATATTCTTCAGACTATCCTCCTTCAGTATGGAGTCCGCATCGACAACGGCGAAAAGTTCTCCGGATGCCTCTTGAAGACCTCTATTCAGCGCGGCGCCCTTCCCCTGGTTTTCCTGACTGATTACTTTTACACCTCTATCCTCGTACTGGCTCGCGATCTCTCCCGTATCGTCGATGCTGCCATCGTTTACGACTGCAAGATCCTTTTTCCCCGGGTAATCGGCTGCAAGGACCGATTCAATAGTATTGGCTATGCTTTCCTCCTCATTGTAGGCAGGTATGACAACAGTCAGGGAAGGCCATTCATCCCGGTGCTCGACCTCTGAATTCACGGTATCGGATTCCCAGAGAACCAGGAAGAGATATGCCGAGGTGTAAAGTACAACCATGTAAACTGCGAGTATGAGTAGTTTTAGCATCCTTTTACCTAAAAACCAATATTATTCGAAGAAATTTTATTCTCCCCCGTCAATCCTTCTGGATCTCTCTCAGAAGTACTGTTGCGTACGCACCCTTGGGGAGATCAAATTTGACGGACATCCTGTTCTTGTTCATGTTAAGGTCGTCATCTTCAATCTCAAGCACCTCAAAATTCCTGAAGTCAGCAAAAGCGCGCCTGTAGGCTCCCTCAGAGCGGAGATCCGGGAAATCCTGTAGCCGGAAATCTTCCTGGGATACATTTTCCTCTTCCATTATCTCTTTCACCATCTTCCCGACTTTGTCGTCCTTAAGCGCAGTCTTGTAACCCACAAGCGGTAGTTCCTGCCCGCGGTTTTCCTCTTCAAAGTACTCCTCCTCTATAAGTCGGGATAACACCCTGTTGTATATCCAGGACTGGTACGCATGTATGAAAAGTTTCTGTAGGCCTTCCGGCAGCCTCTTGATCGCTCCCTTGTAGTCTTCCTCGTTCTTTGTCAGGTGGTAGAGCAGCGCCTTCTCGTACCGGTAGCTCTTGGGGAATTTCTCAGCCATGTCCTCTACCTGTCGAGTATCCCAGAGCTCCTCACGCACCTTCCTGATCGACTTGTACTCCTGATCGTAAGGTTTCGCTATATAGGTCCAGACGGCCTCCTCGAACTCGCCCTGTAGAATCAGGCGACCTACCTGGTGTGTAATCGGTCTTGAAGAACCAAACCTCTGTCCCCCGAAATAATTGGGGAATTTTCCGTCGAGTTCATCGACGATCTTCAGGGTTCGGTCCCGTGTATCCTCCACGGGAAGGTTCAGGTTTCTGACCGCGATCTCGAACCGGTTTGCCTTGAGATTCCCCAGCCCTATATGACCGTTTTTCCCCACGACTTCCAGGTCGAACTCGTCCGTGAATACCTGGCGGACATCTTCCTCGGTTACACCCTGTACGGAGATATACTGCTCGGTTACCGCCCTCTTATCCTTGTTTCCCGCATACCCTATCCTGTTCTTGGAGATGTGGAGCATGTTCGAGAGCTTGTCGACCGCCTCCATAGTAGTCATGTTCTGCTTCCGGAGCCTGACTATGAGATGATCGCCCTCTCCCGTCTCGTGATCCGCCAGCTCCTGAACTATAAAGTCGTTTACCTGCTCCTTTATCGCGCCATCTATCCCTAGTGTATCGGAGTAGTAGCTCCAGCTGCTTACGTTCGCCATACTCTTCGCCACCGTCTTGGTTTTATCGTTCATCTGATCAGCTTCAGTTCTCCCGTTATTCTATCGATTTTGGGTTCCTCAGCGGGGCCGATCCCCACAGCCGTCAGGGTTCCCGGCTCGAGCTCTGTAAGTCCCGCGTCTCTTATCAGCGAGGTGGGAAGCCCGGCTCTTACGGCCTCATCGTATATTTCTTCCAGGTCTCGCTCACCTGATTCAAGGGCTACTTTCTTGGCTCCGCTAACCCTCCATTCTTTCGCCTGATTACTGTCTGCTTCCTCAAAGGCCTCCAACGAGGCGTGACAGGCCTGGGATATCATCTTCCCTTTCGAAAGACCTTTCGCTTCGTCGAGGACCAGCGCTTGTTTAAGTGACGGCATAACCAGTCTTTTCGCTCGACATTTAAGGGCATTACCAAAATTGATGCTCATTTCTTAAGTACTCCCGGTGTATTGAAGATCTGAAGAGGAATGGGTCCGCCCAGATTCGAACTGGGGATCTTCGCCTTGCGAACTCCGCAGAGTTCGATCATGCTCCCCGGCGACGCCGGGGCGACCACCTGCGGTGGTCGATTACGATATCTGCGCCAGCTGTAAGGGCGACGTCATAACCAGCTAGACCACGGACCCAAACTGCGGAAGCAGTTTGCAGTTCGCTCTGCGCTCGCATACGCGAGGCAGGCCTCATTCTCGATGTAATCACTGGTTCCGGCAATTTTTATAACTCGTTCCTTCAGGATACCTCCGTATCCTGGACAGGATCGTATACTTCATCCTCCCTAGAGTAATAGGGATAGTAGACTTTCCTCAGGGAACTGTTTTCAAGCCCTGATGAGGCTCTTTCTTCGCTGACCTCGAAGTCTATCAGCTTGTCTCTCTCTATACTTTCCTCTTTCACGGGCTGGTCAAGCACTGATTCCTTCGGCCTGGAGTTTTCATCGATGAAACCTCCTGATCGGAGCTTCTCCAGTATACCTGTCAGCTTGGACAGTCCGTAGTCAACTTCTTCAAGTATATCTCCCTTACGCTTGCCCTGTTCCAGCTTCTCATACACTTCTTTTTCCTTCCCGGTGAGTTTCTTTCTTTCCGCCTTTACATCCCCGGATGTTCCGTCGACCAGCATCCCTTTGCCTTCATTTTCCAGGAGATAAACTGGATAATACGCCACAGAATAATCCTTTCCGCGTTCCGACTCAAGATCCGAAAGCTCTTTGCGCGGCTTGAAGACACTCACCGTCTCCCGTTTCACGTAGCTCTCCTGGGTCTCGGTTTCTCCACCATGTTTTGAACGTCTCGTCCGTACATCGGTCATCACGGGATATTCTTTTCCCAGCATGAAGGCGACACCAGGTGGAAGAGATTTTATCATTGACTCGACTTCGGAGGTGACTCCCTCGAAGGATTTTGATATCGCCTTCAGATCATTGGGATTGGTGACCCTTAGAATGAACTGGGTATTGCACTGGCTGAGAACATTCTTGTCGATTCTCGCCGGCCTCTGAGATACCACGCCGAGGCCGAGTCCAAATTTTCGACCTTCCGAGGCGATCTTTCTGAGTATCTTGTTGCTCATGGCCTGTTCAAAGCCTTTTTCCGGGGCAAAATTGTGTGCCTCCTCTATCACCATCAGGAAGGGAGGTATCCTGTTCTTCTTCCTGAGATCGAAAAGACGAGAAGCCAGCATGTACATAGCCATCTCCGCGGCTTCAGGTTCTACTGCCTTCAGGTTGATAACCGAGGCCTGTCCCTCCTCCACGAGCGATTCCAGGTGGATGGGATCTTCAGTAAAAAGCCCGGATTCATCCAGCTGCTCCATCGAGTTCAGGAGATTCCATTTCGCCGTGGAATCCTCGTGTGATACGGCCTCCATGAGATCCGTGAGATCGTAGTCTTCATCCTTCTCCTTCAGCCTCTTTAATGCGTTGTAAAGCACACCCATCTGGGAGTTGGTCAGCGAGTCAGGAATCAGGTCTATCAGCTCTTTTTTCGCGAGGTTAACCGATGAGAACGACAGCTTTTCGGAACTCCTGTTGATAGCGGTGTTAGGGGAGTACTCCTTGACCGGATAACCTTTTGCATCATCCGATTCAGGGTTTGGATCCGAGAGAGAGGAGTACTCACCATGAGGATCTATAACGAGTAAAGGATAATCCTTTTCCAGTAGCTCTTCTATCAGGACCCCTGTAAGATAGCTTTTCCCGGCGCCGGTCTGCGCAAGCACCGCGAAATGCTTGTAGAAGTCGTCACCATTGACCTTTATGTCGATGCCGGGATTGGTCTCCAGATTGCCTATCAGAAGCCCGGAGCCTTCAAGGCCCAGAGTCTCCTCGATAAGCTCCTGGTCAGCGCTGTAAACTATGGAGTCAGGCTCTATCACTCTTCTCGGCGCCTTCGTAAGCCCCTTGTCCCTGTAACCGATTATATTGGCCCTTACAACCGTCTTGCCATCCGGGTGCTTTGTCACCTCCTCCACCTGTGCGAGAATCCAGTTTCCATCGCTCTTTACAGACACGAAATCAAATTTTCCTACCTCTTCCACCGCGCGGAAATCGAAGCTGGAGGTGTTGACTTCACCTTCAATAGTTCCCAGTTTCATCTAATTATGCCCGCGACATCCATATTCATAAAGCATTGCGAGAGCCTTCCCTTTTAAGAATCTGTAAGTTTCAGGACCCACCATGGAGTTTCCGCTTGAAAGTATAGAGGATTCCTTCAGGAAGGATCTCGCCTACCTTGGACTCAGTATCCTGATAGCGATCGTGGCGATCGGAGCCCACAACTTCTTTGTAACCGATGAAGCTGTAAGGGTCGGACCCGTCGAGGTCGAGACAGAATGTACCGGAATCGATGCAGGAATATGCCTGGGAATGCAAAAGCGCACACATACCACCTACAACTACGACAACTGGACGGAGCCTGAGCCGGGAACTCCTGACTTCTACCGGAAAGTCGAGTCGGAACTCATGGTGCGTGCCTACAACGTATGTGGTGAAGATGTTGAAGGTATGGAGTGGACTTCCCGGGTTTCCTACAAGAACAGGACTGCCCAGGAATGGCTTGAAACAGGAGAGGTCCAGCTTCTACCGTGTGAGAAAACTTTCTGGCGGAATATGACACAGGGCTGATTTAAAAGAATTCCAGTAGAATCGTTTTACAGTGGTTCAAATGCCTGAAGGATACGTCGAGAGAACGTTTGTGGCGCTGAAACCCGACGCAGTTAAACGGGGACTTACAGGATCTATAATTGAAGAGTTCGAGGAACGTGGACTCAAAGTCGCGGGTTTAAAGATGGTTGAGGCAACAGATGAACTGCTTGAACAGCATTACGAGGAACATATCGACAAGCCTTTCTATGACGAGCTAGTCGATTTCATGAAGCAGGGACCTATAGTCGCGATGGTTCTCGAAGGTGTTCACGCGGCAGAAAACGTACGGAAGATCGTTGGCGACACCAGCGCCCGGGAAGCACACCCTTCAACTATAAGGGGGCGTTTCGGACATATGTCGATGGATCACGCCGATGAAGCGGGAAGGATCTACAAGAACCTGATCCACGCGGCTGAACCTGAAGATGCGGAGAAAGAGATAAGTGTCTGGTTTGAAGAAGACGAGATACACGACTTTGAGGCTGTCTACGAAGAAGAGGTCAGGTAAAAAGCCAGTCTCTAGGCCATATCCGACAGTTTTTCCATATCCATTTCAAATCCCGCGACCGGTCGCTCTAGCTCCCAGTTCTCCACAACCGCATCGGAGAACTCTCCTATAACCCCCACACTTTTTCCATCACAAATTATCTCCCCGGATCTTTCTTTCCGGAAGCTCGAGTGCCGGGATTCAGTTACCTCGAAGTCGATCCCGAGATCACGTTCAAGCACCTGAAGTACTTCACGGACATCGGTATAGTCGACCTCTTCTCCTGAAACCACGTATGCGAGCCGCCGGACGTTGGAGGAACCTGTGGCGGAATCGTCAAGAACGGCGGTCTCCGCGGTCTCGAAGAACTTCTGTGGGTAACTGTGGTGACGGTTGTTCCTGAGGATTTCAAGCAAAGAGGGCAGAAGCCAGTTACGCATCACGGAGAAATTCTCGTTGAGAGCGTTAGACATCTCGACTATCTCCTCCTGTTTAAGCTCCATTTTGTCGAAAAGCTTCTCCCTGCTCGAAAGGTAGTACGTGTTCACTTCTAGGGCACCTGAACCCATCATTATCTGCCTTAAACGGTCATCCAGGTCCTGGATGGATTCCTGGGTTCCGACCTGGCTTATACCCGGTAGTTCGGGTTCAACGTTCTGGTAACCATGCGCGATAACCACATCCTCGATGAGATCGTACTGGTGCATTATATCGTTGCGGTAGGCAGGTACCTCGACTTCCATGCTTTCCTCTCTTTTGCCTACACCCATCTTCATCTCTTCCATCCTACTGGTTATCTCGGCCGGAGAAAGCTCCAGCCCGGATATATCCCGGAAGTAGTCCAGTCCAAGCTCATGGAAATCCGGGGAAAGATCCGGCATCGTGACCCCCTCTACATCCACCGATTCTATACTTCCTCCTCTCTCCGCAAGCGCCGTGACAATTATCCTGAGAACCTGCCTCACCGTCTCTTCATGCTTCCCGGTCACGTCTATGAAGATATCCTGTGTTCCCGTAGAGACCTCTGTAAGCTGGTTGTTGATTACAGGCGGGAAGGACAGGACCCTGTCCTTCGAATCCACAATCACCGGGTACCTGTCCTCGTCCTCAAGTATCCAGGCGTATTCCCGGCCTTTCTCGTGTTCATCAAGTATCTCGCCCAGCTGCATCTCCCTGTCGTATTCAAGCGGTTTAAAGGAAACCTGTTCCGGTTCCACGGCCCTGTAGGTGAATGGCGGTTCAACAGTCGAGAGATCGTGCAGGCCTATCGCGAGCTTGTCTCTCTTACGGCCCATGGATTCATGGAGCTTTTCCTGCAGCTGGATAAGACCATTTATCGCCCTTTCATCCAGTTCAAGTTCTCTGACAACAGCGCCGCCGATATACGGCCTCACTTCTTTCACGGATTCATCGACTTTGAGCTCCAGATCCCCCTCTGATACCTCGTAACTGTCTATGCCCTCCTGGATCCCAAAGAATCCTCTATAGGCGCGTGCAAGACCTTCAACCGAGAGAAGATCGGGGCGATCAGGATATACCTCGACCTCCCATTTCTTCCCCTCGATATGGAACCAGTGCGCTCCGAGCAGGGAAGCCTCGTCCCTCAGCCTTTCATCGCTTACCTGTTCTCCCAGGAGTCTCTCGAACTCTTCTCTGTTTACCTGTATCTTAGGCACTCAAAAACACCTCCGGTGTCTTCGCTCATCATCCGGGCCTCCATACTGGAGTTTCTTCCAGGATTTCGATATCGTTCCTGTAAAGCTCCCTGATATCTTCCAGGCCTGCGGCCTTCATAGCTATGCGGCCAAGTCCGAGACCCCACGCGAGAACCGTCGCCTCGAAGCCGAGCAGAGGTTTCACGACCTCGGGCCGGAAGAGGCCCGCACCTCCGAGCCCGAGCCATTCCCCGTCCTGTTCGTCCCATACCTGGACCTCGGTGCTCATCTCGGTGTAGGGGTAGT
>CAZKLW010000003.1:0-25570 GCA_964553995.1 uncultured archaeon
TTTTGGACCTGATATTGTCTCCATCACGCCTGTAGTTGACTACGACAGAGTCAGTTGGTATGAGCACCTTTAACATTATGCTCTCGGGGACGTTTGGATCATAGTATTTCCTGGCCTCGACCACGCTACGAGGAGCGAAGAAGACCCCAGGTTCCTTGGTGTCCAGCAGTTCATCATGTTCCGGCAACCTGTTTTCCTTCCCTGATTCCAGGAATTCCTCCCATGCCCTTTCAGCCTCTTCCTCGGAAAGATCTTCTTCCTTCATGAGTTTTCCCTTGTACCAGTACTTCCAGTTCTCGAAGGCAGTATTCCCGTGCTGCGTGCCAAGATTGTTCTCAGGTATCAGGTAACGGGTCTCTAAGACTGAAGGAAGCCTGTATTCCTCAGATACCTCATCATATCTCTGTGACAGATCCGGGCTGTGTTCCCGGGGAAAGAAAATCTCTCTCGAAGTTCCTCTGTACGCCAGGATAAGGTCAAATTCGAAAGGCCATTGATTTATTTCTCCACTGGCAAACTTCTCGTCACTCCAGACCGACATATAGGTAAATTAGGCTAGCTATTAATAACTCCTTTTAGGCTTCAGTTCGCTCGACGAATAATCTCCATATCTACTGATTCTAACTACATCCAGTTCATGACCAGCCGCTTCCTCCGCCATTTCCTGAACCTCTTTCGCGTCATGGCCCTGATCGTGACCCAGAGTTATGATATCAGGATCAACCTCTTCAACGGTATCGTAGATGCTTCCCTCAGAGCCGAGAACTGCTTCATCCACCATTTCAAGCGCGTCAACAAGCTCGAGACGTTCCTTCTCATCGAAGATCAGTTCTTTCCTGTCCCTTACACGGGAATCCCTGGCTATCACAACCACGAGTTCGTCTCCCAGAGCCGCTGATTCCTGGAGGTAATGCAGATGACCGGGATGCAACAGGTCAAACGTTCCCTGCGCAAGGACTTTCCTCATGGTAATACTGCCCCGCCGTATAATTAAATAACAGACGACTTTGACCGCAACTAGAAGAAATCCTCTATCTCTTTCCAGGGAGCTCTCGTCTTCTTCAGGTCGAGGCCAGGAGGGAAGACTTTCCGGTAGTTCGACCAGTCGTACCTCTCGTCCATGTAGACTATCACGCCCCGATCATCCTTGCTCCGGATGCACCTACCCGCGGCCTGCATAGCTCTATTGACCGCGGGGTATGAGTAGCCGTAGTCCCAGCCCTTACCGAACTTGTAGTCGTAGAAATTGATGAGGCCCTTCGTCTCAAGGTCGGGCCTCTTCAGAGGCAAACCTATTATGAAGACCGCCTTCATCACATCTCCCGGATAATCTACACCTTCACCAAGGGAGCCCGCGGCTACACCCATTAGTGCGGCGTCCCCATCTTCGCTCCTCCGGGCAAACTCGTCCACAAGCGACTGCTTCTCCTCCTTGTCCATCGACCTCTCCTCGACGAAAAGCTTCCTGTCCGTCTTCTCTTCGAGCCGCGACACAACTTTATCCATGAAAGAGTAGCTGGGAAAGAAGACCCCACAGTTTCCAGGCACCGAGTCAAATGACCGGGCGAGATACCATGCATACTTGTTGTACATCTCATCCGTCCTCTCGGAGTATTTCGTCGTAACCGTGGGAACCAGAAGGCCAAGTTCGTTCTCATCAGGGAAAGGCGATTTAAAGGCCTCTGTAACCGTGTTCGAGGGCTCGAGCCCTAAGAGGTCGACGTACATCTTGGGAGGGGTCAAGGTTCCGGACATGAGAATGCTGGAATGAGACTCGTTCAGCACATCCCGCGTGGAAACCTGTGGATCCAGGCAGTTGTACTTGATCTCTATGTATCGGCTGCCTGAAGATGAACGGGTTCTCTTGATCATCCTGAGAAAGCCGTTGTCTTCACCGTTCCACGCCTCCAGGAACTCGGCTATGCCTCCACAGTAGGATTTTTCCCGTTCGTCACGGACTTCTTCGGCGATCGCCTCCAGGTCAACTATGAACTCACCATAGTCCTGAAAGGATTCTATGGATCCCTTCAACTCCTCCTTCTCTATTTTCTCCTCGTGACTTCCCGCTGCAAAGTTATCAGCCGCGACCGACTTCACCGCGTTCAAAAGTTGCTCCAGCCTCTCCTCGACCTCGTAGAAACCGAATTTTTCGGCCTCCGTTATCGCGCTGTCCACCTGCGGTATCGACATCGACTTCGAGAAAAGTGAGCGGGTCCTTGAAGGCAGGTTGTGGGCCTCATCCACTATAACTATGGCGTCATCGATCTCTACAGAAGCACGTTCAAAGACGCTCTTCCTGACGGCAGGATGGAAGACATGGAAGTAGTCCGCGATCACAAGGTTGGAACGCCTGGCCAGCTCCATCATCATGTAGTAAGGACAGAACTGGGGTGTCGATTTCTTGAACTCCCCCGCGTGCTGGGGTTTTCCCTCCATACTGTCCAGTTTCTTCTTTGCCTTGTCCTTTAGCTGGTGTTCATTCATGTCGTACATCGCTGTATAGAAGTCGCACCTCTCCTCATCCCGCAGCGTCTGACAGTAGTCCTGAAAGTCACGGGAAGTCATCTCCTTAACCCCGTCGATATTGCAGAGCCACTTCTTCCCGAGCAGATCCACAACCGTAAGCTCGGTTCCGTGGCGCTCCTGCATCTTCTTCACGGTTTCCACCGCGATCTGGTGTTGGCTGTGGCGCGGGGTCAGAAAGAAGACTTTTTTGTTGTTTTCCAGCGCGTACTTGAGTGCCGGTGTCAACGTTGCAGCGGTCTTTCCAAGACCTGTAGGAGCGTGCGCAACTAGACTATTTCCTTCGTTAACAGCATTTTCAACGGCCGCCATTAGTTCATCCTGTTTTTCCCGTACCTCGGGAAAAGGAAACAACTCCATGAATTACCGGGCTAATGGAAACGATAAAAGAAGCCGGGTTAGTTTAAAAAGAATCGCTGCCAGCCAGGAATCATGGCCCTGTACGCTGTCGAGGAGATAGAGGAGGCATTCCAGGAGACAAAGGATCTGCTATTCCCTATCGACAGAGGTACCTGGCTCCGGCTCTTCCTGATAGTTTTCCTGACAGGATCAGGTATGGGTGCCGGGAACATCACTGACCTGGCGCGGTTCGCAAACACTGGAAGTAACGGTATCTCAACCTCCGACTACGGGCCTTCAGGCTTCCAGAGTTCAACCTTCACGCCTGAAATACCTGCAACCGGTCTGGCCACTGCATCTCCCGGTCTCAGCGGAGCGGCGATCGCGGGCATAGCAGTTCTCGCGGTTGTACTATTACTATTAATCCTGATTAAACTCCTTCTACAGCCTTTCTTCGAGTTTGTATACTACCAGTCGCTTCTCGACAAGCAAGTTAACGTGCGCGACAACTTCAGCCAGCACTTCGACAGGGGAGCAAGCTACCTGTTATTCCTTGTAGCTACAGCGCTGATCAAGTTCGTCCCGATAGCGATAGGAGCATACCTGTTATTCCTTGGATCTACGCTCGCGGGAGGAGCGGTAATCGTGATCTGGTTGCTTTTCCTCTTGTTTTTCAACATCTTCCTGGGGCTCACGCATAACTTTATCCTGCTCCGGATGATGGAGAACGAAACTGGAATAATCGAGTCCTGGAAGAGTTTCTATCCTCTCGCCCGACGCCAGTGGAAACAGGTTCTGGGTTACGTGTTCATCCGGTTCGTGCTGAAGATTACAGTAGGTATCGCAGTTTTCATAGCCAGCATAATCGCCATTATAGTACTTCTCATCCCGTTCGGAGTACTTGGTTACGCGGCATGGGTAATTGGTAGATGGTTGCTTGTCGCGCCCGTGGCTCTCCTCGGGATCATTGCATTGCTGGTCGTGGTTCTGGCAATCACAACCGCAGTTCAGACATTCTACAGGTACTACTCAATCCTGGTCTACAACGATCTGACGGCCTGAAGAAAAAGAAAAAGGAAGGGGAGGGGAAGGATGAAGTGAAAGATTAAAGCTCGTAATCATCGTAACGAAGCAGAAGAAGCCTTAAGGCCTCGTGGAACGCATCTGTCTTATCCTTGAACAGACCCTGCTCGACCATTCGGTCAAGCCTGTCATTAATTTCATCGGACAGTCTTACAGATACAGTTGCCATCCCGTTTCTGTACTACAGTTTTACCTTTTCTTTTAAAAAAGAACCGGTATTTGTATTATGGATCTGGAAGTATAGAAAAAATGTAATGCGCTCGTATTATAACCCGTACCAGAACACGGCAATCAAAAACCTACAGGCTGAAATCCGCCAAACTGGCCTGTCTACCCTCCAGCATCTTCGATTTCTGGCTTATCCTGCTGTAAAGGAACCTGAACTCATCGTTCAACCTCCATTTAATGTCCTCGAAGCTGTCAAGCTCCTCCCTTCTGCCGTCCCTGAAGGCGTTCCTTACGGTCTCTCTTATGACCCATACCCCCAGGGGCGCCCAGTAACCCGGGGTGACATCCCTTACAATCAAAGCCTTCGACTGTCGCCCCCGGGACTCCAGATGTTCAAGCACCCCGAGGCGGGCAGCATAGTAGGCTCCAGCAGTTTCCTCCGCGTAAGAAGTGCGTCCGGGGAAGGGTTCATAGTTCCCGGCTATATATGCATTTTTCATGGCGTTCCAGACTGAACCTGAACGTTTCAGTTCTATGAGCTCGTACTCCCAGCGTCCCGGGACGAGAAAGATGTGGAAATCGTTTCCTACGTAGCTGTTCCTGTAGTACTCTATCTGGCCCAGTTCCTGGAACTGCTTTACCCTGTCCCGAAGAGACTTCGATATTATATCGTCTGTCGCCGTTATGCTCCACCGCGTGGGAACCAGTTTTCTTGAACCGCCCTCGCCCAGCATTCCCGTCGAGAGGGACTGCTGGAGCTTGTAGTTATCGACTCCACGGGAGTAAAGCTCCTCCACGGCGGTTTCAGCCTTCAGGTCGGTGTCGTAAAAAGCCTTCTCTATCCTTCTCTGTACAGTAGGATTCTCGGTCAGTTTGAACTGTTCTATGTTTCCCGAAGCCGATACCGGTTTTACGCGGCCTCCTGTAACGGAAGACGCTGGTTTCTTCTCAAGCTCTACCTCGAGATCGACAGGTTTCCGGGCCATGGCGATCTCCCTCGTATTATCAATGAACCTGTCGGTGTCGCTCACCTTTACGGGTTGCCGGGAGTTGACAAGCGAGGTCCTGAGAGATGCAACTTTCTCTATACTGTAGCCCTCGCCGTACCAGTCTCCGGGGGAGTCAAGCTTCCCGGGATTTCCTCCATGCTGTGGAGAAAGAACGCCGGTGTTGACCTTCGGGTAGTTGTGGGATCCTATGAAAACGCTCGGTGGAGAAGAACCCTGGAAACGCTTCTTGCGCTCCGTCGAAGGCATCACGCTCTTTAGCTTGCGTCTTGCCTCTTCGGGCGAAATACCCTTGGCGAGTTTGCCGTAGGACACGTATGCTTTTTACCCTGAAAAAATTAGTAACTAATGGACAGAGATGTAAGATTTTCCGCTTGATTTTTCTACAGGATGAAGCCGAACCAGTCCGCCAAAGCTAGTGAATATATTTCCGAGATACTCGAGGAGCTGGAAGTTATCCTGGCCGATACCGAATGGAATCCGGAGTTCAGCGATACTGTGCCTGGTCGGAAACAGCATATTATAGAAGGTACAAAGAAGATCTTGGAGCTTTACGGTGAGGTCATCGACAGACCCGTCCACGACCCGAATGGAAATATCCGCTACGAATATGCCATGGGAACCATACATTCCAGCCTGGATTCATACAAAGGTACCTGGAATTTTGGGGATGAAGAGATTCGCAGTCTCCACAGGGCTTACAGGTACCTCTTCCTGAAGTCGGATCTTTCTATAGAAGAAGTAGGATACAGTCCCGAAGAATACCAACGTGTTGACGAAAAAGAGGAGCATCTCGAAGGGTTTCTCAAGCTTGTAGAGGATTTCTGGGAGAACAGGGATTATCTGGCCGAATCACTGGAAAAATCTAGCCCAGTTTCCAGTGAGGATCCCTTGAATCCTTGATGTCGACTATCTCCTCAAGGACGGCTTCCTCGTCCTTTGAAAGCAGGTCCTCAAGCTCCTGCAGCTGTCGGTACTCTTTCCGTGAAATGTTGATGTAGAGTATGTCTCCGTCATCGAAGTCACGTCCAAAAGTGGCGTCCGCGACAGATACAGCCACCTCTTCACCCTTCGAGGCGCTCTCCACTGATTCGTTCTCTTTCTGGACCGCCTTCAGTCGACCAACAACTTCTCCTTTTGAGTTCATCAGCGACGCGCCGGGTTTCAAAACCCCGTCCATAACCTTCACTCCTACAACCGCAGGGTTGGAGCTCCGGAACACGTGCTGGCCCATCACCCGGAACTTCGCAGGTCTTGAGATCGCCTCCAGCGCCGACTCACGTTTCTCGTCCTGTAACTGCTGTTTCCAATCCTGGTACTCGTCAACGATCTCGTAGATAATATTGCTCTGGAATATTCGGATGCCGTCTTTTTGCTTCATCATCCTGTCCCCGGAAACAGTTCTCCCGACGTTGAAAGCTATTATGGCCCTGTTCTCAGGCTCCTCGTTCTGGATCTCAACTATATCTTTCTTGGTTACAGGTCCTACAGCAGCCTTCCTGACTGAGATATCTTTTTCACGCATCTCTCTCATAACAGCCTCAAGGGACCCGAGGGAGTCCGCCTTCACCACTACACCGCTCGAGGAGGTCTCAAAATCCCTCAGCTCTATCTCCGCCTCGACTTCTTCCCTTGCTTCTTCGACTCTATCCTCTGAGGCCGTCCTTACAGGTACACCTGGTATAACACCTCCGAGGTCCTTCCCGACTATCTTTATACCCGAAGCAGGTTTTACCTCGCCAACGGTCTCGAACTTCTCGTCCAGCCGTATCTCTTCCAGGGGCCGGGGTTCCATAAGAGCCCTGATACTGGTTACTTTTGCACCATCGGAGGTTCCGTAGACCAGCTGGTCCTCCTTCCTTATGATCCCGTCATAATGTATGACATCGATCGTTGTACCCAGCCCCTCTCCCTGTGAGACCTCGAGTACGGTGCCACGGCCTGTGCCTTCACCGACCTCGAGACTGTCGGAAAGATACCGCTGGGATACACCTGACACCACCATCAGGAGCTCGGGTATTCCCATACCATTAATAGCAGATATGGGTACGAGGGCCACTTTTTTACGGAAATCGTCAATCCTGTCGAACCTATCGGTTGTGATACCGTAATCCGCAAGTTCCCCCATTATCTCGTATATCTTCTGGTCCAGCTGTTCCTTTACGGAATCCGGCTGTTGATGCACCGATTCCAGGAAAGAGTCTCCAGAATTCTTCCATCCATGTATCATGTCCACCTTGTTAAGCGCTATAATAAAAGGTGTCTCAGACTCCTTCAGGATGCGGATCGCCTCCTCTGTCTGGGGCTGCACTCCCTCCTCAACGTCGACCACGAGTATCGCTATGTCACTTATGGATCCTCCCCGTTTTCTCAGGGATGAGAAAGCCGCGTGGCCAGGTGTGTCGATGAAAAGTAATCCTGGTATTGTTATCTCAGTGTCAAGCCTCTCAAGCAAATCTCCACAGACCTCCTTTACCGTCTCGAGAGGCACCTCTGTCGCACCGATCATCTGGGTTATGCCGCCTTCCTCTCCCTCAACTATACGTGACTCCCTTATGGAGTCCAGAAGCGTTGTCTTCCCGGCATCTACGTGACCGAGCACCGAGAGAATTGGCTGGCGGGGCATAGAACATCACTGATACCCTATCACTTGAAATCTTATAAAACGAATCGATTCAAACTATCCCTTATTCGGATATCCATGGCTTCTTTTGTTCCTGTAGTTCTTCTGGCATTTCGAAGAACAGAAATATAGTTTCTCTCCGGTCGAGAGCACCAGCATCTTGCCCCTGGTCTTTTCAAGCTCTTCTCCGCAGTAATCGCACTCTGGCATTACTTGATCACCTATCCTTCCATCTCCGTCTCCTTTATCTGGACAACATCGTCCTCCCTTACAGGACCTCTAACGTTTCTGACCAGGATTTTGCCTTCCTCGTCGCCCTCGATTATCTTGCACCGGATTTTACGTACGCTCCGGTGGCCCTGTTCTCCTATGACTTCAACAACTTTTCCGAGGGCCATGGCATAAACCTGATCTATTCTTCCTCTTCCTTTCCGAGGAGTTCGTTCGATTTTTCAGCAATATCTTCAACTTCATCCGAGGCGCCGCCGGCCTCAGTTACGGCTATGGCTGCCGACTGAACACCTATTCCTGCTGCGAGACCGAGTTCTTCCTTGTCCGGCACGAAGGTGTATGGTATATCCCTTTCCTCTGAGAGCGCAGGGAGATGCATGACGATCTCTTCGGGAGAAACGTTTCCTGCTATCACGACAAGTTCGGCCTCGTTTCTCTCTATTGCCTTTGTCACCTCGTTAGTACCTATAACTACCTCTCCAGAGTCTTCAGCGGTTTCAACTGCGTCGTAGATTGTCTCGGCAAGCGAGTCGCCTGGTTCAAATTTCTGGTAAGTCATTCATTCCACCTTTCACAACCTTGGATCATCAAGGCACCTGAAACTTCGGAGACGTTTCTGCGTTCACAGAAAATCTCCGATTTCCAGGCTCGTACGTCTAAACGGTCGTGAAACTTTTTTATATGGAAGGCGGCTCTACTGCTGTTCCGGGTCGAACTCGGAAAGTTTCTCCGATTCTATATAATGGAGTTCTTCCTCGAGATCCCGGATAAGAAGGTTGAAGCTGTGCTTCTGGCTGTCCGTGTTAACTTCTATACTCTCGAACTCCTCTATCAATTTCTCCTTCAGAAGATCTATTAGCTTGTAGGCCGAATTCGCATCCCTGTACTCCTCAAGTTTCTCTATCAGCTCTTCTTCCTCCACTACTCTTCACCGGGGGATACTATTTTCTCGACCTCCGATCTATCGGTCTCGACGCCCTGAATAAGCTGCCTGAGTTCTTTCTCCGTCTCTCGATCCCTCTGAAGTCCTGATTCAAGCTGGTTAACGGTATCCTCTACCTCGCGGGAAAGGTAGAACATCTCCTCTATCATCTGGAGGGCTTTCTCGAACTTCTGCCTCCTTATGAAAAGCGGACCTTTATCGATGTCTGGAACATTCAGTTCCCTGGTCTCGGCTGGCTCCGGTATATCACGGTTGAGATCCCGGCCAACATTTGACTGTCCAGTTTCCCGGGTTTCAACATCCGATTCGACCGAACTGGAGGGCCTTTCATCAGGCTCCGGAGCAGACGAGTTAAGGTCCGGGAAATCAAACTCCTCCGGGGACTCTTCCTGACCCGTTGAACTCGGAGCCTGAAAATCCTCATCATCAAACTCCTCGGGATGCTGGTCTTCAACACCGCTATCACGGTCTATGAGATCCTTGATCTCTTCCATGTTTTCCTTCAGTTTTTCCTTTTCATCGTCTCTCCCAAATCCTAGCATCTTCCCAGAGAATAATGGGTGCTGCGAGGGTTTAAAATTACCGGGTCCTGAAGTTCTCAAGGGATGCCTGCTTTTCGGTATCCAAAAGGTCAGATATCCTTACACCCACCCTGCGTAAATCCACGTCGAGGTCATCCATCAGATCTTTGAGCAGTTCATCAGCGGTCTCGACCATCTTCCGGGCGTTGTCGGAGGTATCCACACCTGTGGAACGTGTACGCGTCTTCATGTCGGAACCTATACCTATCACTGTAACGGATCTGTAGGCCTTGCCGTGTTCGCTCACGCTTTCCCAGAGCTCGCTGCACGCAATCCTGAGCTGTCTCCTGACAAAGCCATAGCTCGAGGAGTTGTGGGGCATTGTTCTTATCCTTGAGATCTGCTTCCTATCCGACTTCTCAAACTCTTTAGATCCCTCTCCCCTGGCCCTAGACTTTAGTATAGCTGTTTTTTCTCTCCCAAACTCGGAGACCAGTAAAGAGCTATCGGCTTCCCGGAGATCTGAACATGTACTTATTCCGATTAGGTGTAGTTTCCCGGTTGTTTTTTCGCCCACGCCGTGAATCTTATCCACGGTTTTGGGAGCCATAAATTCTTTCCTCTGGTTTTCCGGGACAATAGTGAGGCCTGAGGGTTTGTCCTCCTCGGATGCCATCTTGGCGAGGAACTTGTTGGGTGCGATTCCTATGGACCCGGAAAGTCCAAGGGAACGTATCCTCGCATCTATCTTCCGTGCCTTCTGCTCAGGCCCGGTATCAATCCTGAAGTAGGCCTCGTCTATACTTGTTCTGTGTATCTCGCCAGTTAATGATCTGAGTATGGAAATAACTGATTCAGACTTATCCCTGTAGTATCGATGGTCAACCGGAAGAAATACTGTTTCATCACTTGCCCTTCTTTTAGCTTCCTGCAACGGCATCCCGGACTTTATCCCCAGTTCCCTGGCCCTGTAGTCCGCGGTGGAGACTGCGCCCGAACCACCTTTCCTGGTGTATACACATACTACTACCGGTTTGTCATTGAGTTCCGAATTCCTCAGCTTCTCACACCTCGCGAAGAAGGCGTCCATGTCCAGGTGTCCTATCCACATACCTGACAAAATTATATACAGTATAAAAAACTGAACCGGCACTATTCCGTGTATTCCGGTATCAACTGAACTTTTCCACGTGTTCGATTACTTCCCCGGCAAATCTTTCAAACCGTTCACTGTAATCCTCATCCATTATTTCCCCTTCTTCCCCGAATACATCGCCCACTCCTGAAACAGACAGTGAAGGCCCTGGTATACCGCCGAGAGTGACCGTCAGGGATTCAAGATCCTCCTGGGCGCGTACACCTCCAAAACCCCCTCCCGAGACTGTTATATAGCAGAACGGCTTCCCATCGTATTCAGGGTAAAGATAATCAAGCAGGTTCTTCAGTGCCCCGGGATAAGAATGATTGTACTCGGGACTGACAAGAACTATTCCATCGGCCTCCTCGACCACCTGTCCGAATTCTTCAACGTCTTCTGGATGTTCTGAATCTTTATGCCTCCGATTCCGGAGAAGCGGGATATCCTTCTCCTTCATATCAAAAGTCTCTGCCTCTACTCCCTCGTCCTCAACCTCCTGAGCAAAGCACCTGGCAGCATGAATAGACTTTCTGCCGTCTCTTACAGTTCCGGGAACTACAAGTAGTTTCATTCTCTCACCTTTTCAGCTGCAGCCTGGATAACTTTATCCCGTGAAAACTCCTGTTTTTCAATGTCGAAAACTATCTGTCCATCGATCGAAAGCCTGAAAATACCGCCTCCGGAAGGGACCAGTCTGGCAGATTCCAGTTCATCCTCGAACTCTTCCAGAATAGCTTCAGCGGCTTTAACTGCTTTTTCCCTGTAACCGCATTCGACACAGTAGTCAACAGTAAGCTCCATTCTCGTTACTCTTCTTTCTCTTCCGGTTTGAAATCCTCAAGTTCGCGGTCAAAGTCCTCTCCTCTTGCCTCCTTGATCTCTCGGGCCAGCAGGAAGTAGACGGTGGCGAGTGATCCCCCTGCCTTGTTGTTGGCAGGTATAGCTATATCCACGTCTTCAAGTGTATCGGCGGAGTCCGCGATCGCGACAACAGGAATCTTTGCGTCCCTGGCCTCGTTGATGGCCTGTGAGTCTTCCTCCGGGTTGGATACCATTACCACTTCCGGCTCCATGAAGTTCTCGGATCTCGGGTTGGTAAGGGTGCCAGGCATGAATCTTCCAGCAATTTTTTCTGCTCCTATCTCCTCCGAGAACTCTTTGAGGGGTCGGAAGGCATCATCTGCTCTTCCGACTACAAGGATATTCTCCGGTTCGTAATCCGCCAGAAACTTTGCAACGCTCCTGATTCTTTCATCTGTCCGGTCAAGATCAAGAACTGCCAGCTGGTTTTTCTTTACGTGAAAAATGTATTTTTCCATATCCCTGTGGGAGCCCTGGGTGCCTATATGGACACCGTTGGAAAGGTACTCTTCACGATCTATCAGTAGTTCTCCCTCTTCTCCAGTCATGTAAGCCGGTTGATGACCAACTATTAAATAAGGTCTGCGGCATGTTAAACGAGCTAGATGGAATTAATACGGGGGTCCTCAAACCGGTGCCAGAGAGCTATCAATCTGTTGAGCTTCGCTATCCTGATATCGGCTATACCTGCCTTGATGACCGGGCATCCCCATTCAAGCGCAAGATCGCTTATGGTGGCATCACATGTCTCTCCCGACCGGTGGGATATCACTGGAGTATAATCGTTCTCTTCCGCCAGGCTTACAGTTTCCCGGGCGTCAGTTACCGTTCCTATCTGGTTGGGCTTGACTATAAGCGAGTTGCATGAACCGTTTTCGATTCCTTCACGGAGTCTCTCCCTATCGGTGGTGAAGAGATCGTCTCCGCACACCATGATTTCCGGGTTTCTAGAAGTTAGCTTTGCGTGGAAACGGAAGTCATCCTGGTCAAAGGGATCTTCAATGTAGACAAGTTCGAACTCATCGACAAGTTTCTGGATGAACTTCAGCTGCTGTTCAGGTGTATGTTTCCTCCTCATCGACTCCATCTCGTAGTTCTCGCCATTGTAAAACTCTGAAGCCGCGACATCGAGTCCAAGTCGGGCGCCGTGCTCGTCCGCCACCTTTTTTAGCGCCTTCAGTGTCTGTTCATCATCCATGGAAGTGATCAGAGCTCCTTCATCGTTGATACCCCTGATCTTCCGGGAGTAGCGCTGCTTCATCTCCTGGTAGATTCGGGCGTTGGTCTTAACCGCTTCAGGAAAGGTCTCGGCCTCCACCGGTAGAACCAGGAATTCCTGTATCGAGGTATTTCCGCCGTGTTCGCCTCCGCCGACAATGTTTGAAAGGGGCAGCGGAAACTCTGGAGAGTGTTCGAATCCATCTGCCTGCTTGAAGGCGAAGCTTGACGCAATCGAAGCCGCTCCTATACGGGAGAAGTCGCCGGTGCCATCGATTTCTCTTAGACCTGCATCAAACTCCGCCTGGTCAAGGCCTCTGCCCTCAAGTTCATTTCTTAACTCTCCCTCGATCACGTCAAGATGTTCGGGGACAAAACATTTCGCCTCATGTTTTCCTGTGGAAGCTCCTGAAGGCGCCTTTCCAGAGCAACCGTTGACCTCGGCCTCCACAGTGGGTTTTGTGCGGGAGTCAATGATCTCTCTCAGTCTGATAGAATTGACTTTCATGCAGAAAAAATTCTTTCCAGACTTTAAACTAGCTTTGGAGCTATCCAGAGGTAGTTAATCAGTTCTCCTTCACTGTTATAGGCAGCTTGTTCTCTTCTAGCTCTCTACGGGCTATATCTATGGATTCGTCGCTCCCGGGATCTACAAATGTAGGGGCTCCCATAGCTATCTGGAGAGTTCTGGCACCCAGAATCCTTGCGCGTTCGTATCTCGTGTAATCCATTGAATTTTCCACCTATCCTATGTAGCCCAGGTCCTGCTGCTGGTCCTGCTGCTGGCCCTGGCCCTGTTGTTGTTGAAGGCTCTGAAGTTTTTTAAGGACTTCCTGGGATTCTTCGACTTTCTTGTCGAGATCAGAGTAATCCAGTTCAAGATCCAGTATTTTCTCAAGCGCATGCAGCACTGCCTCAGTCGCCTTGGGGTCGCTGAGAAGGAATCCCGGGGTCTCTCCAAGCAGGCATATGCCCTCGTATCCGCGCTCCTCTCCAAGACCAAGTAAAAGCCCTGAGGCACCGACTATCTGGTCGACTTCATGGTCAAACTCTATACCGGCATCGGAGTACTCCTCCTTTTTCCTCTTCGATGTTACAGCTCCAAAGACATCAGGATCTTCAACTACGTCTCCTGTACCGTATCCGCCGATGGTTATCAGCTCAGATGCACCTGTTTCATCCACGAAATCAAGTATCTTCTCTGCCACTTCGAAATGCCCTTCAGGGGTCGAAGCCTGGGCGTTACCCTCCATCAGGACGATATTGGCTGCATCCTCTCTTTCAAGAAAGTATATATTGTTCTTCAGCAGGTTAACAGTCTTGTCGTCCCTGACTATAGTGTAAGGTGGAAAATGATGAGAGTAGATTTCACCTATCTTTTCCGCGTCAAGATGATCGGCAAGATAGGAAACGCTGGTCTTACCTATATGGCCGATGCCTGCAAGACCTTCGATCACTATCGGATTTCCATAATCAGGTTCTTTTTCCATCTGGATTCGAGTTGTTTCAGTCATTGTTGTCACGTTTCGTTTTTCTCCGGTATTTTCCGTACTTGTCGGGGAAAGAAAACTTCGGAGGTCGGGCTTCTAAAGTTTCTACACAATGTTTGTGCTTTAACGTATAGGAGTTGCACTTCGGACACTTTTTAATCATTGGTCAAGCCCTGGAGAACTCGAAAGCCCCATCCAGCGACTCCGCTTTTTCTCTGAGTTTATCCACTGTCTCATCCATTCTTTTCTTGGCAAGCTGGGAGTTACGCCCCCATGCCGTAATAGAATACACCGGCGCCGATATATAGCCTATATTTACTCCTTCACCGGGCTCACTCAGCACTTCTCTTACGTGTTCAATACCGTCACCCTGGTCGAAGCGAAGTTCGATCTCACCCTCCAGCTTCTCCTTTTTCAGATCAATATTGTCCTTGGAGACCTCCTGGATGGCTTTAACTGTCCTCTCATCGAAGAGTTCAAGCAGACGTTCCTCCTCGCCTATCGCAACCTCGAAAGCCTTGAAGGATGAACCGAATTCCTGCTGCATCGGAAACGCCACTTCTTCATAGAGCTCCTCCTTGTCTTTCCCTAGCTCCTCCGCAAGATTTTCCAGAAACTCCTCGGCCTTTTTCTCCTTGTTCCATCGCCCCATTATTTCTTTCTTCTGGTTATCGTTGACCCTTTTCAGCGACAGCGATACCGGATCGCCTGTATCTATTACCTGGGCGACATCTTTCTCACCCTCCTTGAGCTCCTTGCTCACGTCCTGAACCCATGAACGGGAAACCTCAGATATATGGATAAGGCCTGTCCTGCCGCCATATTCCTCAAGTTCGGCGTATGCAGAATTCTTGTCTACATCCGTAACGGTTATAACAACAAAGTCCCCCTCCTCAGGTTCATCTTTGTACCAGCGCATGAGAAGAACCGAACGAGTGATCTTTAAAAGCAACACGACTACATGAAGCCGAGCAATCTGGGAGCCAGAAAGCTAAACGCCAGGAAGTTGAAAACAACGTTGCCCGCAGCATAGGGTAGATACTTTGAAAGACCTCCGGGAGTAACCAGGAAAGTCATTAAAGAGAAGAGAACCTGTAACCCCACTATAATCGTCATGCCTACGGTGAATATGTTTCCGGAAAGTATGGAGGGTAGGAACCCTGCCAGAATGTATCCCGGTATAACCCAAAGAACGTAGGGGCCAATATACTGGCCAGCAGACAGCTGCAGTATGATTATGAAGAATCCCGCAACTGCACCTGTGGCGGGGCCGAACATAGTTCCTATCAGGACTGTTGAAACGGTGGCCAGCTCTATACCTGTCCACTTCACTCCAAATTTTGCGGTACCCCAAGAAACCAGACCGGTAAAAAGAACCAGTAAGGCCACGATCGCGTAATCCCTCGCAAAAAGCCATCCTGCAGCTATAACTACTGCGAGACCCAGCAGCTTCCCAGCCAGACCTGTATCAAGACCTGAAAGTTTACTTCTCAGATTGAAGTCCATATCTGGAAGGATTAGAACCCAAAAGCTAAAAATTTACTCTGCTTGAAGTTCCTGGACAATTTCGCCCGAAAACTCGGCCTTCCCACCAGTGGGCTGCGCAACCTTTTCTCCGCATACCAGACAGCTGACCTCTTTGGAAGCGCGTGAGAACACGTTCTGCTGATTCCCGCATTCCCTGCATTCGACCCTGTAGAAATCTCTCGCCATAAATTCTACCTCTCTATCTCCAGTTTAGCAGCCCTTAAAGGTTCGCGGGGCTTGTGAGATTTCCCGCATTCCTTGCAGGTATACTGGAGATCATGCTTTTGAGAAGTAGGATTTTTCCTCCCTCTTGAACGGTGGGAAGGATCCTCGAAAGGAAATGAACCGTAGCCGTGATCGATCTTTCTCTGCCTCTTCCTGTGCTTCTTCTTGTAGGGTGACGGCGCCCTGTTGGTGACCTCCTTCACTGTCTGTTCAGTGTGCTGGTCACAGTGCGGGCAGTAACGTCTCTGCTCCTTTGGAATCTTTACCATAACTCTAACCAGAAAACCAAGCTTTAAAAGATGTTAGAGGCACTACCCGCAGATTATTTCGGTGCCCTCTGATTTCCAGGGATTCCGGAGATTCTCCAGTGTTCCCTCGAATACTTTTGAAGATATATCCGAACGATCGATTATCTGGACCGCAGTACCGTCAACCACGGAGTAGACTCCAGGTTCGTTCTTTCCCATTGTCATCTCGATGAGTTTAGAGGCTTCTACAGTATCGAGTTTTTCGGCGTTTTCATCTTCACAGGGATCTCCTGTATAGATCCCATCGACATCGGTTGCGATGAACAGTTCAGCGTCGAAAAGCTCTGCGACCACGGCTGCTACAGCATCGGTTGAGAAGCCGGGATTCAGACCTCCCATCACTATGTCCTTACCGGAGGCCGCGATCTCCTTGACCTCTTCCACGGTTTCAGGGATCGATGGATGGGAGTCATCCATAAGCGCCGAAAGCGTCCTCGCGTTGAGTCTGGTGGCAGCAATACCCACCATGTCGGTCTCGGCCTTGTTGACGTGGCCTCTCACGGCTTCCTGGTGCTTCTTTAGATGTCCTGCACCCACTACAACGGCGAGCTGTTCGTCGGATTCAACCGCGTTCGCCAGCTCATCCATCCGGTCGAAATGCTTTTTTATCACGGAACCACCGATGGCGTATACTCTAGAAACCATCACTCGATCCTCTCTGCGCTCCCCCGGTTTAGAAGTATCTCGGCGTTTTCCCCGGGAATCTCGACTTCTTCTCCTTCATCAAATGGCCCGTAGGACTCAAGGTCGGTTCCCATGAACTCAGGTATCTCGGAAGTCGCCCTCACTTTAACCGCATCGGAAGAATCTTCATCCTCTTCTATTTCATCCTCTTCTATCTCTTCCTGTTCCTCTCCGGAATCCAGAACTTCATCCGCGCCGTTCTCCACTCTTTCATCGATCCTTTCACGGTGTTCGCCGAACTCCTTTTTCAGCTGCCTGAAAAGTTCCTGTTCGACGGGAAGCATCTCAAGCTTTGTAGCATCGAGATCCGATTTCACGGCCAGTTTGGCGTTCTTGACTATCTTGTCCTCCCGAAGCCCTATTATCTTGTCAAAGATGCGTCTCGCGTTCCTGTACTCACGGGAGTCTCCGGAAACCTCTTTCTTTGTTTCGAGATAATCCGCGACTTTCAGGAGAAATTTATCGTCCCGTTCGGTAAGTTCATCCTGGCGGGATTCCTCCTTCTGTATCTTTCTTAACTCGGAAAAAGTTATCGCGTCTGGCATGATTCAGTCTTGAGATAAAAAGCTTTTATCTGGGTCGATCAATCTACTCGAAACATTCCTGCACATGCTTCCTGTAGTAGCTCTCCATCTTGTACTCTTTACCGCAGTAGGGACACTCCATTATCTCCTCTTCATCTTCTTCCTCGTCATCGTAACTCTTCGCCTTCCTGAACGCGTAGCTCACCGGGTTGGAAACCTTTTCTTCCAGGTTGTCGCCCTCGTAGACCTGCATGTCCCTGTAGTAGCCCTTTGCATCGTAGTTTGGAGGCGGAACGTCTTCGTCCCTTTTCCTGTGCCAGTTGAGCTGCGAGGTCACGTAGGCTTCTCTCAAGGGTTCCGCGTTCCTGTCGTTCCATTCCCAGACGAGAGATTCAATCTCGTTCCAGCCGAGGCCTACAGTTCTCCAGAAGTTGAGCAGTATAAAAAGGGCGCGTTTCCTGCCATCTTCGAGACCTTCGAGAATGTTGTGTATGGTGGGGGGCCAGTGCTCCTCAGGTATCGCTTCCTCCGGGCGTTCAAACTCCCGGTCCGCGTAGCTTTTCTTTTTCGTCTCCCTGGTCTCCCCTGAATCGATATAATCCAGGGCCTGGATCACGAGATCCGCGGCCTCGTCTTCCTCGTAGGAGTCAAGAAAACCATGTTCAAAACTGACGGAATCCATCTCTGCATCTTCCTTCTCGAAACTCCCGATACCGTCGGGATCGATAGGCAGGGATACCAGCCATGATCCATCATGAAGTGAGTAAGGCAGACGGAAAAGGTGTCTCTGGCCCCAGTCATTCTCTATATCGGATACCTGGTAGGGATCAGGGCCGTCCTCAGTATCCATCTCTTCCCCGAGACCGTATTCCCTTACTTTTTCCGCCATTTCTTCCTGTAGACTATCCCGTATATACTCTATAACCGCCTGTGGAAGTTGGGGATAGAGCTCGGACAGTTCCGTATTGTTGATATTGTCTGGAAAGGCCTCTGCCCTTACACCTATATGGAAGCCGCGGTTTCCGGAAAACTTGACCGAGATATTTTCTATACCGTGTTGCCGGAGCTCCCTTACAACAAGCGAAGCAGTTTCCTTCGCAAGTTCGAAGCTGGAATCACAGTCGATATCCATTACCAGGTCCCAGCCCTCTCTAAGGGAATCAAGATCGGAGACGTTGTCGATAAGCAGTGGATTCCGCCACCGTTCAACCGAGGCATGGAAAGCAACCGTGCCTTCCTCCACGAGCGCGGTGAAATCGCCCGGGAAGTTGATTGCGTCCGGCCGGGAACCATAACCAGTGGGATAAGTAGGAGCCACCTCACGGTATTCAGAAACGGAAACAATCTCTTCAACTACGCGGTCCTGCTGGTAGTACTGTCTTATCCTCCAGTCCTGCGGCTCCTCCCCTGCCATAAAAGAGTAAACTAATGTCAAGAAGTAAAAGTATAATTGCCGGGTTCAAGCCCTGGTTCCAGAAACATAATCTTCCGCATTTTCTCCTAGTTTGTAAAGTTTGGAGTTACCCATTTTTCTACTCTTTTTAATCAAGCCTCTCTCTATTAGATCATCTCTTTTATTGTAAAATGCAGTCCTCGAAATATCCGATTCTTCAGCGATTTTCCTTATATTTAAATCTGGATGATCTGTACAGAGCAAGCTCCGAACTATCGCCATATCAACCCTATTATTACTCATAATTACTCCTCTTCGATTCTCGGCGCCAGCACGAACGACAGCTGTGCCTTATCGGGAACGGTAAACTCCAGTCTCATGGGGAAGTCTTCGCCGAGCTTCATGGTGACGGTGTCGCTCAGTGTTCGAGCACCGATCATGGAGTTGAGGTAGTCCAGCGAGAACATCGATCGGGCCTCACCGCCTTCAAGTTCGAGTACTCCATCGGAGCCGCTTTCGATCGTGAAGTCAACGTTGCTCTGGTCGCCCTCCGAAGATATCGAGATATTGGAAGAGTCTGCCTCTACCACAACCGAGTCGCCGACAACTAGTGCATCCTTAACCGCGGATTCAAGAACAGAAGTCTCCAGGTCGGCTGTAACCGTAAACTCCAGGTCCTGTGTATCTGGTATATCATCCTCTGAAAGGTTGAGTATTGGAAGCGAGAAGTTACGGGTGCTTGAGTTCTCCATCGTTATATGGAAGCTGGAGTCGTCTTCATCCAGAGTGAATACTATGGTGTCGTTGGAGTTCGCCCTTCTTATGATCGAGTAGAGGTTCTCGAGGTTAAGACCCATCTTGGTCTCTTCTTCTAGATCGTAACTCTCGAAAACATCTTCCTCAATCTTGAAGTCGACAAGCGCGACCATTGCGGGATCCGCCGCGATCAGTTCTATACCATCATCCTTTATCTGAAATATGCCTTCAGATATCAGGTCAGATATCGTTTTTAGAGAATCCTGCAAAAGTGATACATCCTCAATTTCAGCCTTAAACACTCCTTTTCACCCTGTCATTAGCTGGTGTTAACAACTTTTTTAACCCTGTCGTGGAGCTCAGGGCCAATATCCTCAAAATTCTGTACTATCTCTCCCTGTATCTCGAAGGAATCCGGTGTCGGGAGCACCCTACCGAGTACACGTATGCGATCACCCTCATCCAGTTCTTCAAGCGTGTCTTCCTCAAGGAATACCTCAACTGTTCCAGAGCCGTCATCCAGATCGACAGAGTCGTCTTCCTTGTCAAGAACCGTGCCCACGATCCTTACACGGATATCATTCCTGGGATCTATTTCATCGATACTCTTGGGTACTGCCGGCGCTCTTCTCCGGTTCTCTGGCATATGGTTTTCCTGAGGTCAAAGCGTTTTAACTCTACCGGGTTTTCAAATACCGGCGAAACACATTTGTCTATATGGATATACTGGGAAAGCAGGGCGAGGAAGCCAGGGAGGAACTGGACAATGTCTCCCGAAGGATCCAGAAACTTGAGTCTCACCTGGACGCGGTCGATTCTGCACTGAGCGACTTCATGGACGATTCTCTCGAAGTTATGCAACAAGAACAGAGAATAGACAAGGCCGAAGCCCATAAGATAGAAGAATTAGGGGAAGAGGAAAGAATCGATGAACTGGAGGAAAGGGTTTCCCTACTGGAGGACGGCCAAGAAACCCTCAAATCAAAACTCCAAGAACTGGTGGGTTCGGAACTCTTGGATACTGTTTCGGGCATAGATTCGCGGGTAAGGGCAGTCAGGAACAGGTTGAAAGAACTTGAAGACCTCGAGGACCGCCTGAACGAACTGGAGAACAACGTAATACTGGAAATCAACAGCCGGGAGTTTGACTTCGACAGGAAGCTCGACAAACGGGAGTTCGAAGATAGCCGGGAAGAGTTCTACGAAGAGATCAGGAAATTAAGAGCCTCTGTAAACGTTCTGGCGGACGAGCTGGATAAGAAGGCAGAAATCGAGGAAAGGCTTTAAAACAGTTTTTAGGATTCTGGGAATTATGGCGGGAAATGACTCAGTAATCCAGTGCACCACATACCGTGAACTGGAATGCGATATGAGACCTGAGGGCGAGATCAGGGCCGATCCGGAGACTGTTAAAAGAGCTCTAGAGGAGGACGGAATAGATATTAACTTGGACGATATTGCAGGAGAAACTCTCAGTTCGGAACGGTTCCAGGATTACCAGAATTTTCTGGCCGCCCTGGATCATAATTCTCCTGATTTTTATGAAGCAGATCACATAGAGTTTGAAAGATTAGGTTACTAGATCAGTCGTACTCTTTGTGAACGTTTCCGCATTCTCTGCATTCGTAGAACCGTGTTGGAGGTTCGTCCGAGCTTCGAGTCTGTTCCATCCACCATTCGTGTTCTTTCTCGTCATCTGAATTCTCGGAACAGCTGGGACATTCTTTCTGTGTCGTGGGCCTTGTTACTGCCTCATCATCCGAGGATGAAACGTTGAGACGGTCCATGGGATCTTCTTCCTTCTCCTCGGTGACCTTCATCTCGCCGCCCTCTACTTCCTGGATCTCTCCGCAGTTCCTGCATTTCATTACCGCGTCTCCATCCTTCTTCTCGGATACCAGCATCCCGCCACATTCATCACAGAACTCCATACTTCCGATGTTTTCCCAGGTTAGCTTTAAATGGGTGACGTGGATCAGGGTCTCTGTTCAAGGGGAACCTTTATGCGGCATTCAGGATAGCTGTCTATAACCAGCGGGCGATCTGATCCGTTCTGGTTAAGGCCAAGCATATCCATCGCCAGAAGTTTAAGGGCTCCGATCCTGGGAATCCTGAAAAGTATCTTTCCATGGATCTGTTCCGATTCCACTTTCTTCTCGAACTCCAGCTGTCCGGGATTGTTATCGCCCCTGGTCTCAAGGAAGCTCTCGTTCTTCCCCAGAACGCGGTGTACCACCGGAATATTCATCTCTGGCGTGGAGTAAACTATGACATCGCCCTCCTGGATCCGTGAATAATCCGTGCCTTTCACCAGGAGTATGTCCCCCACGTGAAGCTGAGGGTACATTGAACAGGATACCACGGATACGACAGGTTTCTCTGTCGCGAGAACAGTTCCCGTGGTCTGTATTATTCCAAACGCAAGTATGAGAGCGATGGCGAAGAAGTAGAACTCCTCGAAACTTCTTGTGGATTTAATTTTTTCCCAGAGCTGTTTCATAAATACTTACGGAACGCGGTTCTTTTTCAATTGTCGGAGCGACCTATAAGGTGGGCGACCCTTACCGGTTCAGGGGTAAGTCCATGAATAATACTTGACCTGATGATCTCCCTGGCTTCCTCCACTCCCGTGCCAGAATACTGGATATAGGCGGTTCCATCCTCCAGCTCGATTCTCTCAGGATCGTCAAACTTCTCGAACCTTCCATCCTGGTTGCCGGTTCTCTCCATAGTCTCCCTGAAACTCTGCCTGTCAGGTCTGTTTGAAGTAACCGCTATAACGGGTTTTTCAAGTTCTTCAGCGACCGCGTGGATATCGACTATGTTGAACCCTGCCAGACTTATACCGTCGACAAGCACTGCCTTGATCTGTCGCGGGTTCTTCATCGAGTTATGAAGCTCTATAACAGCTCCGGTAGCGTCTTCTCCATCCACTTCTATCCCACGGGTCCGGATATCCTCTATAAACTCAGTTCCCCTGTATACTACGCCTACAAGTTCTGTCTCCGAGTCCTGGAAGCTGAAAGCAGCATCATCGATGCCAAGAATTCTCGCACCTTTCTTCATGTAGCAGGATATAGGGCTAAAGAAATTTAGACCTGGCCTTCGAGTTCTTCCAGCCATTCACGTGCGGTTTCAATCGCTTCCTCGAGTACTTCCTGCGGCGAATCCGAATCAATGATAAGCCGGGATTCACCGCCGAGAGGGTGGCCCTTGTCGTATGCTGCCTCGCTGCCTGACTCCCACACAGCCTTCCTGATGAGATTGGCCAGAGTATGGTTCTGTTTCATGTCGATAAGAAGTCTTCCGTCCTGCTCAACTGTTTCAAGTTCCATTTTCTTTCCCCGTCACAAAGAGATCGATCCCAATCTTTTTAGCGGCCTCGGTGTGGAATCCATAGGTAGCGGGCAGATCAACCTGCCGCGGTTCAATGCCAGCGAGGCTATGTCGGGAGTTCCCCACAAAATCTTTTATACGTTCTCTAGAGCTGGTTCTCGAGAGAAAGTAAGTGGCCTCCGAGACTTCAAACGCCTTTTCGAGAAAACTGAAACCGATATCGCTGTGGACTGAAAAAGGAGGGTTCATTACCACGGTGTCAAAGCTTTCTTCCACGGAAGAAACATCCTGGCAGCGGAAATCAACTGAATCAATCACGCCAAGTTTTTCCGCGTTTTCCCGCGCCGTTTCCAGGGCTTCAGAATCCTTCTCCACCACCACCACGTTTCCGGATGCAAGCGCCGCACCTATTGCGAGCATACCTGTGCCGGCACCCAGATCAACGACCTCTTTCCCCCCGATATCTCCCTGCATGTAGGCTGTATGGATCAAGTCCGCCGCCAGTTCCGGGGGAGTCATATACTGTTCCAGCTCAATATTGGGCGTAGAAAAGCTCTTGACCCTTGAAAGCTTCTTTTTAAGCTGTGTCTTCATGGCGATACCCGGATTCGTCATCAATTTAAGGTTAAGCCTCTAGAGGAAAGGGCATGCATGACATCTGAAAACCTGGAAGAACTTTCACGCGAAGAACTAATACAGAAAATCAGGGACCTGGAACGTGACCAGGTAGTTTTCTTCGAGCCGCAGAGAGAGATAATACTCTCGAACCCTTCAGAGGAAACGCTTAACGAGATATCGGAGATCGCCCATCTGGAATCATCGAGCGGAGAACATTACAAGTTCGAGGTCCGGGAGATGGATATCTGGAACTCCCCGCTTTCGATTGAAGAAATGAAGGAGAAGTACACTCGCTTGTTGGGATCTTACCCGAGCTTCCTGGAATGGGTGGAAAGAATCTATTCCAGGCAGGAAGTCTTCTCTATCGAGCACGAGGGCACTTACCACGCGCTGGTCTCGAATGATCCGGAAAGAATGGAGTGGGCGCGCTCGCTGGAAGAGATCAGGAAAAATCTCTCCGTTGATCTCTCGGACACCAAGTCCCGGATCGCGATGGGTTCCAAGTCCCGCGCGAAGATAAAAGAGGTGCTTCTCAAGAAAGGCTACCCTGTAGAGGACAACTCCAAGTTCAGGGAGAGCGAGGAGAAGATCGGTGCCGACCTTAAGGTTGACCTGAGAGACTACCAGGAGGAATACGTTCAGCGCGCTTATGAAGACAAGGCAGCGGTTCTCGCCAATCCCGCGGGATCGGGAAAGACTGTGACCGCGATCGGGCTCATGGCCAGGATTGATGCACCGACGCTGATACTCGTTCCACAGCGGTCGCTAGTGAACCAGTGGAAGCGTGAGATACTGGATAAAACCACGCTAACGGAAGACCAGATTGGAGAGTACCACGGCGACCAGAAAGAGATGAATGACGTAACAATCGCCACCTACCATATTGCGGGCGAAAAAACCTCGCTTTTCAGGCGTGAATGGGGTCTCATAATATTCGACGAGGTTCACCACATTCCCTCAAAGCTCTTCAGGAAGACGGCAAACCTTCAGTCAACGAGGAGGATCGGTCTCAGCGCTTCTCCCGTAAGAGAGGATTCCAAGGAACGGGAGATATTTGCGCTTATAGGCCAGGAGATAGGTGGGGACTGGGCCCGTTTCTTCTCTGAGGACTACGTTCTGAAGCCTGATTTCAATATACTTTTCGCGGAATGGATAAACGACGCCTACATGCACAAGTACCACGAGGCATCGGGGATAAAGAAAGCTATCATAGCATCGAAAAATCCCGCGAAAAAAGACGTTCTGGAGGAACTGCTGGAAAGACATATGGACGACAAGACAATCATCTTCTGTGACTGGATCGACCAGGGAGAGGAGCTCGAGCGAGAGTACGAAATACCGTTTGTTTCAGGTGAAACCGAACACGATGACCGGGAGAAGTACTTCGAAAAGTTCAGGACAGGAGAGCTCGACACGATAATCGTCTCACGTATAGGCGATGAAGGGCTCGATCTTCCCGATGCCGAGGTCGGCATAATCATGAGCGGCCAGGGCGGTTCGAGGCGCCAGGCGACTCAACGCGCGGGAAGGGTCATGAGGCCTTTCGGCAATGCAAAGGTTTACATGGTTGCTACAAAGGGAAGTAACGAGGAAGACTTCGCCAAGCGCCAGGTGGAACTTTTAAAAGAAAAGGGCGTCCCCGTTACTATTGAAGAATGAGTACATCAGAGTACACGGAAGACACATACAGAGATGTAAGCCCAGAAGCCTGGTCCGCTCTAGAGGATTTCGCAGAGAATATAGAAGGCAGGGAAGGTTCTTTTGAAGACGGAAACATCAGGATAGAGACTATAGCGGGAGATGTCCTCAGTTTGCTCAAGGAAGGGGATCAGGTGACTGCAGAAAGCACCGAATACCTGCTGGAGAGAACCGAAACCATAGTGAACTCTCCAGACTCCGAGGTAGTATATAACCAGGTCACCAATTACAAAATGGATACAATTCCAAAGAGGTTCAGAAGAGGTTGCAGCAAATTCTTCAAGAATCTTTTCTACGTCGGCCGGATTTGATTTCTTAAAGCTTCCAGCCGATCCTTCTTTATGAGCCTCATAGAA
>CAZKLW010000004.1:0-23694 GCA_964553995.1 uncultured archaeon
AAGTACCAGCTGAAGAAGCTGGTATCGGAACTGGAGGATATTAGAGGCAGGAATACCGAACTCGTGAGCCTCTACATCCCCGCGGGTTACGACATGTCGAAGATATCGGATTTTGTAACCTCGGAAGAAAGCGAGGCGGAGAATATAAAGTCGAAGCAGACCCGGAACAACGTTCAGGACGCCCTCGCCAAGATCGGACGAAAGGTTTCGGAGGAACACGAAACACCAGAGAACGGCGTCGTCTTCTTCTCGGGAAACGTCTCGGAACGGGAAGGAAGACCAGACATCCAGGTCTGGGAGGTCGTGCCCCCGGAACCCGTGGAATCGCGCCGCTACAGATGCGACAAGGAGTTCGTACTGGAACCGCTGAGAGAGATGATAGTCGACGACCGGGTCTACGGTTTAATCGCGGTCGACAAGAACGAGGCCGCTATAGGGCTTCTCCAGGGTTCAAGCATCAAGACGGTGCATACCATGGATTCAGAGGTGCCAGGGAAGACGCGAGCTGGAGGGCAGAGCGCCCAGCGGTTCGCCCGTTTGAGAAAAGAGATGCTGAAAACGTTCCTGAACGATGTGGCAGGAAAGGCCAAGGATTCATTTCTCCCCAAGAAACGTGAAGAAAAGCTCCTTGGTATACTTGTTGGGGGTCCCGGCTGGGTCAAGGACAAGCTGGTTGACGAATACCTCCACCAGGAGCTCCAGGACGAGGTTATCGCAACCGAATCCCTCAACTACTCGGGTGAGGAAGCCCTTGAGGAACTTGTCAACAAAGCAGAGGACGCCATAAAGGACGCAAAGGTGATGGAGGAGAAGAAGCTTGTAAACAAGTTCTTCGAAAACCTGAAGGAGGAGAACGGCAAGAGCGAGTATGGCGTAGAACAGGTGAAAAAGGCGCTTGAGATGGGGGCTGTGGAGACACTACTTATAACAGAGGACGCGAACCTTTACCAGGCCACCTACAAATGTGACAACGGGCACGAGGAAGAAGTTTTCGAGAAGAAACCGGAAATCGATGAAAATCTGGAATGCCAGGAATGTGGCGAAGAAATGATACTTGAAGAGATGCAGGACATAGTTGACGCGCTCGGAACAGTCGCAGAAGAGATGGACTCCGATGTCGAGATCATCTCTACCGACCACGAGGAAGGCAGAAGACTGGACAACATGGGCGGCGTGGCCGCGATACTTCGTTACAGGATTAGGTAAAGTTTTGAAGACGCAGGTTAAACCGAATACATGGAAAATCCTTTCAAGAGGATAGATTTCTCGGACACCGAGTACACAGTTAAACAGTCGCTGATCCGGAACAAGTACAGGATTTTCAATGGCGACGGAGAACTAATCCTGAAGGCGAAGCAGAAGATGTTCAGGATGAAGGAGGAGTTTCCCTTTACAGATTCCGAGGGTGATGTAATCTTCCGGATAAAGGCCGCTAGAAGACTTGACATAGCGGGCGACTACGGCATTATAGACGAGAAAACCGGCGAAAAGGTTGGCATACTTTCCAAGAAGTTCACGCTGTTCAAGCATGTCTGGCATGTGAAAGACCCGGAGGGAAAGAAGCTCGCCAGTATTGAGAGCCAGAGTTCCTTCCTCGAGTTCCTGAGATCGATATCGGACATTTTCTCGCTTGTCCCCCACAAGTACACGATACAGACTCACGGGGGAGATGAACTCGGGAGAATCAGGGGCAAGTTTTCCCTCAAGGACACCTACCGCGTTACACTGGAGAAGGAAGATTTTCCCGGGAAAGAGCTGGTTATCGCGGCTGCGATAACCCTCGATGCGCTGGAAGGTAACTAACTATGGAAGTAGAGAACCTTTCATCGGATATAGAGAATTTCACCGGGAACGTATGGAAGATTTCAGGTAGCGAAACCGTTTTAGTGGATGTTGGTACCGGTGAAGTATGGAAAAGAATCAGAAATCTCGACTCAGTTGACAAAGTAGTTGTAACCCATTCCCATCATGACCATGTCGACAATCTACCCAAAGTTGTCGACAGATTCGAGGCAGAGGTTCACGCATTCGAACCTGAAAACCTTCCTGTCGAGGCAGAGGAACTTAAAGACGGGGATGAGATCGAGCTGTCAGGAGTTGCTTTCGAGATCTACCATACACCAGGCCATCGAGACGACTCTATATGCCTCTACAGTCCTGAAAAAGGGATTCTTTTCACGGGAGACCTTATCTTTCCTGATGCAGGTTTCGGGAGAACTGACCTTGAGCAGGGCAACCGGGACTTGCTGATAGAGTCGATAGAGAAAATCACGAAACTGGATGTGGAATCATTCTACCCGGGACACGGTGATGCGGTTACCAAGAATGCCTCAGAATGGATCGAAAAATCTCTCAGGCAGGCGAAGAAACGTGAACCAAAGTACTGACCGGGAAAATAAGAAGCTTCCAGAAAAGAACTGATTCTATGGAAGAGAAGAGAACTCTTCTACTGGTTGGGACAACCGTTATAGCTTTGATCCTGGCAGTTCTACTTCTCCAGGGAAATCAGAAACCCCTGACCGTTGAGGAAGTCGTCGAAAACCCCGGCAAATACAAGAACAGCGAGGTATCAGTCAGGGGTGAGGTTTCCGTAGGGAGACTAAAATGTACGACCGAAGTCTGCATAGAAAAAGAATGCTGTAACACGTGCTCGGGAAACCCTGTACTCGGGCAGGGGGGAAAAGAACTTCCACTGACCGGGACCTACAACGGGACCGAACTGACCTGCTCTGGGAACGAATGCAGAGTGGACTGCGGACCACTAGCAAGGAACCAGAGCTACGTGGTGAAGGGGACGATCATCAAGGAAGACGGGCCAGTCCTGAGAATGACTTCTTTCAGGGAGATATCATAGATGCAGAAGGAGACTCTCATCCTAATTCTGGCTCTGTTACTGGCGTCCAGCTCGGCGGCGCAGCCCGTAAAAATAAAATCAGGGGAGATGAAACCCGTCAGGGAAAATGGAGATTTTTCGGTCCAGGAAGCCGGTGAGAGGATTCACACGGTGATCCAGTTCACGGAAATCCCGGGAAACAACACAAGAAAGGAAATTAGGGATTCCGGAGCCAGACTTCTGGGCTACATTCCTGAGAACTCCTGGTATGCCTCGGTAAAATCGGACAGGGTAGGGAAAATTAGAACAATTGAAAAGGTTTCCGAGGTCTACAGGCTATCGGCAGAAAACAGGATATCCCCGGAATTACCGGGAAATACGGAGAAGAAAAAGATAAACGTAACAGTGGAGTTCTTCAGGGATGTCGGAGCCACCGAGAAAAACCTCATTCTCGGGAAACACGCAGAAAAAGTTCACGGCAACATTATCACCGTTTCACCGGGAAAGATAGATCAACTAGCTTCGGAGGACCACGTAAAATGGATCAGAAGTCCCTCACCTCCACCGACGACCCTGAATAACGCTTCCAGAGACCTGATAGAGGTGGACCAGTTACACAGCAATCCTTACAGTCTCAAGGGAGAAGGCTTCACTGCCGCCGAATGGGATGGTGGCTGGGCGGGCGACCATGAAGATCTGAATTACACAGAAAAACTGATTATTGGAGACCTGGGAGGTCTATGCGGCGGTTGCACAGTCAAGGATCATGGAACTCACGTCGCGGGAACAATGCTCGGGAACGGGACCGGAGATTTGACCTACAAGGGAATGGCGCCCGATGCAAGACTCGTAACCTATGAATGGCCGGACAGCGAGTCCGAGCTCGAAGATGAGACAAACGAGTCCATCAACGAGTACAGTTCCGTGCTGTCCCAGAACTCCTGGGGCTGGAACATTGGAGGAATATTAGGATACGATGCCAGCAAAATGGGGAACTACGAGGGAATGGCGCCTGATTATGACAATATCATACACGGCAACAGCACGGACGTTGAAGGAACTCTCTCAGTGATATTCTCCGCAGGGAACGAAGGAAACGATCATAGCTTCCGTTACAACACCACCCTCGGTCCGGGAGGAACCGCCAAGAACACGATAACAGTTGGTGCAGTCGACGATTCGGGTTCGATGACGTACTATTCGTCATGGGGGCCCACGGATGACGGCAGGATCAAGCCAACCGTGGTCGCGGACGGCGGCGACTGCAATCCAGGAACATCGATCAATTCTACTTTGCCAGGCAACACTTACGGGGAAAAATGCGGCACCTCTATGGCAGCTCCCGCAGTTTCAGGAGCAGTAATACTGATGAACGAGGCCTTTAACGACTCCTACAGCAGGAAACCGGAACCCGCAACCTTGAAGGGGCTGCTTATACAAAATGCCGGAGATTTGAACAGGACAGGTCCGGACTACATAACGGGATGGGGACTGGTGAATACAACAGAAGCGGTTGATTACATCCAGGAAAGCAGGGAAACAGATAGAATAAGAACCGGAAAGATCGGTAACGGAGAAAACACATCCTACAGTTATTCGTTGACCGGAAATTCGGCAAACATTACGCTGGTCTGGAGTGACTATCCAGGAGAGGTTTCCGCGGCAAAAGCTCTCGTCAACGACCTTGACCTGATCGTCACAAACTCGACAGGATACCGGTTCCATCCCTGGACCCTGAACTGGTCAGGGAGAAAACAGCAGGCACAGAGAACAGGGAGCGACCACACTAATACTGTTGAACAGGTCTTCATACCGTACTCGACAGGTGAGATAAACATTACGGTCGAAGGAGACTCGGTTCCATATCCGGACCAGAACTTTACCCTGACTGTCGACACAACCATGAAGGAAGCAAGAAAACCTGAAGTCCTAGTGGAGTCACCCGGCAACCAGACCTACACCAGCACCAGCATCGACTTCAACTTTACCACTGATGAAAAGCTGAAATACGGGAATTTCTCCTTGGACGCCGGGAAAAACATCTCGATGGACAACGACTCGAAGAAGCATTACTTCAACACCAGCCACTATGTAGGAAACGGCTTCCACAACGTGACTTTCTACGCCAGGGACCTGTCAGACAACACTGGCGCCAACACTACCTACTTCTCCGTCGACACTGTAGCCCCCAGTCTGGAAATCCAGAAACCGGAAAACAGGACTTATAGCTCCGGGACAGTAGATCTCAACTTCACGATCAACGACAGTTCTGGCGAGACCTGGTATATCCTCGATGGAGCCAGGAAAAAATTTGTGTCTGGCAATACCACTGTAAATACAAGTTCCGAGGGAATCCACAACCTGACGCTGGCAGTCAATGACTCGGTCGATAACAGGCGATCAAAATCGGTGTTCTTCACCACTGATACAGGTCCGCCAAATATCACCTTCAACAGTCCTTCAAGCACCAACTATTCCTCCAGATCGGTGGAGATAAACGTCACCGCTACGGATTCCACAGGTGTTTCCAGCGTCACATCCGAGGTCAATCACACAGTAAACCTGACGCTGGTCAACAGTAGCGGCTTCTGGATAAACAAAAGTTACTCCTACGCAGAGGGATCCAACAACGTCACGCTTTATGTTAACGACTCGGTTGGCAACACCAACACCTCGGAAACTGTAGAATTCAACGTGGATACCTCTCCTCCTGTAATCAACATCACATCCCCCGAGAATACAAATTACTCCTCAAAGTTCATCTGGTTTAACGCAACTACAGGGGAAAAACTCCTGAACTCGAGCTGGAAGCTGGACGCAAAAAAACTTTCAGGCGTCAAGAACAGTTCTCAAAAATTCTACATCAGGGAGAACGTAACCGAGGATAGTCACAACGCCAGTTTCGAGGCGTTCGACTGGGCTGGAAACTTCAATAGCTCTACGGTGAACTTCACGGTATCAATTGATCCTGTAATAGAGCATTTCCAGGTCGAAAACCCGAATGTACTGAAAGGAGAGAAGGTCAACCTGACCGCCAACATAACAGAACACAGTTATGGGAATGTGTCGCTCAACCTTACGCTTCCTAACGGAACATTTTTGACCAGATATCCTGAGAACACCACTCCTCTATCCGGAAACGAGGTGGAATGGAGAAAAAGCTTAGCAGAGACATCCCTCAAGGGATCCTACAGCGCCAAGTTGAAAGTCAATGACACCATGGGAAATGAGGCAAACGATACTGTGAAATTCAATGTCTCTGAACAGGTTGAAGTCAATTCCAACGCATCCAACGGAAAGAAAAAAGTAAATCTAAGCTGGAAAATTAAGTATCCTGAAAACAGAAAACTTAGAGCTAAGGAAAATAGCTCAAAAGCCAATTTTACCCTGCCAAAAGGCTCCTGGACCATAGAGTTGAGCGAGTCCGGCATCAAGAACTCTTCAACCATCGAACTAAAGGAAACGAAGCTGAATCGCAACTTGAGCCTGGATACCAGCTGGGAGCAGGATTTCTCGGCGAGCTCATCAGGATTTGATATAAAGGATACGCTGGCGGCCGGGATAGGATTCAATTTTTCCTCCGCGACGGTAAAAATCCCTTACTCTGGAACGTTATCAAACAGGAAAGCCCTGAAATGCAGCGCCTGGAACTTTACTGAGGACAGCTGTCAGAGCGGCTGGCAGGAAATGAGTTCCAACGCCAGTTTCACGGGCGGCAAACTTGAAATCAACGCTTCTTCCTTCTCGGCGTACGCTGCTGCAGAAGAGAAAACCTCCAGTAACGATGATGGAAGTTCAGGTGGAGGAGGCGGGGGAAGTTCAGGCGGTGGAGGACTTACAGGAGTTTCCACCAAGGATACAAGCCCGACAATCTCGAGCAGAGAGGATTTCCTGGAGATATCGGGGCTTGAGATAGAAGAGAATGGAAGTTACGCCTTCAACAGATCGGAGCTCGATGAACTAGAGTCTATCGAGAGCATAGAACTCTTCGGCTCCAGGAAACTGGAAAACGGTCGTTTCCAAATCGAGGTCAGGAGGAATGGAAGCATGACCCGGAACTACCGATCCTTCGACATCAAGATGAACGATAGCGTTAAAGTATTTATCGAGTTCAGCGCACCGGAAAACTGGAGCCAGAAACAGCTCAGGCTGGAGAACGGGAGCCTGGAATCTGGAAGGAAAAACTCGACACATCTTCTCCACCTTTTCACCGCTTCCACGACAGGTAGTTACACCGCGGGTCTGAACGAGGTATGTCACCAGGTTAGCGCGGTCCGGGAAGTCTGCAGGAACTTCAGCTGTGGAGCGCCAGAAGGATGGACTAGAGTGGATAGCTGTACCGAATGGCAGACCGAGAAACAGCTGGAAAACAGGATAGAGAACCTCACATCCATGGACACAGGTCCCAAAGTGGAGGGATTGCTCGACAGCGCCAGAGAGGAACTCTCGGAAGGCAACTACTCCGGCGCCAGAAATCTTGTAGAGAGAGCCTCAGATAGGTATAGGGAGAGAAAAAAACTTGAATCAATTTTCAGGCTTATCGTTACTATTGCGGTGGTTTTCGTGATACTTCTAGCGGTTGCCCAAGTGATCATAAGAAAAAACCGGTAGCAGCTAGACCTCCCTTATCAGCCACCGGTAAAGATCCTTCGTCTTCCTGTAAACTATTACCCCGGCAACGAGACCGGCGACACCGACTGCTACCGCAGTGGACACTGTGTCGATCTGTGAGGCAAGCGATACAAAGTCGTCCCTCAGCCTCCAGCCTATGAACGCGAGGACGAAGTTGCGGGGGAGCATGCCTATGAAGGACCATAGCCCGTACTGCTTCCACTCCATCTGGAAGAGTCCTGCGGCGCCTGAAACAAGTGAAAGCGGCACTATAGGTATCGCCCGGAAACCTGCGACGTAGTACTTCTCTCTTCCGGAATCAAAATGCTTTTCCAGCTGCTGTATCTCTTTCCAGGATAAATCAAGGTAACGGCCGTAACGCTTTATTACAGGTTCACCGCCGAAATAGGCTATCGAGAACACGAAGTAGGAGCTAACGACAGATGCGATAGAAGCCGGCAGCGCTATTATGAAAAAGATTTTCAGCAGCGCAGGAACAAGAGAAGTGGTCTCGACCAGTATAGCGCCCGCCGCCATCGGAATTACCGGTGAAGGAATCGGGACGAACACCTCCTCCACAACCATGCCGAGGACGACCGCGAGAACCCCATGCTGCTGTATCAGCTGGATGAAGGGTTCAACCGGGATGTCAAGAACCATGGAGTCAAATAGCCACACCACGTTTATTTAGGTATGGAGACCGAGATTTTCGGACAGGAAATGCAGATCGAATTCTTCCGAGTGAAGAAGGATGGTATCGGAGGCTACGCCTACAGTAAAGAATTCAAAGAGAGGCTACCAGATCTTGAAGAACGGACAGCCAGTAATCGATGAAAGATCTGAGGAATCCGGATATAGACTCCGCGTCAACATTTTCTACGTCACCTTTAAAGATACTGCGGGAGAGCTGCTCTGTCCGATTTGGTACTTGAAGCCTCTTTATGTCAAGCTTCTCTCGATCAGGAGATGGAGAAGCTGAATAGACAGGATAACTGTAGTCGTTGATATCTTCCAGGCAGCTTTCAAAACGCTCCCGGTCCTCGGTCTTGCATGGAGTCATGTCGAGGTGGCGGGAGTAGATCTCCCATTTCTCATCTTTGTCGCTTACCTCACGTCCAACACTGATATCTCTGTAGAGCTGGCTGAGTTCTCCACCGTTCGCGATGTAGTTTCTCACCACAAGCTGAGAATAAGCGTACCCAAATCCCCTGTTCTCGGGAGAGGAATCTATTGCGTTCCAGCTCTTCATGAAATCGCGGTCGTTCTGGTAGTAGCTCCAGAGTCTTTCCCGGTCGCCCTCCGACGGAACAGTGTATATGTAGCGCTTCCCGTTCTCTTTTTTGGTATACTTGACCTCATCGCCGAAAAGTTCAGCAGGACGGGATTCGATCTTACCATCACTGTAAAGCTTCCTTTTGACGAGGAATTCTATATACTTGGCGGTTCCCTCATCGAAGTAGCTTGAACGGGTCTGATCCCAGTTGAGTTCTCTATCGTTCAATCCGTGGACGACTTCGTGCGCAAGAACCGGGAGAAATTCTTCATCTATAGTTTCCGGCGAACGTATCTGTATAGCGCCAGAAACGTACTCTCCCGCGCTCCAGAGATTGACCTTCCTGTTGTAGGTCGAGTTATCCATCACCGCGACCGGGAACCTCTCGAAACTCTGAACGATTCCAAGTGTTCCCACGGGTACCTCGTAGGCTATCTCGGCATCATCCACCTCGTCCCCGAAGAAGGAGAAGTAACGGGTCTCGTATCCCGAACCTGTCTTTATACGAATGTTGGCAGGTCCCCGGCCCCGGAACTTCAGTCTGTCATCGACGAAACTTGATTCGAATCCGAAACTTACCCTGCCAGAAACCAGTTCCGGGGCCTCAATAAATCCTGTCGTACGGGAGTCTTTGAAGCCAGGAAGTGAAAAAGTCCTCTTGTAAAGGCCAGCGTGCACCTCCTCGGCCTCCCCGTCCATCAGCATCTTTATCTCCACAGTCTCATTTGTCCTCTTTCTACCGCTGTTGGTGGTTATCTGTATCTCGTCGCCACTTACAGTATAATCCTCCACCTCCCCGAGAGAATCCCTGATTGAAAGTACCTCGGCTCCAGAAGGCTTGCTCCACGAAAGCGTCCAGTAGTTGACCGGGCAGTTTCCTGAATCCGGGTCACAGTCCAGCTGTACCGTAGTGTTGATCAACGCCTTTTCTTCATCGGCGTGAATCTCATGCTGGATGGCTCCTGCCGCCAGACTCGAAAAGAACAACAGTGCCAGTAAAACCGTTAGCTTCCGCATTTCCACGGTGAAAGAATAAAAGCCCTAGCCTTAAAAAGGAGATTTATGGCCATACTTTCGGACCGGGACATAAGGGAACTTGTTGAAGAGAAGAACGCTGTTTATGTAAAGAAAGGGCCAGATCTAGACCTCGATCTACAGCTCGGTCCTTCCTCACTAGACCTCAGGATGGGATACGAGTTTGGGGTACTGAACACCAGGAAACTGGAACTCATCGACACCAAGGACATGGAAAAGTATGACCAGTTCATACGGAGGGAAAAACATACAGCCGAAGAGGGAGTAGTGGTCCACCCCGGAGAGTTTATACTCGGTTCCACCCTTGAGAAGCTGAACATCCCTGACAATCTGGTTGCAAGAGTCGAGGGCAGAAGTTCATACGGGAGACTTGGTATAATAGTCCACGCCACCGCGGGATACGTTGATCCAGGCTTCGAGGGAGATATCACTCTCGAGATACAGAACCTTGGGAACGCGCCTGTGAGACTTTACCCGGAAGACCGTGTATGCCAGGTCGTTTTCGAGACCATGACTTCAGAGGCCGAGAAACCTTACGGGGACAAGACGGATTCAAAATACATGGGGCAGACAGGAGCCACTGGCTCCAGGCTTGACAGAGAGAAGCGATAAAAGAAAAAGAAAGGGAAAATGGGGCCGGACTCTTTCTACGCGTACTGCCTCTGCAGTTGTTCTAACGCGTTGCTAAGAGCGCCTACCAGCACTAGAAGCCCTCCAGCTAGATAGAGGATCGCGGTTAACTGGTCTGCCCAGGCGGCGGTACTCATCCACATTGCCAGAGCGTTGTCAGCCGCCAGGTACTCGACACCTGCTCCCGAGACGAATGCCATTATACCGGCAGTGATCTCGTTCCATCTTACCTCGGGAAGTGAGCTGTAGTTCCAGAGAACCGCTAGAAGTCCTAGTGCGATAGAGGCGGAAAGTCCGGCGTTTAAAGCTAATTCTTCTAGGAATGCCATAGCCCTTCAACCCCCGTTTGTGGTTTAGCACCACATTGCTTTAAAAGTAACGGCTGAAAAGAGGGTTTTCCCCTCTCAGAAGAAAATACCGGAACTCGCGGAAAACCGCCGCTCAAAACTTTAAAAGAGCGCAAAAAGCTCTTTACATGGCGAAAAGTGGAGCAGCAACCCTTCCATTGCATTCCGGATCCGCTCCAGGCTGGCTCTTTAAACGGATGGAAAAGCTAGGAGGAGCGATCTCTGAAGCCGTTATACAGGAATACGGCCGGGAAGAACTACTAGAACGTCTTTCCGACCCCTACTGGTTCCAGGCCTTTGGATGTGTCCTTGGCTTCGACTGGCATTCATCCGGACTCACGACCACCACGATGGGAGCTCTCAAGGAATCACTTTCACTTGAAGAACACGGAGTGACTGTAGCGGGCGGTAAAGGTAAGAAATCACGTGAAACACCCCAGGAGATCGAGGAATCCAGTATCTCCACCTCGAAGATTGAGGAATTAAAAAAGGTTAGCAGGCTGAGCGCCTCAATTGACAACTCCTGCATACAGGACTCCCACTCGCTCTACCACCATACATTAGTATTCACCGAGGACGGAGACTGGTCTGTCGTTCAGCAGGGCATGAACTCTTCCCATGCCCGGAGGTACCACTGGAACTCGCCCGAGCACCTGGTGGAGGAACCACATGAGGCCATATGCGCACCTGAAAGGCTGGAAAACGTCCTCAACCTTTCCTCGAAAAATTCGGAAGAGACAAGACAGGTCTCGCTGGATCTGGTAAATGACGGTCCAGAACACCTGACCAGATACCTCACAGGACAGTCGTCTCTAAAAGATTTTCCAAACCTGGAGATGCCGGACCACCACTGGTTGCGCAGGTCTGACCTGACGGAACGCTCGATAAAGCAGTTAAACGCAGCATACGAGGTACAGCCCCAAAATTTCAAGGAGCTTCTACAGGTCGATGGCGTGGGTAAAAAATCTTTGAGAGCGCTCGCCCTTATATCAGAGCTTGTACACGGTTCCAAACCAGAATGGGATGATCCCGCAAAATACTCGTACGCACATGGAGGAAAGGATGGCACGCCTTACCCTGTGAACAGGCAACGATACGATAAAAGCATAGAGATGGTCCGGAAAGCGGTTGAAGCGGCAGAGATCAATGATAGAGAGACAGAGAAAGTTCTAAAACGCCTCCACAACTTCACCGGTTAGAGACATTCAAAGACATTCAGCGTGACAGATTCCGCCCTTTGCCTCGTCAAACTCCTGGTCGGCGTAGACACCGTTCCCGCACACGAGGCAAAGACCCATCTGCTTCACAAGCTCTGGCAACTTTTTCCCCTCCCAGCCAGTTTTTGATCGAGAAATAGTATAAACTTTTCGGCTCTATCCGGGGGTATGAAGCCTGTTGACTCCCACTGCCATATCGATTTTGACAGCTTCGATAAGGACCGGGAATCGGTAATAGAACGTTCAGGAAACCACCTGGAGTTTATGGTCAACGCGGGCAGAAACCTCCAGAGCAATCGGGTCTCGCTGGATTTACAGCAAAAACACCCTGACCTGATCGTCGCCAACCTGGGACTCCATCCCACGAAAACAGACAGCTTCGACCAGCTGGATGATATAAAAGAGCAGATCCGTGAGGAAGATCCTGTGGCGATCGGGGAAGTAGGTCTCGACCACCACCATGTAACCAGGGACAAGCTGCGGGAAGAACAGCGAACAGTTTTCGAAGAAATGCTGGAGCTGGCGGAAGAGCTGGGGAAGCCCGTAGTCGTTCATTCACGGAACGCGGAGGAAGAAGCGATAGATATAATCTCCCGTTACTCTCTTCCCGGGGTGATGCTCCACTGTTTCAACGGGTCACCCAACCTTGCCGCGAGAGCCACCCGGGAAGGGGTGAAGATAGGAGTGACAACCCAGGTCCTTTACTCGAACGCAGTCCAGAGGATAGTAGAAAAAATTGAAACAGGGAACATGTTGCTTGAGACAGATTCTCCCTTCCTCTACCGTGGCGACAGAAATGAACCGGTGAAAGTAATAGAGAGCGCGGAGAAGATAGCTGGTATCAAGCAGGTTGAAATAGAGAAGGTGGTATCGGATACTACCTCAAATGCGCGGGAACTGTTCAGGAACTGAAGACCACTTCTTTATATCTTCAGCCCAAATATTTTGCATGGTACTAAAAAAGGTAAAAGACAGGATATCCGGGGGTCCAAACGTCGCTGTTTTTGTCGATGGTCCGAACGTTATAAGAAAGGAGTTTGACCTGGACCTGGACGCCCTACGTGAAGAGATCGGCGAACTCGGCACCATAAAAATGGGTAAGGTTTTCCTCAACCAGTACGCCTCCGAAAAACTTATCGAGGCAATAGTCTCGCAGGGCTTCGAGGCCTCACTTGGACTCGGGGGAGAAAAAGACAAGGAAAGTGATGTTGATGTTTACATGGCCGTAAATGCGATGGAGGCGGTTTTCAACGACTCTATAGACATAATAGTCCTGGTTACACGGGATACAGATTTTCTTCCTGTTATACAGAAGGCGAAGGAGCATGGAAAGGAGACTGTGATAATAGGAATGGAGCCCGGTTTCTCAACCGCGCTGAAAAACGCCGCAGACCAGGTTATAGAACTGGAAAATGAATAGGAGCGGCGGATTCCCGCCGCCCGGCCACCGGCAAGCACCAGAATATTTCTTTACTCGGCTTCATGTCATCAGGCCAGGCTCGCCTTTCTGATCCCCAGCCCGTTCCAGACTCTGTCCTCGGTCATGAAACCTGGAAGCTCAACGTTTTCGATTTTCTTCACCCCCCAACTCCCAATTCCCTATGCTTCCTTTATAAAGAAGCGAAGAGGATGCCGCAACTGCAACGCAACGATTGACAGTGCATTTAAGGCCCCAGCCGGTGCCTGAAACAGTATTCCGGTAGAAATTCCGGCATAAAATATTATTCGTCCGATCTGTACTTCCTGATAAGTTCTTCTATCATCCTGGTCTTGATGGCGCCGGCATCGGTTTCACTGTCAAACTGCTGCTTCAATGACTCAAGCTCCTCAATCTTCTTCTCGCGCGAGAGTTCCTCGAATTTGTCAGGCAAGGCAGCCTCTATCTCCATATTATCGCCGGCCACCGTGTCTTCCACCGGAAAGAGAACTGTTTATACGTTTCAGTAGCTCAATAATCTGCTCGTTCTGGGCCTTGAGTTCTTCAAGATCGTCACGCCTGTCAGCAACGGACTGTTTCCTGGAATCCTGGGGTTGGAGACCTGCATTCTCCATCTTCCTCTCGGTCTGCCGTGAAAGCTGCGGAGACGAGTCTCCCTCACGAGGTCTTCCCGCCTGAGGATTCGGTGAATCACGTGGAGCCGACTGTTGACGGCCCTGCTGGCTGTTTAACTCTTGCCTCTGTTGCCCTCGGGAAGAACCTGCCTGTCCCTGGAACTGCCCGTTGCGGTCTCCAGCCTGTCGATTCTGTCCGCCACCAGGAGAATCAAGTTTTTCAGGACTGTGAGGCGAGTTACGTGGATCACGTGGTTCCCCGGGATCCGAGTCAAAGGAGTCATCAAACTGTGAGCTATCAAAACCGTCTCTATCCCTCCCAGAAGCTTCCGAGGCCGAATTGTCGGAAGAACCGCCGTGGATCGAATCCCTGACGCTATCAAAAACTCCCATAAGAGAGTTTTTAAGCGGCTCCCTAATTAAAGTTACGGCGCGAGTTGATTTTAAGTAGAAAGCTGGACAAGCCAGTAACATGAGCCACGGCGAACCCGGCGATACCTGTCATTTCGGGCACGTGTTCCGGGTCTACGACTACGATGAGGACAAGGAAGGTCCAGGAGGTGGAGAGATCCGGGACCAGATCAGGAGCGGCGAGATAAAGGATCTCGACGATCTCAAGAAGGAGATGGAGAGCGAATTACCAGATCCAAGCTTCCTACGCCCCATAATGGGCGACCACTACAAGAGGCTTAAAGTAGCGGCGGGAAGCCAGGGGACGCCTTACCTGGTTTCGTGGCTTTGCGCCGACAAGCTTGACGAGGACAACCATTACGAGGTATCGAAGACCCAGGAGAAGATCTACGTTTCTCCGCAGAGCAACGTCCACGGCGAAATGACGCAGAGAAAACAGCAGGCGGAGCAGAACGTCAAGCAGACAATGCAGGGATACCAGCAGCTGAAGAAGCAGAAGCATATGCTGGAACACGACATACGAAAGCTGCGTTCCCGTGCAGAGGCTTTCGAAAGCGGGGATGAGACGCAGCTCAAGGGCGACTTCATAGAACTCGTTGACGGAGCCGGAGCTGGAGGTCAGCAGGGCGGAGATGAAGCCGCCCTGAAGTTCTATCGTGACAACAATATCTACCCCTCGATAGTCGCGGACTTCAACGAGATGGACTCCGTGGACGACCTGACAGGTGACGGACATCTCGCAGATTTACCCGAGAATGAGAAGGCGATACTCAAGAAGAAGTACACGATGTACGAGAAGTGGAAGGATCTCTACGGCAGCGAGATTCATCGGAAGCTGAACGATCTGAAGGCGGAGCTTAACAGGATCGAGAGATCCATAGAGGAAACTGAGGAATGGCTGGCGCCGTACGTAAGAGATCTGGAGATGATCAACCAGGAGTCACAGGAGGAGATGGCGGAACACCTGAGCAACTACTTCACACTTACGGGAACGTCAACCATGTTCAGGAACATGGAGTTCATAGCCTACAGGCCGCTAAAGAACGAGGGCGAACTAAAGGTCATAGACGATGAAGAGGAGGCCACCCACTTCCGGATAATCTACATCCATTCCGTCCACGTAAATCTGGCGAGCCCTGAACAGCCTCAAACACCAGCGGAAGGGCCTTCAGCCGCAGAGGTCTACTGGTTCCCGGCGATCGTATGCCGGCATGTATGGGAGAACATCTTCAAGGAAAAGATAGACATGAGAAAAGAGCAGTACAAGGATCTGATGGACGACTATACCGGCGACTTCGAGCCAAGCGATGCCGGGAAGAAGTTGAAAGATGCACGGACAGCGGAAAACATGTCGGTGCGGGACTTAAGGGCAAGGATATCGGAAGAGGTCGATGAGGAACCTCCGATCAGGCTTTCAGCCTCCATAAGACGGATAGAAGACGGTCTCGATGACTTTTCCGCGATAGAAGAAGAATTTGAGAGCGGGAAAGACTATGTGGAGGCTATAAAGGATATACTGGAAATAGAGTTCGAGGACACCGAAGAAGACAGCGACATGTACCAGGGAGTCGAAAAAACCCTCAGAAACTTCACAGGTCAGGTCGACGAGTTCGTGATCGACGAAGACAACGCGATGACACAGCTACAGAACGAGATGAAGTTCAAGTACTACTGGGACTTCAAGCTCGACATCGGCCTGAACACTATGAAGTAGAGGTGTAAAGAAGAATGGCATGGCTACTTGACAGGTTGAGAAAAAAAGTGGAGGCCGGCGACGACCAGCCATCACATTTCGATGATCTGAAATATATTGTAGGTAACACTTCAGGTCTCGACATCGGAAACGTTCCCTCGCCGCTTGACCAGCGTATCGGCCAAATGTCACAGATCGGCGGAAGCATCATGGAGATCGAGATAGATAATCCCGCGACATTCCAGATCGACCGGCCGGAGATCAAGAACGTTATCGACCAGCTGGGTTACGATAAAGTTACCCTGCACGGAGACAAGAACCTGGGCTTTACGGCCGCATACGCCACCAGAGGACAGGGCGTAGTAGGTTACAACGTGGTTCACAGGTACTTTACAACATATCTAGAGCAGATGGCATCCTTCAGAAAAGAGGTCAATGAGATCGAGGGGAGGTTCGACGTCGGTTACGTCAACATGCACGCCTCCAACGAACAGATACCCCCCCGGGAGGAACGCCTGGCCAGTGACGTATCCGTCGATCCATTTGGGAACTCTATAACCACAATTAATGGAGAGAAGGAAAAAAACATCTACAGGAACGAGAAATTCAGGGAAAAGATGTTCGACTTCTTCTTTCTGGAAGTGGTCGAACAGCCCTGGAGACAGTATGAACAGACATTTTCCGATAGTGATGAAGACTTCAGGGAAACCTGGAATAAATGGAAAGCCAAAAAAGCAGACAAACTATTTTTCTCCAATGGAATCGATACCAGCGAGAGAATTTCTCTATTCGAAACAGCAGCTAGTATAGATCAAGGAGCAGAAAAGGAATTCTTACAGAATCTTGATAATTACGATCTTGAAGAACCAATAAAAATCCATATTTCTTTAGAGACAGAAGACGATGAAACAATTGAAGAAACCGAGGAAATCAGAAATCTTGAGGCTATTTCAAATATCTTTAGAAGAGAAACCGGTAGAGTATTCAGTAATACAGCCAGACTTTCTAGGGACCTTTTCGATCTAAAAAATAAAAACGCAGTTCCTGAAGGGATAGAACCAAGAGTTGAGGGATGGGACATTCCTGAAAAAGCCTTAGATGAAAAAATGGACGAACTAGTAAGGGATCTATGGGGAAGAGGAAATGAAAGCTCACTTTCTGCTCAGGGTAAATTACAGTCTTTATCAAGGAACCTTGATATCCAGAACAGCCAGATTTTCGAGGAAGCACAAGAAGAAAATGAGGTAATAGAGAAAGCGAGACAAGCCTTCGCAAAACCAGACAACGACAAGATTCTGAAAAACCTCACACAGGGAAGAATTAGAGATGACTTCAACAAGGAGTCCTCCCTCTTCTTCCATATAATCCCGGCGTGGATGCAGTTCGCGGACGAAGAGGACGAGAACCACCAAGGCTGGGATGCCCCCAAGTTCATCTGGGACGCTATCGTGGAGTCCAACAACGAGAAGGATAGAAATCTTTCTAACTACAATGAGTACAAGGACTTCCTCGATGAAAGCAGGGAAAACGAGCTGAACGTTATAGCTGCGGTCGCAGCCTGTTACATCTGGGGGCACTTCACCCAGAAAAAGGACCGGTTCTCAAACGACGCCTTCCGCTCTCCTCCAGACATACCTGATGAAGAGGTCCCGGAGCTAAAGGGAGGAGAAGAAGGAGATTACACATGGCTGGAATGGATGAACATGTTCAACCTGAAGGTCAACTTCGAGGCGATGTTTGGCAGTCCGGGACAGCTGACCCGGCTCTGGAGGCCAAAAGATATCGCGGTCCTCTGCCATGCCATTAACTAGACCGGAAAAGAGATGTTGGATGACTACAACGAAAGCTTGGTCAAGTTCACGATCGACATGGAACATACCGCATCTTATGGGGTCGATCCTCTACAGGATATCGAGTACCTTATACAGCAGGAGAAAGAGCTGGCGGCCAGCGGAAAGATAGATGTCGACCCTGACAAGCCGCTAGCCGACATTATAAGAACATATCACCTTACAAAGCCCGGATGGGAGCAGCAGCAGGGACACAGGCACGGACCATTTACCCGTGGGGACAGGACGCTATACCGCTGGCTCTACCGGATGGTTGACAATGGATTCTGCAGAGGTGACGAAGAGGCAATAATAATATTCGAGGTCGGAGGAGAGTACAGGGAGGAGATCTACATGATAAAGCTCGCCATGGACATGATAGAGATGGGTATAGAGCCGGAGGAGGTAAAGGTCGAGAACGTTCCCTCCGATGGAAACTATGAAAACGTCAAGCAGGAGTTGATCGCCCGGTTCTTCGGTCTCGAAGATTCCAGCGTCGACCGTGAGTGGGCGAAGATCGAGGAGCATGCCTTCGATCCCCTAAAGGGTTTGCTTGAAGCGGATGAGTTTGATTATACTCATTCAAGCAGGGCAGCAACTGAGAACGAGAACCGGCCGGGAACCTGGAAGCAGGAAGAATACCGGTAGATTTTCACTAAAGAGTCACAAATATCTTGCAAAGGTTTTTAAAGTTATGAATTGAGAATTCTTCTGTGGTCTTCTATGAGCGGCAAGGATAAAGTCAAGCAGATGCGTGAGAAAAGCCAGGAAAGACGTATGGAGGCAGTAGAAGAGTTCGCCGACAAGCTTAACGAGAAGCTGGGCGACAAGGTAAAATGCGTCGCCGTATGGGGATCAGTCTCCAAGGGTGAACACGGGGTAGACTCGGATATCGACACGCTTGTTGTACTCGACGATACCAAGCTCGAAAAAGACGTTCCAGAGGACGCGAGAAAAAAGATCAGGATGAAGGTCACAGAACTCGCTAAAGAAACAGATGAAAGAATAACAATACAGTACTTCCCGTTCCTGACAGAGTTCTGGGATTCTCTCCGTAAAGGAGAACCACTGGCGATAGAGGCAGTTAGAAACGGTGAACCAGTATACGATACCGGCATCTTCATGCCCGCCAAGAGGCTCCTGCAGCGTGGCAAGATATCTGCAACAAGAGAGTCCGTCAAGAAACGACTGAAAGCAGCAGCCGCGGGATACAAGAAGGCGGAAAAAGACTTTAAGTCCTCGATACCTCACAAGCTGGAGCAGGCAATGGCATCCGCGGGCCAGGCACCTATAATGCTGGTCGGTAAACAGCCCCCGGCCAAGGAAAACGTTCCCGACATCCTTGAAGAGATGTTCGTTGAAAAGGAGATGCTGGAAGAAGAGTACATCGAAACCGCGAGAGAGCTCTACGAGTTCGGGGACCTCGGAGAAAAGAACCCTGAAGAAGTTACAGGCGCCGCAGTAGAGGAACACCTCGAAAAGGCGGATGACTTCATAAGAAGGATGCACAAGCTGGTATCGCAGCTGGGAGCGAGAAAGAAGGTCAAGGGAATAGTTGATGACTACAAGAAGTTCCTGAAAGCCAATGTTGCAGCTCTAAAGTCTAAAGGTATCGATCCACCGGAAGACAAGGACGAACTCCCCTCCGTAGTCGAAGAGGAGCTTGACGTGGATGATGATCATCAGGAGATGTTCGAACGATGGGAAAACGTAATAGAGAAGGTAAAAGAGAAAGAACTGGACGAGGTCAACGAGAAAGAGCTCTACGAGCTCAAGAACGATACCCGGGAGTTCGTCTCACAGGTCGGAAAGGACCTACAGCAGATGAAGGAGGAAGCAGAGGACATGACGCCGGATATGGACACCTCATCCATAGCAAAGGCAGCCGACACCGACGAAATGATCCCCAACCTGGAGGAGAAGGCCGAGGAAGAGATAGAGGAAGATGAAGAAGAGGAAGTGGAAGAAAACGAGAACTAGATCGATTTGTAATACAAAAGATGGATTTTATGTCAAATAACGAGTTTTTGTATTACGTCTTATAGCATTGTAATACAAAATCTCTTGAAAAACAGGAATATTGTAAATTTCGTATTACAAATTAGTTTTCTTCAGGGAAAAGGTATTCGTGGACGTGTGAATGCTCCAGCTTCCAGACTCTATCACTAATCTCCTGCTGCGAGATAAACTCCGGTTCTCCCTCCCATGAACCGCTTTTCTCCCCGCCAGTTACATGGGCCTCGAAGAAGAACTCGATGTTGCCGTACCTGTCTCCAACACGTACATCAAGCAGATCTCCTATCTCCGCATCAAAACCGGTCTCCTCCTTTAACTCTCTTTCCGCAGTCTCCCTGAGATCTTCGCCCTGGTTGACAAGTCCGCCAGGTAGCTCATAGTTATCTCCGTTATGAAGCGCCAGTATGTCATCGTTATCTCCATGGGCGAGCACAGCGACAGAAACAGGCGGCCAGAAGACTCTTCCAATCACTTTCGCGGCAAATCCTTCGGCGTATCCCTTCAGGAACTTCCGGATCAGATCTCCCATACAACACCAATACGTAAAAACGGTTTAAAACTCGACCGCAATCCCTCAGAAAATACCCTTCTTATGCACCAAGGAGAGATTGAACTGGAGAAACCTGTACTGGGAGAGGTGAAATCCAGGATTGAATCGCTCTAGTCCTGCATCTCCTTGACCTTCTTCATGCGGAAGGTTTCCTCACGTTCAGATTCTTCAAGAGCTTGCGAGACCCTGGAAAGCGCTGACTCCATCTCCGGTATCACCTTGTGTTCAAGGGCGTTCACCCTCCTTTTGGTCTTCTCTATCTCGTCCAGAAGCTTCAGTATCCTTGTCTGTGTTTCCGCGGCATCGATAACCTTCTCCAGCAGCTCCTCGTACTCGTCCGCTGTAGAGTCAATGCGTGACGTGGAAGAAGTGATACCGTACTCCCTGTCGAGTATCTGGCGTTTTATCTGCTTCTCCGAGGAGATCTCCGGAACGACAACGCCCATGATGTTTCTGGTTTCGCTTGAGATCTCGGGTTCTTCAGAGATGCTCAGGGCGTTGGACCGGAGCGTATCCTCGCCGTCGTAGATTTTCGCCAGCAGAAGCTTCAGCCGGGCCTGCGAGTACTTTTCCGCAAGCTCCTCGTTGACTTCACGGGCCTCCCCCACGATCTCCATGAACTCGTGGATCAAACCATCGCGCTTCTTCTCAAGGATATCATGTCCACTGGAGGCAAGCTCGATCCTCTCCTTCAGGCGGAGTTCTTCCGACCGCGTGGGTTTAACGTCCTGGCTCATTCAGGGTCAAGCAAATTCCACATTTTTTCCTGGAGGTTTTCATCCAGCGCATCAAAGCTACCTGTAGCGACCCACTTACCCGCAGTATCTTTCAGCTTGTACTTCTGTTCGTCTTCAGGATTGTAGATCCGAAGCTTCGCCTCACCTGAACATCTCTCGAAAGCTTCGTCGAGGGAGTGGTATCGTCCAAGTTCATTCAGTAACTCAAGAGCCTCATCGTAGGATATCCTTTCCTCGATTCCTTCTCCTGATGTGACTCCTATACTGCTCGACACTATATCACTCCTCGCTTTCCTCGAGATATTTCTCCCGGGTTTCAGGATCGATCCTGATGAGTTCGTCTTCTGGAAGGATCGATAGCAGGTTCCACGCGATGGAAAGAGATTCCTCTATATCGCGGTTCTCTCTCGAGCCCTGCTGTACAAACCTCTTCTCGAACTCTCTCGTGAACTCGAGTACCAGCTCGTCTCTCTCGCTCAGGGCGTCTTCCCCTACAATCGCGACAAGATCCCGTAAATCCTGTCCCTCGGCGTAAAGCGCGTAGAGCTGGTCGGAAACGTCAGGGTGGTCCTCCCGGGTGTAGCCCTCGCCGACACCGTTATCCATTAAACGACTCAACGATGGAAGTACATCGACAGGTGGAAGAATCCCCCTGTTGTCGAGGTCACGGTCCACCACGATCTGTCCCTCGGTAATATAACCTGTAAGGTCAGGGATCGGATGCGTCATATCGTCGTTGGGCATGGTAAGGATCGGGATCTGCGTAACCGATCCCTCTTCGCCCTCTATGAGTCCAGCTCTCTCGTAGATATTCGCGAGATCCGTATACATGTAACCTGGATATCCTCTTCTTCCAGGTACCTCCTCACGGGCCGCGGATACCTCCCTCAGGGCGTTCGAGTAGTTGGTCATATCCGTCAGTATCACGAGTACATGCATGTTCTTCTCAAACGCAAGGTACTCCGCCGTTGTTAAAGCAAGACGCGGAGTGATGATTCTCTCCGGTGCGGGATCACTTGCCTTGTTCAGGAAGACAACGCTTCTCTCAAGGGCGCCGGTTTCACGGAACTCCTCTATGAACTCACGGGATTCCTCCTCAGTTATACCCATCCCCGCGAAGACGACAGCGAAGTCCTCGTCCTGTCCCTTGACCTCTGCCTGACGGGCAATCTGCATCGCCAGTTGGTTGTGTGGCAGACCGGAACCTGAGAAGATAGGCAGTTTCTGTCCTCTAACGAGAGTGTTCATGATGTCGATAGTCGACACTCCTGTCTGGATGAAGTCCTCGGGAAGTTCCCGTGAACTAGGGTTAATCGCCTCGCCCACGATATCATGCTCGTCCTCGGGAATTATCTCCGCTCCACCGTCTATAGGTTCGCCGGTACCGTCAAGTATACGGCCAAGTAAATCCTCGGTTACAGGCATCTTGACGTTCTGGTTCAGGAAGCGGACGCGGGCGTCCCGGCCGATCCCCTGCGTCTCCTCGTAGACCTGGACGACAACCACGTCCTTCGACGTTTCAAGGACCTCGCCCTTCTTAACCTCGCCCTCGGGAGTCTCAACCTCTACGATATCCCCGTAGGCGATGTTCTCGGTTTTCTCCACAAATACGAGAGGTCCGGAGACCTCGTTGATCGTCTGGTACTCCTGTTTTGTCATAGTATCACCTTACTCCTCCACGACCTCCGTGAACTCGCCATCCATCTGTTCACGGATTTCTTCTTCGATCTCTTCGTGGTTTTCATTGAACTTGAGCTCGGAGATCCTGTTCCGGGATTCAAGCGAGATTATCTCCTCTACGAGGGCTCCCTCTCTAAGCGCTTCACGGGCCTCCTCTCCCCAGTCGAGGATCAGGTCAAGCACCTTGAAGGTTTTCTCCGGCGAACAGTACTGGTCGACCTCGTGGAAAGCGTTCTGCTGGAGGAAGAACTGCTTAACCATCGTTGCGATCTCCAGAGTCAGGCGCTCCCTGTCAGGTAAAGCGTCCTTACCGACAAGCTGCACCGTCTCCTGTAGATCAGAATCCTTCTGCAGCAGGTCCTTCATCTCCTGGATTCTTTCACTCCATTCAGTATCAACTTCTTCCTCGAAGTGCTGGTGGAGCAGTGATTCATAGCCTGAATACGAGGTATCCCAGTTGATCGAGGGGAAGTGTCGCTTCTCGGCGAGATCCTTGTCGAGAGCCCAGAAGTTTTTCACCACTCTTAAAGTATTCTGTGTCACTGGTTCGGAGAAGTCTCCTCCTGGAGGAGAAACCGCCCCGATTATCGATACCGATCCCGGGTCTTCGGGTCCGAGAGGTTCGACCCTTCCTGCGCGCTCGTAGAACTCTGCAAGCTTCGATGCAAGGTATGCCGGGTATCCTCTCTCGCCGGGCATCTCTTCAAGCCGGGCGGAAATTTCACGCATGGCCTCGGCCCACCTTGAAGTCGAGTCCGCCATCAGCGCGACGTCAAGACC
>CAZKLW010000004.1:23782-24072 GCA_964553995.1 uncultured archaeon
GGTCCCGAATCCTCCAGGGACCGCCGCGGTTCCTCCCTTGGCGATAGGGAAAAGCCCATCAAGCACACGCTGACCTGTCACAAGAGGTATCTCAGGTCGAAGATCGTCTTCGACAGGTCGTGACTGGCGGATAGGCCATTCCTGCCTCATCGATATTTCTTCGCCGTCAACAACGGCGACCGTTTCAGTAACGGTATGCTCTCCCTCGTTGATCTCCTCGACCTCTCCCTCGATCCCGGGAGGCAAAAGGACACGATGGTCGCCGTATGATACCTCGACTGTTCCAAGTA
>CAZKLW010000005.1:0-6702 GCA_964553995.1 uncultured archaeon
CTAATCATCGCACGTTCGGGACGTGTGGACCCGGGTTCAAATCCCGGCCCTGCCATTCTTCCCGGTTTTAAATACCAAGACAGCCAATTTTTACGTATGTACAGGAAACCTGCAGGACTTGTCCTTCTTTTGCTTCTGGCGGCTTCCGTATCCGCTTTCCCTGCCAGTATGGAAGTTATCGACAGGATTGCCACTCAGGACAGCCCTGCGGAGTTCAAGTTAGAGGTCCAGAACAACTTTAGTGAGAGAAGAAGCTTTGGCCTCTCTGTTTCAAGCCCCAAACAGTCGTGGATCTATTTAGAAAGGCCAAAAACCGTTTTACCAGGAGAAAAAGCCTCTTTCAGGATGTACGCCACACCTCCAGAAGATGCGATACAGCAGAATATCGGATTCACCTTGAAAGCAAACACAAACGCCGGAGAATCCAGAAGCTTCAAGGATTACTTTACTGTAGATAGGAAATACGAACTCTACATCACTTCAATAACACAGGACAGCCAGATATACTCTCCAGGGGATACCATCTCGTTTAACGTAGAGGTTTTGAATACTGCTTCGGCGATAGTCGGGAACTATACGGTAACCGTGGAAACTCCCAACTGGAAGGTGAGCGAGAAAGGTATCAAGATAGGGCCCGGCGGCGAAACCTCCCTGCAGTTATCAAAGGAAATCCCTGAAAGGGAAACCCCCGGCGAGAAAACTTTTCAGGTCTTCATAAGCAGAAACGGGGAGAAACAGGACTCGGAGAACCGTAGCTTCAAGGTAAGAAAAGTAGTGGATATCGACAGATCAGTCTCTGAGAACGATCAGATCCTCTACTACAGCAAAAAGATGTCTATTGAAAACCGGGGCAATACTGTAGAAAACGTGAGACTCAATGAATCATTCTCCTCGTACCTTGAACCAATTGCAGCCTTCAATCCCGCCCCGGATCAGTTAACCGGGGAGGGAAGAAAGGAAGCAGTCTGGAGCTTCGAGCTGGAGCCTGGCGATTCAAGGCAGGTGAGTTACTCGGTAAATTACTGGGCTCCTCTCGCAATACTGGCGGTTCTCCTCTCAGGACTTCTATTCGCCAACAGGATGCGCAAGAAACTGGAATTCACAAAGAAAGCAGTAAGGGAGGGCGACGAGGTGAAAATCCATGTCGAGATAGAGAACAATTCAAACCACAGCATCCACCATGTAAAAATAGAGGATTTTATACCTGACATCGCCTCTGTTAACAAGGACTTTCCATTCGCCAAGCCCGTAATGAGGAAAACCGGGAACGGTACCCGGCTTACATGGGAGATCGATGAGCTTGAGCCCGGGGACCAGCGAGTATTCGAGTACTTCATAAAACCCCGGATAGAGGTAGAAGGTTCTGTAAAACTTCCATCCGCCAAGATACTGTCCGAAGGGAAAAAACTGATGGAAACATCCAGGTCAGAAGCAGAGTTCAGGTCAGGAGACACTTAAAAACTTGACACGATAGATTTCTTCCTGTTTTAGCCACATTATATCCCGACCTAGCTCAGGACGAAAACCATAAAGGTTTTCTCAAATGAGCTAGCCCATAACCCGACCTAGCTCAGTTGAAGATCAGTGGATCTTCGGCTCTGACTAGTTCGGTCGCATCCGATCCCGACCTAGCTCAGTCTGGCAGAGCGGTCGCCTGTAGAGCGACTTGTCCCCGGTTCAAATCCGGGGGTCGGGAACTACGTTCCCGCTTCCGGATTTGATAGCATCGAGAAAACGCTTCGAGTTTTCGATGGTTCAAATCCGGGGGTCGGGATAGAACTCCTCCTTCCTGTCTTAAAGCATCCCCGGAGGCCAGGTTCCCCTAAAATATACAGTGAAAGCCGTCTATAGCGAAAATGTTATAACTTTAGTAACGATTCTTTCTCCCAATGCAGAGTTATCTGGAGAAAGACAGAAGCCGACGGGAATTCATTTCTGGCGCCTTCGCAGTCCTTGCCGGATGCTCGAGCATAGGTAAAGACGGCGGTAATGAGGACGTGAAGACCTATAATGAGAGGATCGATAATTGTAGAATATTTGAAACCTATGAAAAAGGAGGCAGCTTCGCACTGGAGGGATACTCCTTCGAGATCACCAATGCTTCCAGTGGCCGCATAGAGATCGAGTACGAGTGGCCTGACAGAGATGATGACACAGTATTTAGGGGGGAACCAGAACCATTACTTCTGGAAAAGGGAGAAATAGAAAAAGTAGATGAAAGCGTAGTAATCTATTACATCGATCACACGAAGGAACACGTGGGTGAAGAGGTTGAGGAGGGAGAACATCTCCTGTGCATCGGAAACTCAGATGAGTTTCCATACGCGTAAAGAGCAGTTTTAAAGGCTCCTAACAAGTTCCTTTACATGACCCGTATGTGGTTGGTGGATCCAGAAATTCTCTGTGACCAGCACCTGCTGGGCGAGCACAAAGAACTGCACCAGCTGGTAGGGCATATAGATGCTGGAAATACGGAAGTTGTAGAGGGTCATGCGAAGCGGAAACAGGTTGATACCTCGAAGATAAAGGAGCGACACGACGAACTCGTGGAAGAGATGGAGAAAAGAGGCTTTAATCACAACTCGGAGCTGGAGTACGAGGACTCGCTTGAAATGGGTGAGATCGACCTTGAGGAGAACCTTGAGGATTTGCTGGATAGATGTGAAGAATGCCGCGGGCGTTACGACGGTCGGAAATGATCCTGGTTTCTCATCCACCAGCTCAGGGCCGCATAAAACACTACCACCACAAAGAGAGCCTGTATGGTGTCAATCCCGAAGTACCTGTTCGCCAGTATCGGTAGCACCAAAAGTCCGAAGAGTACAGCCAGGATACCCAAGATCCCTAGCAGCTGCTTTTTCCCCAGTTCCATGTGAGGACAACAGCGGCAAGAATTTTAGGGCTTCCGGATATTAAATTCTCCATGGAATTCCGCGAACGGTACAGTGACTTCTTCCAAAAGATCGATCCCGGATACTTCGATGATAAGCGTTTCGTTCCGTCTACAGGTCCGGAAGACGCCAGTATAATGCTTGTGGGAGAGGCGCCCGGCGCAAACGAGGTCGAGGAAGGAGAACCCTTCGTCGGGAGAGCAGGAGACATACTCGATGAGATTCTCGAGGATATAGGAGTTAACAGGAGCGAGCTGTATATAACAAACCTTGTCAAGGTGCGGCCGCCCGACAACAGGGACCCCAAGAAAGGGGAGATCGAGGCGTGGAATCCACTGCTGGAAAAAGAAATCGAGACAGTTCAACCAGAAGTAATGGTTCCCATGGGCAATTTCGCATCCAGGGAATTACTGAATACCCGGAAAGGTATAAGCTCGATCCATGGACGCATCTTCTCCAGGGAAGGTAGAAAAATCATGCCCACGTTCCATCCTGCCGCGGTACTTTACGACCGGTCCAAGAAGCCGGAGCTTGAAAAAGATCTCCGAAGGGCGCTCGGGAAGGAGGAGACCGGTCAGAGAAAGCTGGACGAACTGTAATGGAGAGATACAGGGAAATAATAGACGACTGGGAAGCATTCAGAGAAGCATGTCAAAAGCCAAAGATTACAGCAGTAAGGCAGAACAGAATAAAGGCCAGTAAAGATTTTGAAGAACGACTCAGAAGAGAGTTCAAGACTGTTGAACAGTCCTCCTGGAACGAAAACGTCTACAGGCTTCCCGAAACAGAAAAGCCAGGTAACTCTACCCTCCACTGGCTCGGAGATTACTACGTCCAGGAGGAGTCCGCGGCGATACCGGTCCAGATCCTTGATCCGCAGCCGGGAGAGAAGATTCTCGACATGTGTGCCGCACCTGGAGGAAAGGCAACACAGATAGCCTCGGCCATAGAAAACCCTGGAACCGTTATAGCCAACGACAGTTCCGGAAAGAGGCTCAAAAGCCTTCACGCCAATGTATACCGTACGGGAGCCGCATCTATCTCAGTCACCAGTTACGACGGAAGACAGCTCCCTGAACGGGAGAAGTTTGACCGCATACTTGTTGACGCCCCATGTAGCGGCGAGGGAGACCGCTGTCGCCGAAACTTCAAATCTGCTTCTAGAGAAGATATAGAAGGACTCGCGGAACTCCAGAAGAAACTAGTGGAGAAAGCCTCCCGGCTGCTTAAAGATGGCGGCACCATGGTCTACTCAACATGTACCATAGCGCCCGAGGAAAACGAGGAAGTCGTCCAGCACGTTCTGGAAGCGTCAGATCTGAGCTTGGAGAAGCTCGATCCCGATCTCCCGCACCGGGAAGGGGTCACAGAGTTCGATGGAAAAAGCTACTTGAAAGAGGTTTCGAAAGCGGTACGGATCTACCCACACCACCTGAACTCCGGGGTGATGTTCGTTGCCAGGTTCTCCTGAAGGATGGGAATACCTGGAAGAAAGGTTCGGAGTCCGCAAAGAAGAGCTCAAAGGATTCCGATTAGGAGAGAGGAGCGGCGACCTCTGGCTTGTATCAGGAGAAGAAACCAGTCTTGAGACTGAAACCCTGGGAATCCGGTTCCTGCGTGATACCGGTAGAGGTCTCAAGCCTACAACCTACGCGCTGCAGTTTCTGGGAGATAGAATAGAGAAAAACAGGGTGGTCGTAAACCGGGAAGAACTGATCCAGCTCCTGAAACGGGAAGAAATGATTGACAGGAATCTGGAAGACGAGGGATACGTGGCCCTGGAATTTGAAGGCCGGATAATCGGATGCGGATATTTCAAGGACTGGAAAGTCTCGTCGAGAATACCGAAAGGTAGGGGAAAAGAACTGGCGAATATCCTGGGCGAAATTGACTAAAATAAAGCTCCGAAAACTTGTTTCAATGAATATCTCTTTCGATGGCGATCTATCCCTGGAACTGAAGAGAAAGTCCCTTCACGTGCTTGGAGGCACTATATCCCTGCTACTCGTCTATTTCTACGGTGTAAGACCACTGCAGTATCTAGTGATATTTGCACTGGTCTCCGGAATAATGCTTTCTCTACTGATGAGTAGGTTTCGGCACCAGGTTTTCGACTTCATACTAGACCATTTCGAGAGAGACGAGAACCGGGAACTACCCCTCAGGGATACTCTCGTCTTCGTACTGGCAATAGGTATCTCCACCCTACTGGTCGACAGAACGGGTCTCTACGCGGTAATCCTCCTGATGGCTGTTGGAGATACGGTGTCCAATCTTGCCGGAAGAACCATAGGAAGGACCACCAACCCTTTCAACCCGGAAAAGGAGATAGAAGGAGGCATTACAGCCATCATAGTCTCATCGGTGCTCATATCTCTCTTTATGCCCATCCATGAAGCCTTGATAATTTCGACCGCTTCCATGTTCATCGAGAGCCTGCGGATAGAAATCTCTGGTGTAAAGATCGACGACAACTTTACGGTGCCTGCCACCGCAATAATAGTATACAGTATCCTATCGACTGTACCATGAAACACTCTATTTAAAAATCTTGCACGGTATCTTCTGGATACTGGCGGCCACAGCGAGGGGGCAACACCCGTACCCATCCCGAACACGGAAGTAAAGTCCCTCAGCGATCCGAGTAGTACTGCCTTACCGGCGGAAGCCTCGGGACGCTGCCAGGCTATTTTTCCTTTTGATTCGATACTGTTTCCTTTATAGATCCGTATGCTTCCCGACTATAGCATCGTTAAGGTCGGTGTCCTCGATGTTACATTTCGAGTCGATGATTGAGTTCCTTATCCCGCACTCCCTTATCTCAGTGTCCGGGAACACCAGGCTGTTCTCGATGCTCACGTTCTCCAGCACCGTGCCCTCCATCAAAACAACATTCTCACCTATTTCACAGTTCTTGGTGTCTCCACGGATTATGTTGCCGTCTACAACTGCGTCCTGGGCCTTCAGGTAGCCCTTCGGGGTGCCGATGTCGAACCAGTCGCCCTCGAACGAAAAGGCGTACATCGAGGTCTTCCCGTATGCCCATTCTATCAGTCGACCGGGCTCATCGAGGTACTGGTCCTCGGGAATTTCGGTTTCCCTGAAGTGCTTCTCGTACTCGTGGAAGATGGAAACCTGATCCTCGGGAAAGTAGTAGACCGCGGTAGATGCAAGCGTTGAGGGCGGGTCATCCGGCTTCTCTTCGAATGAAACGATCTTATCGCCATCAGTATCAACTATACCGAAACTGGAAGCCATATCGAAATCCTTTACATCGTAGACCACATTGACAGGACCATCTCTTTCTGTGCAGAACTCTACCAGGTCAGAAAAAGAGAACCCGAGATAGTTGTCTCCTCCTACAATAAGCAGATCGTCCTCCAGATTTTCAGAGTCAATAAGCTTGATTATTGCACCTATGGTTCCTGGCTTCTCCTCCTCGCTATCCTGGTTCTCGACCACCACCCGGGCGTCCCTGTCGAAGTCCTCGACGTATTTCTCGAAGTCCCCGGCAAACTTCTCGTTCGTCGAGATAATCACTTCTTCAGCTTCATCCTCGATCTCCTCGACAATGTAGTCGATTATAGGTTTCTCACCCAGCGGAAGAAGAGGTTTCGCCCTGTCCTTGGTAATTGGCCAGAGACGTGTTGCGTGTCCGCCCGCGAGAACAATAGCCTTCATATTACATGGTATTACCCGGAAGTTTTTATTGAGTGCGGTCCCTTGCAGTTATGCTGTAATCGTGGTCCTGGCTCTTATCAGCCGCCTTCTTTATATCCTCGACCAGCTGGCATTTCCGGCAGGTTTCACT
>CAZKLW010000005.1:6712-21578 GCA_964553995.1 uncultured archaeon
GCATTCCTCACATTCCCGGAGCTCGCTTTCGTCAAACTCGTACTCCTCCTCAACGAGACCCGAAAGCCTCCTCCCCTGGGAAACTATCGAGTGCTTCGTACCCGGCATTTCCTGTTCAAGCCGGTTCAGGAAAGACTTCACCATCGGCCGTAATGTTGATTCCTGAACATGAGGGCAGCGGTCGATAACTCCAAGGTCGTGGATACGTGAGTAGAGCGCCACCTCTTTCTCCATTACATTGATAAGCGGCTTTATCCGGGGCACAAATTTTTCGTGTGAAACCTGGTCGGTGCGGGAACCTATCCTCGCGAGTCGTTTCGTGTCTCCCCGGATATAGTTCATCATGATCGACTGAGCCTCGTCATCAAGGTTGTGTCCGATAGCTATCTTGTCGGCATCTACTTCCCGGGCGAGGCGGTTCAGGAGATCGCGACGCATTATACCGCAGTAGGTACAGTTGCCTCGCTCTCCAGCCCCGGCCACGTCATCCATCTCCAAGTCATAATAATCGTCGTAACGTCCGACCTCAAGCTCCACTCCAAGATCTTCACAGAGTTCTCTGGCAGCCGAGATTGATTCATCCCTGTACTCATCGATGCCCTCGTGGACGGAAACGCCTATTATCTCGATATCCGGCCGTTTCCCAAAGATCTCCACGAGCTGTTGAAGAAGAACTGCAGAGTCCTTTCCTCCAGACAGACCGACCGCTATACAGTCGCCGGAATCCACCAAGTTTCCTTCACGGATCGTCTTCTTCACCTTCTTGTTGATGTCGATGGAGAAATGTTTCTCACAGAGCGAACGGCCCTCGTACTTCCTGTGGATTACTGCCTCGCGACCACATTTAGAACAGTTTTCTTCAGTCATGTACGAAAACGGCGGCTGAAACCTTTAATTACTGCCGTTCTCCACTATCCTCCTGACTTCTCTCAGATCGCGAGCTTCATAGTCTGGTCTCACGTCCACGCTGGCGTCAGACCTCTTGACCCACACAGAATCCATTCCCGCCCTTCTCGCCGCGATAAGATCGGACTCCGCATCACCGGCGTACAGGTAAGGCTCTCTCTTCAGTTCTGCCTTTGCGAACTCGAGATGGTCAGGATGAGGTTTCCTGTCAGAAAGATCCTCGAAATCCGTTATGCCACGGAAGAACTTGAAATGGTCCCGGAGACCGAAGTATTTGACCGTCATCTCGACAGCGTCTTCAGGCGCGTTGCTGATTAGCCCTAGCTGAACCTCGTGAGCCCTGAGCTCGTCGAGCACAGCCCCAACTTCAGGATAAAGTGTAAAGACGCCTTCCCTGATTCTGTCAAGCCTTGCAAAAGTGGTCTTCTCCGCCACCCTGTTCCAGACCTCGGCGGCCTCAAGACCATAATCATTGCAAACCTCCACGAGCGCATCTACTCCCTGGTCGCCTATAAAGGCATCCATGGTTCCGCGGGTAAGCTCTTCCACCTCAATTCCTTCTTCACGCAATGCTTCTCTCACAGCATCGTACTTCCATTTGAAACCATCACCTTCGTAGTTGAGTACCACGCCGTCCATGTCGAGAACAAGTGAACCGTATCTCATGGAACTCACTTGTGAAACCGTATTAAAGAATTACAACCCATCAACTAACACACATCGTGGCGTTGCCAGATTCTAGGCGGTGGAGCGCGCAGTGCGAGTGCCGCCTGTACTGACAACTGCTACGGGAGTTGCCGGGGTGGCGGAGTCTGGCTGAACGCGGCAGATTCGAGCCAAACTTCAGAAAGTTTGATCATCAGGAGCCATGCTACGCATGGCTCTCGGAAGTCCTTACTGAAGCAGATCCGATGAGGCTTTGGCCGATGATTATAGAGAAGTATCTGCTGGGCTGTGACGGCCCTCCTGGGTTCAAATCCCAGCCCCGGCGAAGAAACCTTTAGAAAAGGTTTCAGCCAAAGAAATCAGTTAGCAAGAGATCGCTCGAACGGATCGACTGCCGTTCGCGGCATTAAAATCCCAGCCCCGGCGACTGGTTACGCTCAATCGATACGCAATAAGCCACGCTTCGGTGGCTTTGAATACCACATCAATACGAGAGGATAGATGAAAGCAGTTTATGCACTTTTTCTACGTCTGGAAGAGGAAAAGGAGATAGAGGTTGGAGCTCTTGGCGAGAAAAGTTTTTCTCCGGGACTGTATGTTTACGCCGGATCTGCGAGGAACTCCGTTGAGTCGCGGCTGGAAAGGCATTTTTCGCCCGGAAAATCTATCCACTGGCATATAGACTATTTTTCCCGGGTCGCGGAACCCTTCGACTACTTTATACTACCGGAAGGTTCGGAGTACGAGTGCGTGATTTCAGGAATTCTGGAAGAAATAGGTGAATCTGTGGAAAACTTCGGCTCCAGCGACTGTGACTGCAAATCTCATCTTTACAGGGTCAAATAAACATAGGTATATCCTGTCTGTATCTATCGTAACGCTCCCTTCCAACTTCCTCTGCGACCTCCTGTTCCTCTTTTCTCGCAACGTCGTAGTAGACGTAGACCAGGATCGGAAGTATGGCGGTTGTCAGTAGAGTCGGCCAGCCTATGAACCATCCCACTGCGATCAGGATTATACCTAGATACTGGGGATGTCTCGAGTAACTGTAGACGCCTGAAGTTACAAGTTCTCCGCGGTTCCGGTAGACTGTCAACCAGCCCAAAGCCACCAATAGCATTCCCACGACAGTTACCAGTAGTCCCACTATCATCCAGAGACTGAGTTCAGGTGTCTGACCCAGTATACTGAACTCAAAAAGTGGCTGGAAACCCGCAGTCGACACCTCGGGAGTGAAGGTCGTCGCCGAGAGATATATCGAGAGAGGTATCCCGTACATCTCCACGAAGAGAGAAACTATGAAGGCCGTATAAACACTGTAACTTTTCCAGTCTGCCTTTCTTCGGTACTTGAGAGGCAGGAGGAACAAAAGGAAACCAGCGATGTTAAGAAGGACAAAGTCCCAGCGCTGCTGTATAATCACGGCACGGGCCTGGCCTGAGATCCAGTACCAGTAATGGTCAAAAAATGACGGTAAAGAAACAATGCCCGTTAAAGCAATAATACCGAATAGAATCTTCCTGCCCGATACCTCCATACCGGAGAATTTGACTGAGCGATTAAATACTCTTTTCTAGAAAGGAGGAACGTCGTCCTCGGGGTTTCCAGGCCCCATTCCACCCATCTCGTTTCCAGGCCCCATTACGGGTTCATCAACAGGTTCTTCCTGTATATCCTCCATCAGTTCCTGTATTTCCTCCACTAGTTCACGGAGACTTTTCTCGGATTCAGGGTTCTCAAGTTCACTGTGGAGCTCGGAAACCTTCTTTTCAAGCTTCCGGGCCGCGTCACCGCGACTCCCGTATGTTTCAAGTATCATCTCCGCGGAGTCGAGAACGGCTTCGGCCTCCTCCTTTCTCTCCTGTATTGACATATCTCTTCAAAAAACGAAGGCCTTTATAAAGTTTTCGTCACTGGATGCGAACCTTTTCCGCATTCTCGAAGCCTTTAGCCTCTAGATCCTCGATATCCACCCTTTTCACCAGGTCCGAGAACGCCTCTTCAGTCATTGAAGTTGCCGGACTTTCCGGAGCCATACTGCTACAGGCGGAGGCTATAGATGCATCCTTGAAGGTTCCAATCTCCCTGGCTTTTTGCGTTATCTCATCCTTGTTCCAGGAAAAAAGAGGTCTGTGAATGGGTTTCTTGGTGCGCCCGGAAGTGAGTTCAAGATTTGCTGCTGTCTGGGAAGACTTCTGCCCCAGTGATTCTCCCGTTACTATACCTGCGAGACCTTCTTTTTCTGCTATCCTCTCTGCGACCGAGAACATTATCAGCCTGTGCAGCAGCATTCTTCCCCTACCGATCTCCATGAGCTCCGAGTTCACTTCCTCCATATCAACCCTGTAAGCCTTCCATTCAAGGGATGGATGATACTTCTTCAGTTTCCCAACGGATGATTTGAAGCGCAACCAGTGGTCCTCAGCCGCCACCGGTTTGTTGTAGAAATACACCGGTAGAACCGGGGAACCTCTCTTCATCGCCTGATAGGCCGCTACAGGAGAGTCTATCCCCCCCGATATAAGAGCAGCAACTGGTCTCTGACTGCCAACAGGATAGCCTCCCGGACCCTCAGTTTTCTGCGTGAAAAGGTACGCCCTGTCAAAACGTATATCCACACCTAGCGCTGTATCAGGATTTTCAAGATCCACCGATGAGCCTGAAAAACTTTCTATGTGGCTTCCGAGTTCTTCGTTGACCTGTTTACTGTTAAAACCATGTTCTCCCGCCCTTTCAGTCCTTACCGCGAAGGTATCACCGTAACTAAAATCCTCTGAGGCTTCCCTGAGATCGTCAATATCAGGATCGGTCCCTATAGCTGGCGACACCGAGGCCACACCGGGTACTTCAGAAAGGCGGTCGGCGGCTTCCCCGGGTTCTGATGTCTCCACCACGATCCTGCCGGGTATCGTTCTAACCGATTCAAAACTGGTTTCCTCGTACTCCAGTCTTTCCTGGACACGCTGCCTGAGTCGGTGAATCATCTTTCTCCGTACGGGGTTTGACTTGGTCCCGATCTCGCTGTACCTGACAAGAACATACTTCATTTTCAGACACCCTGTCCAGGTTTCCGGGGCCGGTAATCCCGGGGGAGCTTTCTTCCCCTGTATTCGCTGATTACTTCGGATGCGTTCTCTCCAAGGACCAGGATAAGTTTCTCATCCTGGTCGATAGTCGAGTTGAGATCTCCACCGCCTACATAAATCTCTCCAGAACCGCAGTGACTCTGGTTGTAGATATTGATGCAGTACCTCGATTCATTTGTTTCCCTGATAGAAGTATTGATTGTTTCAAGGAACATTTTCCACGTAACTCCTTCAGCATGCTTGTGGACGATATGGGATCTTCCGTTCTCCAGGTGAACGTAACGCGAGTTGAGCTGGAACTTCTCTCCAGAGAAATCCAGTTCCGTGCCGTTTACAACCACATAGAAGAGCGCGTGTTCATGTGCGGAACCATATACAGGTCCTTCTGAAGTATTTACCGAGGTTTCACTTTCAGGAAGCAGATCTCCTAGTTCCGGTGATACCGCAAGGAACATCCCCAGGATTGCCGATGCAGTTATTACTGCCAACGCAACGTCCTGGTAATCCATGTATCATCAACAGGCTGGAAATGATAAAAGGCTTATAGAAGAGAAAAACAGGGAAATATGTATCAGGTCACTCGGGGATCTCCGCGAACGCGAACTTGCGACCGACAGAAGTAATCTCTACTTCGTAGGATTCGCCGACCTCTCCGCCAGGAACAAAGACTACAAAGCCCTCGACCCGGGCAATGCCGTCTCCCTTGGATCCAAGGTCTTCAATCTCTACTTCTACGGTTTCACCCTCGGAGACCGGTTTGTCAAACTCTTCCTCAGAGTCCTGGCTGGAATCATCGAATCCTTCATCCGCGGTTTCTCCTTCAAAATCCTCCTCGACTTCTCCTTCCTCATCGATCTCTACTTCTTCTTCAAAATCTTCCTCGAGATTTTCGTCATCTTCAAACTGTTCTTCAAAATTGTCGTCAGACATGCATAAGCACCTGTAGGAAACAAAGAGATGTCAAATTTTATAAATGAAGTCTGCCCGCCAAAGAATTAAATGCAGAGTCCAAAAACAACCGTATGTCCCAGCAGTGTCCATTCTGCCAGCTTATAGCCAACCCACAACAGCTGCTTGTGGTGGGAGAAACGGACAACTTCTACGCCTGGCTGGAAGTGAACCCAAGGGTAAAGGGACACACCATGATAGTTCCCAAGGACCACACAGAGTCTCTCCTGGATTTAGAACCCGGGGAATACCAGGAAGCGATGAAGTTGACCAGGGAAGTAGTCGAGAAGGCAACGGAAGGTCTCGGAGCTGACGGCGTTTCAATAACCATGAACGTGGAGGAGGCCGGAGGTCAGATGTTGCCACATGCCTACATACAGGTGTTTCCACGCTTCCAGGAAGACGAGAACGCCGGGACGCCAACAGGAGCGATCTTCCCGCAAAAGGAAGAACTGAAGGCCCAGCTGGAGGACATCCAGGAGAAGATGGAAACAGTTACTGCCGACTTCGGCGGCGGGAAAGCTAAGGAGCCCCATCCTGAATCACAGCGGTTCAAGGAAGAAATGAGGAAGGAAAGGAAGGAAGAGCCAGAAGATGAAAGTGATGAGGAAACCGAAGAAAAAGGAAGCAGGATAGTAGACAGAGACGAGCTGGAGAGGGACCAGGAAGATAAAGATGGAGAACCCCAAGAGAGGGAGACCGAAGAAGACGAAGTCGAGGGACAAGGTCACTGGGACGGCAAGAGCTTTGAGTGGCGGTAGTAAACTGGAGACTAGAAAATCCTTTTAACTTTCAACTATTTTCTCTAGGTTTATGACTGGATACGACCCCGAAAAAGTTGAAGAGCAGGTTTCCAGATACTGGGATCAAAATAACATAAAGCAGAAAGTCCGAGAGTCGACAGAGGGTAACGAGCCCTTCTTCATGATCGATGGCCCGCCCTATCTTAACGGTGCACCACACGTCGGCCACATGCAGGGTAAAGTTCTCAAGGACGTCATGCTCCGGTTCAAACAGATGCAGGGCTACGATGTCTGGGACCAGGCTGGATTTGACACACATGGTCTTCCAAACGAGCTTGCGACAGAGGAAGAGCTCGGGATAGAGGACAAGAACGAGATTGGAACAGAAATTTCTGCGGCAGAGTTCATAAGAGAATGCCGGGAGAGAGCGACATCCGCGAAGGATCTATGGAAGACCGTAATGGACGATCTTGCGGTATGGCAGGACTTCGAAAACCCCTACATGACGTTTGAAAACGACTATATAGAAAGTGCGTGGTGGCTCCTGAAGAAGACGCATGAGCAGGGCCTTCTGTACAAAGCAGGAAAGCCAATACACTGGTGTCCAAGATGTCAGACTTCGCTTTCTGGATACGAGGTAACTGATGAGTACAGGGAGATAACCGACCACTCTATTTTTGTCGAGTTCCCCCTTGAAGACCGGGACGAAAGCGTCGTGATCTGGACCACGACCCCCTGGACAATACCATCGAATATGGCAGTCTTTGTCCATCCAGAGTTCGACTACGCCCGGGTAGAAGTCAACGGAGAGAACCTGATAATAGCACAGCAGCTCGTTGCTACGGTGATGGAGAAGGCTGGTTACGAAAAGGAAGATTACGAGGTGGTCGAGACATTCCCCGGTACAGAGCTGGAAGGTCTGAAATACAGGACACCGTTCATCGATGATATACCGAGACAGGAAGAACTTGACGAAGAGGAAGGAGTACACGTCATCCACACTTCTGAGGATCTGGTGACGCTCGAAGAGGGCACCGGTGTGGTCCACGCGGCAACGGGCCATGGTCCAGAGGACTACGAAGAGACGCGCCGCTTCGATCTGCCTGTATTCTCGCCGCTCGATGCTGAAGGATATTACACTCAAGAAGCAGGAAATCTTGAGGGCAGCAACGTCCTTGAGGTCGACACCGAGGTAATGGAGATGCTAGAGGAGAAAGGTCTGCTGCTCCACAGCGAGAGCTACCGGCACGAGTACCCTCACTGCTGGCGTTGCAAGACAAAACTTATCTACAGGGCCGCGGAACAGTACTTCATAAAGAACGAGGAAGTCAAACAGAGAATGCTGGAGGAAAACGAAGACGTCCAGTGGGTGCCCGAAAACGCCCAGAAACGGTTCCACAACTTTGTCTCGGATTCCCCTGACTGGTGTATTTCAAGGCAAAACTACTGGGGTATACCGATACCTATATGGGAGAACGATAAGACCGGCGAGATGGTAGTAATCGGAAGCTTCGAGGAGCTTGAAGAAAAGGCAGGATCGCTCCCAGAAGACTTCGATCCACACAAGCACGTGGTCGACGAAATAACCTGGGAGGGGGAAAACGGCGGAACCTTCAGGAGGATTCCCGATATATTTGATGTCTGGTACGACTCCGGATGCGCGCCCTTCGCATCGCTCCATTACCCGTTCGAGGAGGAGCCGCTTGAGTCGATGTGGCCCATGAACTTTATTACAGAAGCGAGTGACCAGATAAGAGGATGGTTCTACTCGCTTATGTTCTGCGGAATACTCGGCTTCGATGAGGCGCCTTACGAGAAGATACTGTTCCAGGGTTACGTTCTTGACGCCGAAGGCGAGAAGATGTCGAAGTCGCTCGGGAATGTGATCGATCCCGCGGAGCAGCTGGAAAAGTACGGCGCAGACCTCCCAAGATTCTACCAGTTACGGCTGGCGCCTCCTTGGGAGCAGAAAAACTACGATGAAGAAGAGATAGAGAACGAGATATACCGGTTCTTCTCGATCTACTGGAACACCAAGGAATTCTACCTGACTTACGCAGATGAAAAACCTGAGAGACCCTCGGGCGACAAATTCCGGGTGGAGGACGAGTGGCTGCTTTCAAGGATAAACTCGATAGCAGAGCTCGCGCAGGAAGAAATCGAGGACTGCCAGATGCACATTATCACCAGGAAATTGGAGCACTTCATAATTGAAGAACTTTCACGCTGGTACGTGAAGAAGGTGCGTTCAAGGATCAAAAACGGCGATCAGGCCGCTCTCTGGACGCTCGGACAGGCTCTGGAGAAGGCTAACCTCATGATAGCTCCTTTCGCACCCTATATAACAGAGAGCATCTATCAGGACCTCGAAGGCGAAAAGCCATCGGTCCACATGGAGCGTTATCCTGAACCGGATGAGGACATGATCGATGAGGATCTGGAGCTCGCAATGCAGACTTCCCGTTCGATAGTCGAGGAGGCCAACAGGATAAGGGACGAAAACGAGTACAACCTGAGATGGCCCGCGAAAAAACTCGTGATATCCGCTTCGGAGGAGAAACGGGAATCAATCAAAAAGTTCGAAGAGCTTATCAAACAGATGACCAACACGAAGCAGATACAGTTCGGCGAGGTCGCGTCAAGACTGGTCGCAAAGCCTGACTATTCCAGCATCGGGCCAAAATTTGGCGGCGCGGCAGATGATGTCGCGAGGATGATAGAAGAACTTGACCAAGAACAGATAGAGCAACTGGAGGATACAGGAGAGATCGAGATAGATGGTCACGATGTTACCCTGGATGATGTAACTATAACGAGCGAAACTTCTGGAGACATCGGAAGCAAGACTTTCGAGGGTGGAGAAATATACCTTGATCTCACGCAGACCGAAGAACTGAAGAACGAGGCTTTCGTCAACGAGCTGATACGATCGATACAGGAAGCCCGGAAAGAAGCCGGTCTTGAAGTCGAGGACAGGGTAAAACTGTCACTGGATGGCGACACAGAACCTGCCAGACAGCACGAGGAACTGGTGAAGGATCGGGTCAATGTCTCCAAACTCGACTATGACGGAGAGAGCTTCCAGCACTCCGGAACAGTAGAGTTCGAGGGCAGCAAAATCCAGTTCTCTTTTTCCAGCCCCGTGGAGGACGAGTAAAATGGACCGGCAAGCCCTTGAGCCAGCGATCAATTATATCCAGGAAATCGAGGGAGAAGATGAGGTAACGATAATCCACCACTGGGACATGGACGGTATCTCGAGTTCTGTTATAATCTCCAAGATTCTCGAACAGGAAAGGGGAAGACCCGCGGACAGGGTAACCATGCCCGAAATGAGAGCCTACCACCTCTCGGAAAAAGACCACGAATTACTGGAGACAACAGACAAACTAATAGTTCTTGACTTCAACCTGGGAGCAGATGAACTCGAGGATCTGGATGAGAACTTTGGACTCGATGTCCTTCTGGTGGATCATCACGCCTTTGAACGCGTTCCCGATGTCGCTTTCGTGAATCCAAGAGAAGCAGATGCAGATACCTATATTCCCTGCAGCAAGATCTGCCTGGATATCGCCTCCGAGTTTTCACTGGAGGACGAACTCCGGTGGATAGCCGGGCTAGGAGTGATACAGGACTTCGGAGTCGACTCGTGTCCAGAGCTTTTCGAAAAGCTCCAGGAACGGTACGACAAGTATCTTCCCGAAGAGCTCGATCAGCAGAAGCTCGCCAAGGAATGTGAATACGGCCGCTACTCTAGCGTACTCAACATCAAGCCGTACCGTGACTCGAAACATTTCGCGAAACTGGCATACCAGGCCCTAATGAACTCAGAGGATCTGAAGGAGCTGGAGGCCCAGGAGGAGTACCGTAAGGTTTATGAGGTCTACCTGGAGATGCAGGACGAGTTCAACGATGCAGTGGAAAACTACGAAGAAGAACGTGAGATCGACAGGGACAAGATGATCATAATCTTCGAGATAGATAGCGACTTCCACATCACAAGCTCGATATCAACCAACATGAGCGCCAAGACACCGGAATGGATTCACCTCGTCGTCCAGAAAGGAGACGAAGAAGAGGTCAATATATCGGCGAGGTGCCAGTCCGGAAGAGTTGATCTCGGAGACCTTATGCAGCAGGCGCTGCCCAAAGCCGCCGTTGAAGAAGGAGCGGAAGCAGGCGGCCACAGGAAGGCCGCTGGAGCCTCAATGAAGCCCGAGTACTACGAAGAATTCAGGGAGAACTTCGCAGACCTCGTGGAATAAAAAAGGATTGAGAAAACTTACCGTAACCTGTTTAAATGAGCGGCTGGCTTTGTTTAACATGCAGAGAGACAGCGCCAAGCGCCAGTTACAGGAAGCGAAAGACATGCTCGGAATCTCCGATGAAAGAGCCAAGGAAATCTTCCAGGAACAGCCCGACAGGAAACAGCAGAAAAAGAAAGAGCTGGAGGAAAAGGGCAAGCTAAAGCAGAAAGAGAAGAAGATCGCGGAAGAACCTGAAGCCGTCGAAGAAGAAACAACGGAGGAAGTCGAGCTTGTAGCGTGCCCTGACTGTGGCGACGAGTTCGAAAGCGACCACGGAATGAAGATCCATAAAGGACAGGTTCACTAGAACTTTATTCTCTCTGTTTAGAACAGACTCAACTATTTCAATTAGTCCCATAGAGCTGCTGTATCCTCTGATCTCGTCTGTAACTGCTTTCAGAGAACTTGATGGATCGGATCCGCTCCTGTAGACACATACAATCGGAACTCCGAACTGATCAGCCCAGCCAAGCTCAATTCCAAGTCCGGTTGAAGCCTCCGTAACCTCTGCTATAAACAGGTCGCATTCATCGCACAGGAAACTCTTTGAGTCAAACATTTCGTCCGAGTCTTCGTGAGGAAAAATTAGGGTGTGTTCTTCGTCGATTTTACTGTTTCTCAAAGGCTCGTAAAGTTTCTGCCTGAATGGTATAGCGGTTGAGTGTCCTACGTATATCTTCACCTAGCCCACCTTGTACCATTCGGCACCGTCTTCAGTATCCTCGACTTCAAAACCCGCGTCCTCCAGAATTGAACGTATCCTGTCCGCAGTTTCGTAATCCTCCCGGGCACGGTACTCTTCACGGAGATCCAGCATCAGATCGGCGAGCTTCTCAACTCCCTCATTAAACCCTATATCAACCTCGACCCCCAGAACGTGAAACAGTTCGGAGATAGTCTTCGCGGCTCCATCGCTCACGTCTTTTCCTTCGTCGATCATCGAGTTGGCTTCTTTAACAAACTTCATCAGGCTCTGCTTGGCACTGGCAGTGTCAAGATCATCATCCATTAGCTCCTCGAACTCTTCCTCCAGCTCTATAGCTTCCTGACCAAGTATCTCGCTGGTACCGGAATTCCGGATTCTCTGGACAGTCCGCCTCACAGTTCTCAGTTCCTTCTCTGCTTTTTCGAGACCTTCCTTCGAGAAGTCGGTCTCGGAGCGGTAGTGGGACGAGATCAGGTAGAGCCGGATCGCGTCTCCTGAATAACCTTCATCCAGCAGGTCTCGCACTGTGTAAAAGTTGCCCTTCGACTTTGACATCTTCTCGCCTTCAACGGTCACGAACTCGTTATGGAGCCAGAACCTGGCCAGACCTTTACCCGTGGCCGCGAAGCACTGCGCCCGTTCATTTGGGTGGTGCGGGAAAATGTGGTCTTTACCGCCGGCGTGTATATCAAACTCGTCGCCAAGATACTTCTGGCCCATCACCGAGCACTCGAGATGCCAGCCGGGATATCCTTCGCTCCAGGGCGAATCCCAGCTCATGAGATGACCTGAATCTTCGGCGCTCAGCCAGAGCGCAAAGTCATACTGCCGCTTTTTTAGATCGTCCTCCTCAACGCGGCTCTCGGCCTCACTCTTCAACTGTTCAAGGTCCTTCTTCGCCATCTCTCCGTAAGGATAGTCCTTCACGAACGCATCCACATCGAAGTAGACGTTTCCCGAGCGCTCGTAGGCGTAGCCGTTTTCAATTATTTTCTTGATGTAGGATATCATCTCGTTTACGTGGCCCGTGGCCCGCGGCACTATATCCTGTCGATTTACGTTGATCGCCTTCGTATCCTCAAAGTAGCGTTCGATCTGATCCTCAACTAGCTCCATCGGCTCCAGACCGAGTTCCCGGGCACGTTTCTCCACTTTGTCCTCCCCCTGGTCGCCGTCATCAGTCAGGTGACCTACATCGGTTATGTTCTGGACATGTCGGACCGTGTAACCCTTCCACCGCAGGTAACGGGTAAGGGTATCCCAGAAGACGTAGGGCCGGGCGTTTCCAACGTGGAGATCGTCGTAGATGGTCTGGCCGCAAGAGTAGAAACGGACCCTGCCCTCTTCAATCGGTTCGAACTCTTCCTTCTCACGGGTCAGCGTGTTGAATAGTTTAAGAGCCATAATTAAACCGTGTCAGGCATCTTTTTCAGCTTTTCAATAAACTTCGACCATCTTTCTCGGGTTTCAATCCTTTCAACCTCTTTATTCCAGATCTCTTCCTTGAGCTCTGACGGGTAAACCCATTTAACATCCTGTAGATCGTCCCGTGGTGTCACATCCATAGAATCGGCCTCGCAGTGGTAAAGCACCATGATCGAGTCCTTTTCATCGGCATCCCCCCACCGGAACGTCATGGCGTCTATTATCTGGTGTACCTCGACATCTAGACCGGTTTCCTCCTTCACCTCTCGCTTTATCGCATCATCCAGCTGCTCTCCTTTATCGACGTGGCCGCCAAGAAAATGCCATACTCCTGAATGGGGCATGTCTCCATCTTTCTTCTGCCCGAGGAGAACCTGGCCTCTATTCGTTATCAATGCCTTCACCACGGTCCTGAACTCGTCTCTCGTCATTCAATACCCACCGCCTCGAGATCTTTCTCGAGATCCTTTACAGTTTTGAGATTCTCTAGTTCTTCGAGCGAGATCCACCGGTAGTCGACATGTTCACTTCCCAGCTCGACATCAGCGGCCTCCACTGTGAACAGGAAAGGATGGATCCTGAAGTTGCCGTACTCGGATTCGACCGTAAAGGGTTCTCCAGACTTTATCCTCCGGCCGGAGAGACCTGTTTCCTCCTTCAACTCACGGCGTGCAGCCTTCTTCGGCCATTCCTCTTCTTCGATCACTCCCGCGGGAAAGTCCCAGTAGCCGGGAAAGACTTCGTGGGAATCCGACCGTTTAAGGACCAGGAATTCGTGGAGGCCTGGATGGAAAGTAACCGCGACCGCGACATCTATCTCTTCCTCACTCATAATCTAACCCTATCTTTTCCAGAGACTTGAAGTTTCCGATGAAGTTTTCGACCTCTGAGAACTCTTCACGGGCGACCCACATCGAATCATCGTGCGCCTCATCCAGCGAAACCTCCTTTCTTTCAACCTCCACCAGGAACGGGAAAGTCCTCCAGTAACCTAGCTCACCTGAACTTGTGAAGGGTTCGCCAGAACTGACAACCTCTCCTTCAAGACCTGTCTCCTCCTTCAACTCCCTCAGGGCTGCTTGTTCAGGTTTTTCCTTCTCCTCGATCTTTCCACCCGGGAAGTTCCAGAGTCCGGAGCTGGTAGTCTTCTCGGAACGCTTGATCATAAGAAATTCTCCATCTAGACGGGGTAGTGCTATAGCTACTTCTCCCTGTAAATTCTCCCCGGCATCATCACTCACATAACTCCACCCCCAAAAGCCGGGGCCGGGATTTGCACCCGGGTCGTCCGCTTGCTGCGGACCGATGCGGTCCGCGAGGGGTGTAACCCCTCATTGCGCATCGATCGAGCGTAACCGATCGCTGCAGGCGGATGCATAACTACTCTGCCACCCCGGCAAAAGAAGAACTCTTTACTGCTTTACCAGAAAACGATTTCATGAGAACTCGAACTAGAGGAAAATTATTCCCCGCAGCCGCAGCTGTCATCGTCACAGCATTCAGTGCAGGAACAAAAACGATCACTACTCATGTTCTAGAGTTCAATGGTCAAGCCTTTTATTGTTTTAGGAGCCTGTCTCTCATCCCAAGAGACCCTTTATAATATTTAAACAGCCAAGGATTGCTAACAGAGAGGCAAAAACATGAAGATAGAAGTGCTTGGAACCGTACAGGACGGCGGTGTCCCACACCTGGGATGTAGCTGTGATCTCTGTGAGGCAGCCAGGGAAGACGTGAACGAGGCAAGGTTCGTAAACTCCCTGATGGTGGAGGAAAACAGCCAGAAAGACTCAATACGATACATTATTGGCGCCGGTCCTGATCTACGGTTCCAGTTTCACGGCAAGTACTTCGACGGAATTTTCCCCATAGACAATCATTTCAGCCACATGACTGGTCTCCTCTACATGGGAGAGTTTGCGCTGGAGATGTCGGATCTGCCCGTTTACACAGTTGACTTCATGCAGGACTACCTGATGCAGAACGATCCTTACAGGCTCCTTATCGACAGGGGAAACATCAACCTACAGGACATAGAGCCGGGCGAGAAAACAGGCCTCCACAACCTCCAGATCACGC
>CAZKLW010000006.1:0-11543 GCA_964553995.1 uncultured archaeon
TTGATACCCTTGCCGTGGGTCACTCCGAAATTTACTCCTCGATAGACAAAGCTCCGGTAGTCCTCCAGTTCAAACCGATCACAGTTGCCCATGACCGCGTAGAAATCTGCTGAAATTCCTTCAAGCATTTCGTAGATCTCCCGGGTCTCGAAGTCGCCGCAGTGAACCACAGTTTCGGCCTCTTCAACCATTTCCAGGAACTCTTCCGGTATTTTATCCGCCTTTCGGCCTATATGGGAGTCGGATAATACCGCGATCATGTCCCCGATCGATCATCGAAGCTTTAAATACACGGGCCGAGAAGGGTATTAACGCGGGGATCTAGGGGAGTGACCGAGAAGGTCACAAATGATGTACTCAAAACTCAAAGATGCCCGGAAGATGCTTTACCGCCAGATGCTTTTCCTGATGCTGGGAGTCACGCATATACTGGCGGCGGCAGATTTCCACATCCCCACCAAGTGGTACACCTTCCTGGACAGTATACAGACCTCCTCGAACGTTCTCCACGACAGGATAGCCACCATAGATGACGAAGTCGAGAGGGACTTCCGCCACAGGGAAGAAATGCTTGAAAGAAGACTCGGTAGGAAGAAGTTCTACAGTACTGACGAGATAGAGCAGTTACAGGACAAGATAGAAGATATCAGGGTCTAGATCCCCAGTTTCCCAAGCATATCCTGCATGTTGCCCCGCTTCATTGACTTTCCATCGAACTTGTCCATCATGTTCTTGGTCTGTCGGTAATGCTTGATGAGCTCCCGGACCTCTCCACGGGAAGTACCGGAACCCTCTGCTATCCTTTCCGTCCGGGAACGGTCAATAATTGATGGATCGGACATTTCTTCAGGGGTCATTGAGTCCATTATGATGCTGTAGCGGCTGATCTTCTCGTCGGTCATGTCACCTATATTGTCCGGTATCTTATCCTTCGAGAACGGGAGCTGCTGCATCATCTCCTCCATCATTCCGGAACCGGTTACGGACTCCATCTGCTCCCTGAAGTCCTGGAGCGTGAAATCGCCCTTCAGGAGTTCCTCGGCATCAGTATCAAGCGACTCGACCTTCTCAAGCAGCGACTGGAGGTCGGGTTGACCCAGCATATCTGAGACAAACGAGACGGGATCGTATACCTCAAGATCGGTCATCTTCTCTCCCGTACCGATAAACCTTACGTTCGCACCCGAGTGTTCACACGCTACAAGGGCGCCTCCACCGGTGGCGGAGGAGTCCATCTTGGTGACTATAACGCCTGTTATGCCAACGCTCTCATCAAACTTTTCCGCCTGTTCCCTGGCACTCTGTCCTATATCTGCCGGAATCACGAGGTAGGTTTCGGAAGGATCGAGAGCTGAATGAATATCCGACAGCTCCTCTCTAAGCTCGGCATCAAGCGAATCACGGCCCGCTGAATCGACTATCAAAACATCGACGTCAAGCTTTTTCTTCCCTTTACGGACTATCTCGGCCGCGTCTTCGTTGCCTTTCTCACCGTAGAAATCCGCATCCACCTGTTCCGCAACCTGTTCAAGCTGTTCGTGAGCCGCAGGTCGATCAGTATCCGCGGCGACCAGTCCCGGTTTCAGGCCGCGCTTCCTGTAGTAATCAGCGAGCTTTCCCGCAGTAGTTGTCTTTCCCGAACCATACAGACCGCATAGCAGTATCTCGTGGGGTTCCTCGGGGATCTCTGCCTCCTCCCCGAGAAGCTCCTCCAGTTTCGTGTAGACGATCTCCAGCACGTGTTCCTTCCTTGAAAGTCCAGAAGGAACTTCTTCATCCAGCGCCTCCCGTCTTATCTCATCGCTCAGCTCGGAGACAAGGGAGACATCGACATCGGCCTGGATGAGATCGCGCTGGATATCATTTACCAGCTCCTCAACCGCCTCTTTATCCGCAACGGCTCTGCCAGAGAACTTCTCAATAGAATCCTTTATCCTTTCAAACATATCTGTTAAGGAGAGCTGAAACATTAAAACTGGACGGGTTAGTCTCCTATAGTCCAGTACTTGAAAAGCAGCATTCCCAGAGCTGCACCAAGAATACCGACTCCAAGTCCGCCGAGAAGCGAATCACCTGTAACCTCTAAATCAAGTGCCAGGTATGTCACGCCGAGCCCCAGAAAGACCATGAAGGCGGTGGCGGGATTTATGAGGTGCTTGCCAGTATCCCAGAGCAGTTTTCCTGAAGAGAACCGGTACAGTATCCAGGCAACTGTCGTAAAAGTCGCTGCCGCGGCGATGAAACCGGTATTCTCGAAAACGATGAAGGCAGCTGCTCCTGAAAGACCTCCTACGAGGATAAAATAAAGGTGTCTGAGACCCATAACTCGAGGCCTGTTTAAAGGGATAAAAGTCTTTCCTCCAGAACTGTGGACATGGATTTCTCCCTTGAGAGACTGAACAACGAGAAGATAAGATATTTTCATTCCGAAAGAGACTCGAGGATCCATCTCCTGTTCGTGCCAGGTCTTTTCAATGCTGAACTCTGGAAACAGCAGTTCCGTTACTTCTCGAAAAGGTATTCGACAACGCTTTTCGACGTCTGGAGGAACGATAGAAGCTTTGAGAGACAGCAAGTGCTGCTGGAACAGTTGCTCAATTATCAGGAGCTGGAGAACGTAGTGCTCGCTGGCGCGGGCCTGGGAAACTCCCTGGTCCAGGCCGCCGAACATAAGGAAAACGTTATCGCGACTGTTCTCACGGGGGTCGCAGCCAGTTATCAGCTGGTTCCCGGTCCACTCTACAGGAGTATCTGGAAGGCTGCAAGAGAACCAAAAATAGCGAAGAAGATCTTCTTTTCCGAATCCGCTGACTACCGGACTGTAAGAAAGTTCGTCAAAGATGTTGAGGTTCCGAGATACCGGGAATACAGGTCATTCGCCGAAAACTACAGCATGAGGAAGCCTGTTAAGAACAGTCTAATGGTGCACGCAGAGGATGACCGTTTCTCCTCGGAAGATTTCATGGAACAGCTGAAGTCCGAATCACTGGTCGCCTGTATAAAATCGGCGGGGACGTTTTCCTTCTATGAGAAGCCACAGGAGTACAACAAGGCTTTAACAGACTTCCTAAAGAAAATCAAACCCTTTGTACGGGACCAGGAGAACAGCATGGCAAGAGAGGAAAACCGGTCTCTCGAGGACTTTACGCCGGTGATAAAATGATTGCCGGCCTCATGCTCAAGGAGAGGGAGGAACAAGAAACTGTACTGGCGTTCCTCGGAGAGGAGGTCGAATGCCTCACTGTAAATACCAATAGAGAAATAGTAGCGGCGGTAAAGCAACGGAAACCCGAGGTACTCGCCTCCAACGCAGGTGTCGAGGAGCCGCGAAAGGGCCTGACCAAGCAGGAGGAGAAGCTAAAGGAGGAGGGATACTCGTTTACACCGGCCTCCGATGATTCCAAACGTGTAAGACGTATGGAGGCCCTGAAAGCCTATCTATTCGAGGAAATGGGGTCTGATTCCCCGGAGATAATCCGTTTCAACCCGTTTATTACCGCAGAAGAACTCGCAATACATTCAGATGACGCCCTTGAGTCCTACGGCATCGATCCTTCGGGAATCGCGACGGCTGAAGAGTTCGACGCGGTCCTGGGAGCCGTTACAGCGCGTTTCTACCAGCAGAACTCGGTAGAGGACCTGGGAGTAATAGTACCCGATACTCTACGGGAAAACGAGAGTGGCAGAAACACTTAAAAGCTTTTTACGATCAATTAGTAAATACAGGTTTTAACATGGGGATGGAGAAGTTTTACTCTCGAGTAAGGCAGAAATTCGGCGTTGAGAAAGAACAGCTGAAAAATGAAGTGAAAGAAGAAGCTGTCGAAGAACTTAGAGACGAGCTGGAACAAGAAATTTCCTACATAGAAGCACAGATGAGAGAATACGAGCAGCTGGTCGCAGAGGTCAATCATCTGTTATCGACGATGCGGAAGGACAGGATCCAGAAGAGAAGTGAGGGAAAACAGATCAAGATGGACGAGTTCGAGGACGACCTCCAGCCGCTCAAGAATAAGCTGAAGAAGCTCGAGGAATCCATGCAGCAGCGCCTCGACGAACAGACAGCCTACAGTTGAAGAATATGAGTTATGAAGCAATTCTGGAAGAAGCACGCAGGCATTATGACCAGCGGGACCCCGAATTCGTGAGGCTTCAACTTGCGGCAGTTTTTGCTGAATACAGTCCCGATACGCCATACGAAACATTAGGATACATGGATACTGACTATGGTAAGGCGAATGTCGCAGCCATGCTCGAGAGAGTCGACGAGGGCGGAATGGATCCCGAAACTATCCGGAAAGACGCCCTCGAACAGATCTAGCCCAGTATATCTTCGATAAAACTCTCCTTGTCGAACTTTTCCAGGTCGTCGTATCCCTGACCGGTTCCGAGGAACGCGATGGGTTTATCTGTCTCCTTCGCCACAGATATTATGGCGCCTCCTTTCTCGTCAACGTCCATCTTGGTGACGATAACGGCGTCGAACATGCCTTTGTACGCCCTGACCTGTTCCACCACGTCGTTACCGGAGAGAGCGTCGACCACAAGGAAAGAAACATCGGGGTCGTTGACGTCCACCATCTTCTCGAGTTCGTCCATCAGGTTCCTGTCGGCGTGGGAGCGACCCGCGGTGTCGATGATCGCGATCTTCCCCTCTTTTTCAGCGTGTTCTACGGTATCGTAGCCCACCGCTGCGGGATCCGACTCGTACTCATGTGAAACAACCTCCAGTCCAAGCCTCTCGCCGTGTTCCTCCAGCTGTTCTATTGAAGCCGCACGAAAAGTGTCACCTGCTCCAAGAACGGTATCTCCAAGATGCTTGGCAAGCTTTGACGCGGTCGTGGTCTTGCCTGAACCGTTGAAACCTACGAGGAATACGACAGGAGGTTCATCGGCGTTCTCCAGTCGTGCATCAAGGTCAAATTCGTCATCAAGTATGTCGATCAGTACTTCTTTTACGGTATCCTGGACGCGACTTTCCACCTCTCTTCGGGGCACTTCTTCGCCGAGAAGTTCTTCCCGGAGCTTCTCCTGTATATCCTCAACCGCGTCAAGCGAAACATTGCTCTGTAGAAGCTTGAGGCGAAGCTCTTCAAGAAGAGGGTCAAGTTCTTCCTCTGTAAGCTCCTTCTCCGTTACTTTAGACCTTACGTCGGATGAAAAATCTTTGACGGATTCCCTGAACCTGTCCAGCATCTGGATCAGCCCTGTTGCTGTTGCTGCTGCATCTCTCTCTGGATACTCTGCATCTGTTTCTGGAGTTCCTTTAATGTGTCCTGGAGTTCTTCCCTGGTACCCTGCAGGTCCTGCTGTCGATCCTCAAGTACGGATTCAGCCGCATCAAGCGGCCTCTTCTCAAAGCTGTCTCCACCGATGTTTGTGAGAACCTTGTCGTTTTCCTTCAGCTCCGTTATTGCCATTGTACCCGAGCCCAGGGGTGCGAGAACCTCGGTTCCTTCCTCGACTTCCTCGAGGTCGGTCACCGCATTTATGGTGGTCTGCAGATCCTCTATGTTCTGCTCAACGGTTTCTATATACTCTCTAACCTGTTCAATCTGCTGTTGGATCTGCTGGTACTGCCTCATTGCCTGCTGTCCCTCCGGCATCACCGGGCCACCTCGGCGGTTCTGGTGTCATAGAAAATCTCTAATTTTCGCATCAGCTCTCGACCTCCTCGATGCTGATCTTACCACGTGTAATTGAGTGCTCGCTGCCGAGCTGGGAGTAAAGTTTTTCACGGGCATGTTTCTCGGACTCCGCCTCGACCTCACGTGTGAAAGGCTGAGTTCCACGTCCGAGCTTCATTTTTCCGGAGAAACTGTAGTCGCTCATACTATTCGCGACCCTGCCGAGCTTTTTAAACCCTTGCTAGACGTTTTGCAGAGTCATGTCTATCCTTCCTATTTCAGGACCTGTAGTGTCCTCGCCGACAAGCAGCTTCCTCTCGGTTCCCACCACGCCGGAACCTATATACGGCGATCCCATGTTTACCGTTCCAATATCGACATCTTCAATGTCGAGCGCCTCCTTTACCGCTGCAGCTTCTTCTTCCGAGGCCTCCCTGTGGAGCAGCACGCCATGGTTGGTGGTGACAGCCGCCACACCGGGAGCCGAAAGACTCGCGACGTCAACTACTTTAGCGGGAACGCCAAGTACTTCGGAGATCTCTTTCACATGGTCGCGTAGCCTGGAAGAAACAACCACACCTTTATCGTTCGCAAGCACAAGGTTTCCCAGCGCGTTCTCTCTCGAATCAAGAACATGAAAATCTATACCTGCGTTCTCAAGCTTCCCGCGTTCCCTCTCGGTCGTGTTTTCAGGTACCAGCACCGCATTCGAGTTGCCCGCAGTAAACATTCCTACAAGCCGCGTCCTCGCTATAAAGGTCTCGGCGCAATCGACCTCGAAAAAATCCTTTCTCTTGAATTCGGGCGGTAGAATCGCCATGCCGGAAGTAACAGTCGCGTAGAACCCTGTATTCGGGTCGCCCCTGTAGTTGTACCTCTCTATCACCGGGATATCACTCCCGGTTTTCCAGCCATTCCTTCAGAGTCTTGCGGTCCTTGTTGGATTTCTCTGCTTCCAGAGCTGCACCGTAATCCGGATCTTCAAGCTCCTGGAGCTGTTCCTTCGCATCCGAGATAGTACCGGAGACTATTTCCGAGTAATCAACTTCGGGTTCATCGTCTTCCCCAGGCTCTTCTTCTACGGCCTCTTCTTCAGCCTCCTCTGCTTCTTCAGGTTCTTCGCTTTCCTCTTCGGTATCTTCTTCAGGTGTCTCTTCCGACTCTGTCTCCTCTACTTCTTCCGTCGGCTCCTCGGCTTCTTCAGGTTCTTCCTCAACCTCTGGTTCAGAACCTGGCAGAACCGCGACAGGTTCTCCCGCAGTCTCTGTTATCTCGACCTCTATCGAGGCGGGAGGTTTCTCGGCTCCGCGCTCCCAGATCTTCCTGTTGACTTCGGGAGATATAGAAACTTTTTTCCCCTCACGTTTCTCAAGCTGTTCCCTGAGTATGGACATGGCCTTCTGGGCCCGCTTCCGCCGGGAATAAGTCCTGGCCCGGGAAAGATTTACAGTATAACGGCTCATCTAGAAACCTTACTCGTCCAGGTCGCTTCTACGCCAGTGCCTGCTCTTCCGAGGTTTAATTGATTTCTTTCTTGCACGATCCAGTCCGAACGCCTTGAGCGATACCCAGCGAGGCGCTGACTTTGCAGTATTTGCGGCCTTTGCGAGCCTCTTCTTCTTTCCCTTGGATTTATTGGAACTCATTGTGATCTCCTATTTTCGGAACTTGATACTGGTTTCTTCCCCAGTATTTTGAAGGTTTTGAAGTATCTCTTTCAGCTGTTTATCATTAATTTCGTCCACCTGACCCATCTCTCCAAGGCGGGCAACCTGCGACTCTATCGCCGATGCGAGTTCAGGCCTCGCGGCCCTGATGTTTCCCAGACGGGAACGGGCCTCCGAGGTAAGATACTGTGATGCCCTCTCTTTCAGCTGTTTTTTCTGTCTTTCAGCTGACTCTTCTTCACTTGCCTCCTGCATCTTTTCTTCTCTCAGCTTCTCAAGTTCTTCGTCGTCAACCATCGTCCTAGACGTAGAGTTCCGATGCTTTTCCGTCCAGAAAGCTCCTTCCCTTCTCGGTCATGCCTCGTCCCTCGCCTTCCTCGGTTTCAACGTATCCCGCTTCCTCAAGGTTCTGGAGCGCAGTTCTTATGACTTTTCCAGAGGCCTTTCCATGGTGTTCTGGGCCGTGACCATTTCTCTTCCGGCCACCGTAAATCGTCCTCAGGCGGGAAACACCGAGCGGTCCTTCCATGTAGATTCTCCTTAGTATCGCCGCTGCCCTGATAAAGTACCAGTTCTCCTGTTCAGGCGGTCGCTCCCTGTGAACGCCGGACTTGGCGAACTCTGTCCATTCAGGCGCTTCAAAGTCGGCCTCGAGTTCTTCCGCCACATCCTGTATAAGCGGTTCAGCCTTTACATCGTAAACGTTTACCATACCTCAAGCTCCGGGTCAAAAACTTTTAAATGGAACAGGAGCCTTTTATCCCAGAAAGTCCGGTTCCAGCCTTTTATCCCGTATCTCTTCCTCCAGGTGCGAACGGAACTCTCCGACCGAGAAACCGCGGTCTTCCCTCTCATCCCTGTCACGGACGGATAACTCTCCTGCTTCCTCCTCGTTGTCGCCAACGATCAACATGTAGGGAACGTTGTCGTTATGCGCTGCCTGGATCTTCTTCTCAAGCGTCCATGAACGGTCCTCTATATCTACCCGGAACTCTGACAGCTCTTCACTTACCTCCCGGGCGTACTCGAGGTTATCATCGCTCACCGGGAGGATTCTGACCTGCTCCGGGGCCAGCCAGCTCGGGAACTCGCCCGCGAAGTGTTCTATCATGACACCCATGAAACGTTCAAATGTACCCAGGATCGCCCTGTGAATCATAACTGGATAATGCTCCTCGTTGTCCTCTCCCACGTACTTTAAACCGTAGTTCCTTGGAATCACGAAGTCAAGTTGTACAGTTCCAAGCTGCCATTCGCGTCCGATGGCGTCCTCTACCTCCACACCTATCTTCGGTCCGTAGAAGGCCCCTTCCTCGGGCTTTACCTCGTAGTCCTCCACCACTTCATCAAGAGCCTTGCCAAGATCTTCCTCGGCCTCCTCCCAGAGTTCTTCAGGTCCCTGAGCTTTTGGAGGCCTGGTCTCAAGTATGAAGTTTACGTCGAAACCGAACTCGTCGTATATTTCGATAATTGTCCGCATGTGTTTCTTGACTTCCTCCTCGATCTGGTCCCGTCTTATGTAGGCGTGGCCGTCGTCCTGAGTGAAACCTCTTACCCTTAGAAGTCCTGAAAGCTCTCCTCTCTGCTCGTTCCTGTAGCATGTGCCGAACTCAGAGAGCTTTACCGGCAGCTCCCTGTAGGAGCGTTTCCCGGAGTCGAAAATGTGTGAATGGTTTGCACAGTTCATGGGCTTCAGACCCCACTCGGTCTCGTCCTGTTCCCAGGCAAACATCTCGCCGTCCTCCTTAAAGGCCTCGTAGTGACCTGTCTTCTTCCAGAGCTCTGCCTTGTTCAGCTCCGGCGTCCAGACCTCCTCGTAGCCTAGTTCCCTGTTTTTCTGGCGTATATAATCCTCCAGTTCTCTCCTGATAATCATGCCGTTCCTGTGGAAATGGACGCAACCAGGGGAATGCTCCGGGATAGAGAAAAGATCCATCTCTCTCCCGATCCTGCGATGATCTCGTTTCTCGGCTTCACGCCGATTCTCAAGGAATTCTTCCAGATCTTCCTCGGTAGGAAAGGCTGTTCCGTAAACTCTTGTCAACATCTCGTTTTCCTCGTTGCCGCGCCAGTAGGCTCCCGCGATCTCGAGTAGCCTAAACCCGCCAATCCCGCCAGTACTTGAGAGGTGAGGACCTTTGCAGAGGTCTCTGAAATCTCCCTGTTCGTAGAAGGAGACGGTTTCACCTTCCGCCGCCTCTTCCTCCAGAATTTCCTGCTTGAACCGGTTGTCCTGGTAGAATTCCTTTGCCTCCTCCCTGGATACTTCCTCCCTCTCTATATCCAGGTCTGCCTCTATTATCTTCTCCGCCTCTTCCTGTATCTCCTTGAGATCCTCCTTGTCGAGATTAACGTTCGCGATATCGTAGAAGAAGCCCTCGTCAGTCCAGGGTCCAATCGTCAGCTTGGCATCAGGATGCAGCCGTTTCAGGGCCTGAGCGAAGACATGTGCCGCCGAGTGTCGCAGGACGCTCAGGTACTCCTCGGAGTCCTCCGTGACTATTCTCAGTTCGTCGCCGTTTTCAAGCTTCCTCTCCTTAGCTACAAGATCTCCGTTGACGACCCCGGCTACGGTATCGTTTCCCAGGCCCTCTCCGATATCGTACGCGGCGTCCTCTACCGTTGCTCCTTCATCGACTTCTAAACTTGAGCCGTCCGGTAGCTCCACTTCAATCGACATAACGAATACCTCGTGAGAAGTTATTTACAAGGTTTGGTGGAAAAAAGAAAGAAGGAAATATTTCTACGCCGGCAGCGTTGTAAGGGCGCTCATCCATAGAGCAATTACCGCCACTGCAAGTGCCAGCATTATAGCTCCGGGAAGAACCACCGAGGCCAGAGACTTTCCAAAGCTAAGGTTGTGGTAGCTCTCTATACCTTTCGCCTGAACATAGATGCCGTAGAGCCACGCCAGGATATTGACCAGCGGTATCCATCCAAGGAACGCCGATACAGCGGTCGCGTACGAGAGAACCTCGAATGTGTCCCTGTAGTTCCGCCCACCAAAGAGGTAGACAAAGATATGGATGAAGGCTGCAACTACGAAAAGACCTATAACACCTCCCACTACCGATCCGAGAGCAGAGGTCAGCACCCCTGTTATTCCCGTTGATCCAGCAGATGCTCCCAAAGTCTGGGGCATCACGGAAGACGGTATCACCATATTTACTACTCCTGTCAAAAGTCCGCTGATGACAAGTGAGATTGCCGCAAACTTGACAGGGGCAACGAATCCGTCACCAGGTTCCATCTCGCTGTAAAAGGCCGAAGGGCTGAGAACTACATCCCTGGCCTTCTCAAACCATTCAGTCAAGACGTTCATGCAGTATCTAATTGTGGCTAATGACTTAAATCGATAATCCCTGTTTACCGTATAAAACTTGGGCAGAAATACTTCTGTATGATCAAGGTCCTCAGGCTTGGACACCGCGCGGGAAGAGATGATCGTATTTCCACACATGTAGGGCTGGTGGCGAGGCAGTGGGATTGCGATGGAATAATCTATTCCGGTGAGAGAGACAGTTCGATGATGGAATCTCTTGAAGACACAGTGGAACGGTGGGGCGGACCGTTCGAGGTTGAGTACAGGAAGGAATGGAAAAAAGTAATCACGGAGTTTGAAGGCCTCAAGGTCCATCTGACCATGTACGGCGAAAGGATCAATGAGAAACTGCCGGAGATAGAGGAAGAAAGGAGAGAGGATCTGCTCGTAATCGTAGGAGCGAAGAAGGTCCCTCGATGGGTATACAGGAACGTGGACTACAATATCTCGGTAGGTACCCAGCCCCATAGCGAGATAGCAGCGCTAGCAGTCTTTCTCGACCGCCTAGGTGATATACGGGAAGAGTTCGAGGACGCGGAGATCGAGGTCGTGCCGAGCGAGGATCAGAAGCTGACGGAATAAGAGCCAAGTTATTCACTACACTACAGTAAAAAACATAAGAGTTCCGGGCAAAATGGGATATATGGAGCTACAACCCGTAAAAGATTATGTTCCAGAAGAACTGGCTCTGGAACCTCTAGAGTATGAAGAGGCAATGGAGAGAAAACTAGGTATGGATGACAGCACTCTCCAGAGATATTACCAGAACGACAAGGTGCAGGTCTACGAGATTTCTCCCGACTCAATCGAAGGCACTGTCTTACCAGAACTAGTGATAGAGAAAAAACCCAATAAGGTGCCCAACGAAATTGAATTTGCAATTCTGGCCGACGAAATAGGTGCCGGACCAGAAGTTCTTTATCTACG
>CAZKLW010000006.1:11553-20934 GCA_964553995.1 uncultured archaeon
ATAGCGATGGGGAAATCTCATACAGCATGCCTTTCCTCTATGATTTCGGGATGTTTGAAGATCTAGAACTGAACAGCATCCCTGACTTCCATGATTACGCTGAGGCTGTGGGAGAGACATACGCCCCTCTCTACATGGCAGATATAATGCATGAGGATCTCATCGGAATGAAAACTACAGGGAGGTTCAGTGATACACCCTACATCAGGAACCTTATGGTATCCGGATCTGAAGACAAGGCAACACTAATAGATTTTGAGGACGCGCATCTCGGGGAAGATCCCCCCAAGAAGGACTTAGGCGACGTTTCGATTCGAGAACTGATTCCCGCCGACCGGGAAGATGAGTACGAGGCACTGGAGGCGGCACTATTCAGCGAAGCTATCAGAGATTTTTCCAGTTTCTGGGATCAAATTGCCGGGCATGAGATAGTAAAACCTGAATTTGTCGATCACGACCACTTCAAGAATCTGGACTTCGTCAATATTGACAAGTTTACAAGGATCTTTTCTTCCAACCAGGATATACAAGAAGAAGTCAGAGAAATCCAGAATTCTTTTGAAAGAGGCTTCGATAGCGGCTGTCGAAATAACGGGAAAAAACAGTTTTACCAGCGCACTAACCCCTCGGCCATAGATATAAACCATTCGCCCGCAGACGATCTAAGAACAGCAGCCCGGAAAAGACTGGATAGCGACATAGAACCCTTCGTCCAGGAAACATTAACCGAACTCGAGACTACTCCGGTCGATGAGGCTTGACCTCGAACTTCTGGCCGTCTTCGCCTACAACCGTGTTCTCGAAGACCTCCCTAGCTTCTTCAAGCAGTTCTTCCTCGCTGTTCCTGTAACGCCTGGATATATGGGTCAGCACTAGTTTTTCGACACCTGCTTCTTTTGCTATCTTCGCAGCCTGGAGAGCGGAAGTGTGGCCCTTTCTTTCTTCTATCATCTCATGTTTACAGGTGGCCTCGTGTATCAGTATATCGGCTCCTTTAGCATGTTTGACCATGTTGTCGCATTTCGCAGTATCGCCTGAGTAGACCACCTTGCGGCCAGGAACCTCCTCTACAACCTGTTCAGGCTTCACCTTCTTCCCGTCAACTTCTACGGTGTTACCGGCCTTTAGCTCCCCTATCTTTGGCGAGGCTTCCAGCCCGAGCTCCTTCATCTTCTGCTTGTTGGCCTTCACGGTTTCCTCCTCTTCAAAGACGTATCCGAAGGCATTGATGCCGTGTTCGACCTCGAAGGGTTCAACCCTGTAGCCTTCTCCGACAACTTCCTCTCCTTCCACGATATCGTCAACGAAGATGTCGTAGTTCCTGTTGAAGTATCCCATGTCAAGTAGCCTTTCAGTAAACTCTTCCGTCCTTGGCGGCCCATAGATATAGAGCGGCGACTCTCGACCCTCCATCTCCAGCGTCTGTATAAGTCCTAAAAGTCCTGAAAAGTGGTCGGCGTGCCAGTGAGTTATAAAAATTCTTGATATCTTCATCAGACCGAGCTTGTCCATCATTATACGTCTCTGCGCTCCTTCACCACAGTCAAACAGCAGTCTCTCACCGTCAAAATTGATCATGTTCGCAGGAAGTCCCCGTTCCCTCGTAGGAACCGCGCTTGAAGTACCTACAGTCCAGACGTCCATGCAAAACTTTCGAAACCTGAAGTTTTAATCTAACAGGTACCGAAAGCTTTAAGTATCGTTACTTAAGAGTAACAATTATGAAGATAGACGAGCAGAGGAATAGAGAAAACCATTATTTGGTAACTAGTGGTGTAGCAGACGATCTAGAAGGTGTTCTGGCAGTCACCGATTACCGTGATGGTGTCTACAGATGCGCGGAGGAACTTCCAGACAGGAATAAAGGGCATCTATTAGAGTATATAATCAATTACCTTGACTTTCACAATTATGAACACAACCTTGAAGAACCTCTCGACAAAGAACCAGTCCCTGCAGAAGAACTTGAAATACTAGCAGAGGGACTGGAGCCCTCCGAAGATGAAGAGAGGTTGCCTGAAGATCGGGATATGTCGGATTCGAGGAGAGCAGAACTCATATCAGCTATGCTAGATCACCAGAAGTCTCCTTATTCATAATGTATACATACCTAGTAAGATTCTTGTGAACGTAGATCTCGAACTCGGGTTCCATGCCGTTCACGGATTCCTGGTCGGTCATGAAGACGATCATGCGATCTGTAAGCTTGGGCGCCACTTCTAAAAAGTCCTCGAGAGGTTCTCCCTCCACCTTTGAGGCGCCGCCATATGGTAGATCGGTGACCGCGGCGTCAAACTGTCGATCAAAGATTTCAGGAGCTTCGGAAACTTCGCCTTCACGTATATCGTGGCTTATGATCCCATACTCCTCGAGGTTTTCCCTCGTTCCTTCCACCATCTTCTCCTGGACATCGAGACCGTGAACACCGACTCCGCATAGTCCCGCCTCTATGAGGATTCCGCCGGTCCCGCAGAACGGGTCGAGGACATGTCCCCCCGGCTTCACGCCCGAAAGGTTGACCAGCACGCGCGCCACGACAGGATCAAGTGACACAGGGGAAGAAAACGGCCTCTCCTGGTTTTTCCGCTTCTCGAACAGGCCTCTATCAATTTCCTCTATCAGCCGCGCCAGGTAATACTTGCCTGAAGATACGTAGACCCTCAGTTCTTCTTCAGGCGTTTCAAGATCCACCTCGTTTTCTTCCGTTTCCATGACGGACCCAAACTTTTCCTCAAGATCCTCTTTACTACCTTCCTTGCCTTGAACTCTGATCGCGAAGCTTCCATCCGGCCGGTAATCTGGATCCGGATCCTCTATAGAACCTTTCTCGATCAGTTCCCCGACCTCATGCACCAGAGCGAGACGCCTTAACTGTCCTCTTTCAGGCTCCTCGTTGCTGAATGCCAGCCTTCCCTCTCTTTCCACCTCAGGCTCGAAGCCCTGGGACTCCAGGAAACCTTCAAGCTCGGCCCTGGCTAGTTCCAGATCCTCGCCCGCCAGGAGATAGCAGTAGGTCATTCTTCAACACCGTTCAGGCTGTTAAGCGAGAAGTAACCTATTACAAGTCCCGGCCAGTAGGTCGTCAACCGGAATAGAATAGCTATTGTCAGTCCTGTAGCAAGAGAAGCAGGGAAGAAGACGGTTATAAGCCCGGCCATCGCAGCCTCGAAGGTTCCCGAACCCCCGGGTGTAGGTGAAAAGTTCGCCAGACCCGACAGCGCCAGAACAAAGTAGATAGGTGTGAAGTCGGGCTCTATACCCACCGACCAGATTATGAAGAAAAGGCAGAGCGCCTGCAAGAAAAACCCTATATGGGCTATACCTATGGTCTCGAAGAGGTATATCCTGTCATTTCCTATGGCGTCGAAGGAGTCCGCAACCCTGTCCATCTTTTCCTCAACTCTATCTATCCAGCTCTGCTTTAAACCCAGGAATTTCAGTCTTTCAAGCAGGCCTATGAGAAAGCTTTCAATCGTCCCTGCCTCAAACCAGAGAAGGTACATGAGTGGAAAACCCACGAGCAGAACGAACAGAGCGATGTAGAGACCCTGTATCACCATACTGTTGAGTGATCGGAAAAATACCGAGTAGACCGCTCCCGCAAGACTGAAGGTTATTACAGGTATCGCATTTATGACGTCAGCCGAGAAAACACTTGATAGAGCTCTCTCGTAGCTGGAATCCGAGCTGTCCCTCACTATATAGGCCATTATTGGTTCTCCACCAAACTGTCCGAGAGGCGTAACAGAGTTCATGAAAAACCCAGCCATGAAGACCTTCAGGTTTTTGAAATATCCCAGCGATATCCCGGATCTCCTGAAAACCCTCATCCAGACGTACGCCCAGACAGGGAAAACTGCGAGACCGGATACTAAAGCGGGTACAAAAAGAAGCGCGTTTGCCTTTCTGACAGATTCAATGAACTGGTCCAGATCTGCAAAGTAGATCAGGCCCAGTATTATCCCGGTCGAGACCCCGAACCACAGCAGCTTCTTAATCCTTGTATCCATACCTGTTCACTTCTTCGCATTCCCCGCAGCGGTAGTTAACAGTTTTGTTCTTGGAGTTGATCCTGACCGTGCAGTTATATCCCGGCCTTAGAAAGGAGCCACATTCATGGCAGAACCGTCTTCTCAATTTTCCAGGGATGGAAACATTATATTTCATGCCTACACGGCGGGCAAGCTCCACGTAGCGATCCGCCAGTCCAGGTCTATCCTCGTCCAGCCGCTTATCCGCAAGTTCAAAAAGGCGTTCGATCCTCTCCCCGGCTATCTCTTCCCCCATAAGTTTGAAAAACTGCCCACCGTTTTTAGAGTTATCGATGAAGGTAAGCCACTACTTTGAATGGGAGGATATGATCACTGGAGGCCACGTGCAGTCAGTGAAGAACCAGAGGAAGATCATGGAGCGTCACGGCATCGACTACACTACGGAACCTGATCTCGAGGCGGATATCCTCCACCTCAACAACATGGGGCCCAAGTCGGTCTACTACGCCCGGAAGGCTCAAGGACGTGTTCCAGTGCTCATACATACCCACCAGACTGCGGAAGACTTCAGGAACAGCTTCGCTTTTTCCAATGCGCTTGCCCTGCCCATGAAGCCGTACCTCAAGTACGCGTACAGCCTCGGAGACCGCTTGATCTGCCCCTCCCATCATAATAAGGAAACAGTGGAGCAGTACACCGACGTCCCGAAGACAGTTGTAAGCAACGGTTTCGAGCCAGAAAAGCTTGAAGGATTCGAAAACCTGAGGCAGGAATACCTGTCCCGGTACGACCTGGAACCCCCGGTAGTCTTCAACGTCGGGCACGTTATAAGGAGGAAGGGACTCGAGGCCTTTACGGAAACAGCGAGGCAGAACCCGGATATCGACTTCGTCTGGTTTGGCTATCTAAATCCTACGGGGGGAAACAGTCTCGTCGACAGGCTCCTGAAAAGCCGGAGAACGAGGAAACTCGTGGAGAACTCGCCAGATAACTGCCAGTTCACGGGATATATAGACGATATAAGGGGTGCATACGCTGCCGGCGACATATTTTTCTTCCCGACGAGAAACGAGAACGAGGGTATAGCCCTCCTTGAAGCTATGGCGGCGGGAAAACCGCCCGTGGTAAGAGACATAGAAACCTTTGAGTGGCTGGAAGAAGGGAAAAACTGCCTGAAAGCCGCCAACGTTGAAGGATTCAGCGACAGGATCAACGAACTCGCGGAGAATGAAGAGAAACGGGAGGATATAGGTAAAGCAGCAGAGGAGGAAAGTTTACAGTACAGACTGGACGCGGTGGGCGAGAAACTGGTGGAAGTATACCGGGAACTGGCTACTCCCTGATAGGCGGTAGTAGCTGGAATGGAGCCGCGAGCACCAGGAGAAACGTGATGAAACCGGATCTCAGCCTGGAGGCCGCGGAAGGGAAAATAACAGAAACCAGGTACAGTGGTATGCCGGCCGCAAATATTATTGCTATATAGACCACTAGATATACCGCCATTGCCGGCCAGAGTACGAATTCCAGTCTTTCCGCCAGACCCATATCCTCCCACTCGGCATAATCTCTAAAAAAACACCCTGTCCCAAAGGTGAACATGGAATCAGTTGCCGCCTTCACCGACGCCTATCTTCCAACGGTCAGCGGCGTATCATACACTCTTGAGGCCTGGAGGGACGAGTACCGATCCCGGGGAGGAAGGATGCAGGTGGTCTGCCCCGATGCCTCGGAGTACCGGTTCGGAGAAGGAGAAACCCCTGTCCAGAGCCTTGTATTCCGGTTCTATAGCGACTTCCGGCTTGGAACCCCCAAGATCCCGGAGATCGAAGCCGACCTCGTACACGTTCACACACAGACCGTGCTGGGGCTTGCAGGGCTCCGCGCGGCACGGAGGAAAGGTCTCCCGGTTGTCGCCAGCTACCACACTCCCATAGGAGAGTACACGGACTACCTGTCTCCTCATCCCAGAATAGCTTCAGTCCTCAGATCCATGAGTTCATGGTGGAACAAGGCTTTCTACAATCAGGCCGACATAGTCATCGCGCCCAGCCAGGTTACAAAGGAAAAGCTGGAACAGGAGATAGGAATCGACACCGAGATAACTGTTATCCCTAACGGGGTCGACACCAAATTCTTCAAACCTGTCGATCCTGCGGATTTCCTCTCCCGTTACGACCTGGAAACCGGGAAACCTCTGGTTGGCTACACCGGCCGCCAGGGCCACGAAAAGAATCTGGAGCAACTGGTGAGAGCCGTGAAGGGACTTGACGCAACCCTCGTTCTGGGTGGAGACGGCCCCGCCAGGCAGAAGCTGGAGAAGCTAACTCGGAAGATCGACGTGGACTGCAGGTTCCTCGGCTTCCTCGACAGGGAGGAACTACCCGAGTTCTATTCAGCTATGGATGTCTTCGGCATGCCGAGCCCGGTGGAGACCCAGGGCATGGTCGCACTGGAGGCTCAGGCGTGCGGAACACCTGTAGTGGCGCTGGACAGGATGGCGCTGACAGAGGCCGTAGATGATGGAAGGACCGGCTACCTATACACGTGCGACACCAGCGAACTCCGGCAAAAGCTGGAGCAGGCGATTGAGAGAACTGACGAACTCGGGAATAACTGCCTCGAGAAACGGGAGGAGCTGGACGTTAAATCCAGCGTTGATAGACTTGAGAAGGTCTACAAGCGGTTCTAACCCCTGTATTTAGAAATCTTCTGTCGAACTTTCGTCTATGGCAACTGACAACGTTGACATCTTCAAGAAGATAGTATTCAGGATACCGTCTTCCAGGAAGCTACTGCCAGCTATAGTAGCAACCGGTTTCGTATCAGGAGCACTTTTCTACTATGCCCTGAAAATGTTCGCAGGCAACCTGATCGACGTCTCGTCCCTGACACCAGGGATCCTTGTAATTCTTTCACTGGCGCTTTTCATCATCCCGTCCCTCGTGTCCGGCGAACTGCTCCACTGGTTACTGCCGGATTATCCGCGCCGGTGGGGCTACTTCCTGGCGCTATCGAACCAGTTAATATTCGCGTTATACATGCTCATACTTAGCGGGGCCGACAATCTGATAAACGCCTGGAACATACTCTGGCTGGGCATAATAACTGTATTCCTGTCGAACCTCCTGGTGCTGACGGTCACCCTGGGATACAGCTACGTGAAGAGGCTCTCTGTCTTGAGCCTGGTACAGCCTCTCGCCATACTGGTATCGTTCCACGCAATATTTGGCGCCGCACTCCGGATAGATCCGGCAAGCTACGCCTACAGCCTCGGCGTCCTGGTGTTCGCGGGATTCATGCTTGGGCTAATAATCCTGACCGTGGAGTTCCTGATAGGGGCAAACATAGAAGGCGTGACCGCTTTCTGGCTCACCTCCGGACTTCTCCAGAAGAGACAGGAAGAGCTGGAACTGGGTTATCCTGCGCGTCCCGAGGTACAGACCCTGGAAATCCAGAACGAAGAAGGAAGTACAAGGCTATCGATACCCTGGATTCATCCAGGGCCTCTAGAAGGATTTGGTGGTGGACAGGTCACTGCCGATATCATCGAATACCTAAACAGGGACGGCTCGGGCTTTTTCCTCCACGCTCCCTCGACACACAAGGCTGATCCCGCGAAGCCGGAAGACTACGAGAAGATAGTTGACGCCATGACAAGGCCAGAACTGGTATCAAAGGCCTCAAGACTTGTGAAAAAGGACTACGGGGAGGTAACCTTCTACGGCCGGGCTGTCAACGGAAAGAAAATAGTGTTCCTGGAAACAGCGGATGACTTCCACTACGATGACTACGAGATACCAGTCTTCCAGGACGTCTTTGATCCCGAAGAAGTCGTTCTGGTCGATCTACACAACCACGCCCGCGGACAGGACCGGAACGAGGTCTGGTACAACACGGAAACAGCTGAGAAACTCCAGGGCTACCTGGAAGACTTCCTCGAACTCCTGGAAGGCGAAGAGACTCACGCCTACAGCGCGGGATTCCAGGCTGATGACTCCGGAACTCCAAGCTTCGCCCTAGTGGAAGAGGTGGATGACCAGAAGACCCTCCTATTCGGTATCGAAGGAAACGAGTGCGGCCCTGAAATGCAGCAGCTGGAGGCTGAGTTCAGGAAAAGATTCGACGAGGTGCTTCCCTTTACAACTGACACGCACCTCAGCATACACGAGCTCTCCAGGGAGAAACAGGTCGAAAAACAGAAGATAAGAGATAATGTGGAGAAAGCAGCATCGAAAGTTTCGGACGCCAGCATCGGCTTCAGCCCGGACAGGACTGAGACCATGAAGCTTCTGGGAGAGGACTATTCAGGTCTCATATTCAGCATAAACATACTTGTAAGGCTCCTGATCATCAGCCTCGTGGCGCTCTACATAGCACTCGTGATCTGGATATTCTGACCCTCCTGTTAAAATAAGTTGACAGCAATCCTTCTGCATGGTAAAAGAAGAGGATGTCCAGGCGCAACTTGAAGAAGTTATCGACCCGGAACTAAACATAAACATCGTGGATCTCGGGCTCGTTTACGAGATAGACGTTGACGAGGAAGACAATGTCGAGATACTCATGACGCTGACGACTCCCGGATGTCCCCTCCACGGCGTTTTCGACGAACTTGTGAGGCGGGAGGTAGAAAAGCTCGAAGTCAACAGCATCGATGTCGAACTGACTTTTGAACCGCGATGGTCTCCAGAAAAAATGAGTGACGAGGCCCGGAACGAGCTCGGAAACGTCCCGGGAATGGAGTTCTTCTAGTCCAGGTAATCCTCGAAACCGTTGAACATCAGTTCCAGCGCCCTCTCTATCGCCTCCTGTTGCGTGTCACGGTTCGACACCAGGTCATCGTTCAACTTCGTGTCCCAGGTTGCATCCTCATCGAAAAACTCTACGGTCACCTCGTGACCTTCCTCGTGTTCCCAGCCTTTCTGGACGTACCTGTCGTCCACATCGATCTCGGACCATTCACCCTCCATACAATATCACCAGATTTAAAACGGTATTAAAATCATTAATTTTAAAAAATAATCGATTTTAGACTCTTTCTAAGAATATAAGTATAAGATTTAACGTCTTATGTTATAAGAATCTCATATTACCTTTCAAGTTATAGGTTTTAGAAACTTCAGCCGGCAACTCAAACGGAAGAAGTTATGTGTGCAGCGCCGGGTTGTCGAAAATCCAGAGAATTTTCTCAGAATCACCGGTACCAACTGGAGCCTTAATGTACTGTAAACTTGTAGGAAATGCTTTACGGCATTTCACTGCGACGAGTCAAACTGCTGACAGCAGTTTGCACGACTGCTAAGGGAGTTTGCGGCGGCCGGGATTTGAACCCGGGTCACCGGCTATCTCGCAACTACCGCAGGACTAAATTCCGACCGAAGGTCGCCGA
>CAZKLW010000007.1:0-18130 GCA_964553995.1 uncultured archaeon
GAAGAAACCGTTGCTCATCGAGATGGTTGTAACGGTGCCTATGAAGTCTTCTCCAATGTTTGATCCCGCGTCGATAACGCCTACCGTTTCCTGGTATATGACCTCCTTGTTGTCCTGATTGTTCTCGATGTACGAGAGTGCGGAGGAGATCTTTCTCCCGTAACGTTTCTGCATCTTCTCCGCGAGCTCCAGGTCGTCCTGGAGAAGTATCATGACGCCTTTTTCGGGTTCTCCAAGGCGTCCACAGGCGTTTATTATGGTGGAGAACTCGTCGATCCCATGACCATTTTTCAGCACGTAAACGTTCTGGAGAAGAGGTTCTATGTCGTATCCCCGTCTTATCATTTCATGTATGAGCTGTTACTCCTCTTGTTCGCTGAGATCGCTTAGGCACCTGAAGCCTCCGTTCTGCCGGAGATCGATTCCTGCCGATTTCAGGAACTGTATGGCCCCGGATTCGCTGTTGGTGATGCCTTCCAGGTAGGGGTCGCTGGTGTACATCAGGGACTTGTGGAGAGGCTTTGTGGTTCTTCCGTACAGATCCAGGCCCTGCCGCTTCTGGATAAGATCGTGTTTTTCCGCCCTCTCCAGCAGCTGCTTGTTGAGGCCCAGGAACTCCCCGTCCTGTTTCTGGACGTCGCCTGTAGCTCCTATGAGGGCGTACTGCACCAGGTCGAAGTTTTCTTTGTCAATCGCCTCTGCCAGCAGGTAGGTCATGCCCGCTGCACTTATGGCTTCGCCGCCGTCGATCCCCAGGAAGTGGGGGTTGAGGTGGATAAACTCTCCCTCTATACTGGGTTCGTGGTGGTCCGAGACTATCACCTCTTTGCCGGCTTCCTCGACAAGTATCTGCTGGACCTTCTCTGACTGACCGGATCCTATGTCGACGAAGAGGATAAGTTCTTCATCTTCATCGGAGATCCTGCGTATGTCTTCCTCATAGAGCTGTTTGAGTATCTCGTACTCGAAAACCTTTCCAAGCCTTTCAAGCATCTCGCTTGCGATCGCCGTCGCGCATATACCGTCTGCATCGTACTGACCTATCAGGCGTATTCTTCCCTCGTAAGATTCAAGCTTCTCGGCTGCAGGTTTCGCGGCTTCAAGAATTTCGTCAACCAATCAGAACCACTATAGAATCAATCTCGGATGGTGCTTAAATTGATTGTGTAAGGTTCGATACAACTTTATTCTTCTCTTACGTACTTCCAGTCTTCGGGAATGTTCCCTTCTTCGCGGTGGTAGCTGGCGATCCTTCTTATCCGTGCCTCGGTCAGCTCAAGGCTTCTCTCGGCTTCCCGGTCGTTCGGGTTTTCCTCAAGATGTTCGAGTATGTCGTTGGCCTTCTCTACTAGGTTCGAGAGATCCTCCGGTATCTCGGGTGCTTCTCCTTCTTCCTCCAGTATCTCGGTTATCTTTCTGCCTGTTATCTCCCGGACACTGGGAATGCCGTGTTCGTCCCGTAACTTCAGACCTATCTGAGAGGGTTCGTTTCCCTTCTCCCTGAGTTTGAGGACGAGATCGACTACTTCCTCTTCGTCGTAGTCAACCCATCGCGGAACTTTCTTGCTTACAGGTTTGCTGGATCCGGAGCTTCCGCGTCCCTCGGAATGCATGCGGGCCATTACTTCACACCCTGAATCCTGTTATAAATATCTGTAGAAGGTTTTTCAGGTATCCAGCGATTGCGAGCTTGGAGTTGATTCTCATTCTATCACGTGCCGATCCGGTCTCGCGCCAACGATACCGGTCTAGTACTCGATCCGGAGCGAATTTTTATAAACAGGGCGGCGACTACTTGTAGCGGCCGCGTTTCTCAACGTCCTCCAGCCTTTCCAGGACTTCCTCGCTTTTCCCGTAGTTCAAGTAAACCTCCAGGAAGTGGTTCCAGGCCTCTTCGGTTACATCAGGGTGAGAGGATTCCAGAACCTGTTTGAAGAGGTGGATGTCAACGGCCCGTTCCTCGATCCTCTGGGAGCGCTGGCTCAGACCGAAGTCGATTAGCACGGTTTCTGACTCTTTGACGATTATATTGCTTGTAGTTAGATCCCCGTGGATTATGTCGGCACCGTGCAGGAATGCCACGTTACGACCCAGTTCTTCGGTTATTTCTGGTCTATCCTGTATGGTTTCCCGAAAAAGTTCGCCATCCACTCTGCTGAATTCAAGTGTTGTGGCGTCCAATTCTTCTACAGAGGGAACATTAACGCCCGCAGAACGCGCCTCCTTTATTATCCGCTTCTCTTTGCTGGTCCTTTCTTTCCGTATCCTTTCATCTATCTCGGGGTGCCTGTAGTTTTTCTGTTTTCTCTCCTTGACGACTTTTTCTCCATCTATAATTACTGTGGCTTCTGCTCCTTCAAGCTTCATTTCATCCTTCCTCCTGTTCCAAATAGCGGCGAACTTCTAAAAGATTCCGCCTCCTGAGTTCTTCCCTGTAGTTCTCCTTCTCCAAAACGCCTTTCAGATGGTCTATAAGCTGCTCGGAGGCCACCACATCCGGGACCTCGACATATGTTGCTCCGGCCTCAAGTAGATCCGCGGCCTCATCTATGTCTCCTGATCTCAGGATTTTCTCGGCATCTGTATCCAGCTCCAGTATCTTTTCTGAAACCTTCTTCACAGGAATAGTGGAGACTATCAGCTTTGCGTCATCGATCTTTGCCTTCTCCCAGGTGTCATCGTCCATCACGTCCCCGAATACGTAGTTCTCGTGGTTCTTCTTTGCCTCTGTGATCTTTTCCGGATCATTCTCCACGACAAGGAATTCAGCTCCCTCTTCATTGAGAGTTTCCGCCAGCCTCTTGCCCTGTGTGTCGAAACCTGCGAGTATTATATGACCCTCCAGATCCTCCGGAACTTCTGTTCTCTCCTCTATCTTCCGTGGACTGGATTCCACCCTGCTCAGGCTGGAGACAAACCTGTAAATTGACTCCTCTTTCTGTGTAGTGTAGGCGGAGGACATCATTGTGAGCGCGGCTGCCAGTATGACGGCGTTAAACACACCTGAAGATACTGTACCCGCTGCATAGGCCGTTATGACTATCATCAGTGCAAACTCGCTGACCTGGTCAAGCGTGAGGGCTGTAAGGTAGGATGTTCTCCTGTCGTAACCGTTTATCAGGAGCATCAGTGCCGTTATGGCGGGTTTTAAAGCAACAGTGGCAGCGAGTATTAAAGTTGTAAGAACCAGTGTTTCAGGGGAAGGGAAGGTTACCAGCGCTCCAAGAGTTACAAAGAATATTGTGGAGAAGAAGTCCTTAAGAGGGTTGAGAGTCTCCAGCACCTCTAGGTTGTCCGGGAAACGGGCACAGGCTAGACCGCCCGCGAAGGAACCTATAACGATCGAAAGACCTGTCAGCTGGGCGGCTCCGACGAATGCTGTCAGGATGGTTAGACCGGTCAGAAGCACCATTTCAGTTGATTTCCCCCCTATTTTCATCAATAGCCGAAACAGGGTCGACCTGAAGACAATTGCGGTAGCTATAATCCCGAGTCCGGCTAGAAAGCTCTGCGTGGAGTTTACGGATATTGCGAGGATTATCGCCACCGCCAGCAGATCCTGGACCAGGTTTATCGATTCGGCCAGTCTCCCGTGGAGCAACTGTATTTCAACCCTGTCATGTATCAGCTGTAACCCTACTATGGAGGAGCTTAGAGAGGCTGCTATAGTGACGTAGAGCGCGTCTGAACTGCTTATATTCAGCCCCTGTGCGGCTATGAATACTGCGGTTCCGACCACCGCCACCTGGACGATCGCTGTCGCGAAGCTCTCCTCTGCAACGGATCTTATCCTCCCTGGCTCCATCCTTATCCCGAAAAGGAAGACCAGGAACGCGATTCCAAGCTCCACGAGCCCCAGAAGTTCCTGTCCGGCGATAAATCTTCCGATTATGAAACCGGCCACTATATAAGCAGGGATATATGAGTGGCGCCTGTTGGTGAGGAGGAGCAGTGCTGATGCGGCCACGAATATCAGGGTGAGAGACGTAATTATGCCTGTCATTCTTTCCCGCTCCATTCTATACGTTCTATCTCGGATTTTACCTCTTCCCGGAATAGGTCGACATCGTTGATGAAAAGCCTGATGTAATCCTCCAGCTTGTCAGCCGCCAGCACATTCTTGATCATGACGTAATGGGCTCCCAGATCGTACAGCTCTCCGGCCTCTTTCATAGAGTCTGCCTTGACGAAAACTGTGGCGTCTCCTGCCTCTTCAAGGACTTTCCTGTTTACCCATTCGTCTGGAGAGAAGGAGAGTATGAGATCGGCTTTCTTGAGCCCTGATGCATTCCTGATCTCTCCATGCTTGAAGTCACCGTATATATACTCCAGGTTCGAGTTCGCGAGTTCGTCGATGTTCCTGGGATTCCTGTCGACCACGACCACGTCTTCAAACCTGTTCTCCAGGATTGATACTGCATGTCTCGAGAGAGCGTCGTAACCTATTACAAGTGCGTGACCATCAAGTTCCCGTATTTCCACATCCTGCTTCCGTTCGGATTCCAGGCGGGAAAGCAGATCCTCGAGTCTCCTGTAGATGGCATCATTGTAGCTTATGAGGTAAGATGAGGCACCCATGGTCAGAACCGCGACAATGCTAAGGAAGCTCACCACTTCCTGACCTACTATGCCCTGGGAAAAACCAAGGGCCGCGAGGACAAGTGCAAACTCGCTTATCTGGGCCTTGTTGATGGCGGCCTTGAAAGATGTTTCCGGGGTGAACTTCATTCTGTCTGTCAGGAGAAAGATAACCAGCATCTTTCCGGCCATTAAAATCACTGCTGCCGCAACTGCTTCCGGCAGCATGCCCGATAGCACTGACCTGTCGAGACCCAGTCCCACGTTTATGAAGAATATTGCCATGAAGAAGTTTGTGAGAGGTCTGATGCGCTCCTGCATCTCCCGGCTGTAGGGAAGCTGTGCGAGGCTCAGTCCGGCGAAAAACGCGCCAATCTCCATCGATATTCCCAGATAGCTGGTTGCGGATACCATTAGGAAAAGCCAGGCTATACTGTGTGTGAAGAATGCATGGGAGTTGTCCCCTATTTTCTCGAACACTGTCGGGAGAAGATACCTGGATGAAAGTATCGAGAGCGCTGCCACGGCTCCAGCCATCACAAGTATTTCCGCAACGCTCGCCGCGACTCTTGCTGGGGAACCTGAACCGGTACCGATGAGGGCCAGCAGAAGCACGACAACAAGATCCTCTATAAGAAGCATTCCAACATCCAGTTTCCCTGGTAGAGAGGATATCTCGTCCTTGTCTGAAAGCAGCTTGACGACAACGGCTGTTGATGAGTACATAACCGCCCCGGCGATGAATATAGAGGGAATCAGTGAGAAGCCCAGCAGGTACGCGGTGAGGAACCCGATTGTGGCAACCAGAGCCATCTGGAGAAGAGCAATTATCGTTACAGGACGGACTATATCCCTGATCTCTTCGAGCCTTATCTCAAGACCCACGAGGAAGAGCAGGAATGCCAGTCCGAGTTCGGACATCAGGCTTATAGATTCTCCCCCGGAGATAATTCCAAGTCCCGCGGAACCGAGCAGGAGACCGGCGACTATATACGCGATTATAACGGGTTGCCTGCCCTTTCTTGCTATGAAGGCCAGGGAAGTGGCTGCCAGCACTATGATTGCGAGATTCTGTAGGCTTGTCTCCAGCACCATTTTTACAACACTTCTTCGATTTCCCGTTTCTTCACGGGGCCTCTACGGTGGATAAGAACTTCTCCGTTATTAACTTCTGCGATCGTAGACGTGGGGCCGGGCTCAAGTTCACCGACATCGATTACGAGATCGACCTGTTCGAGTAACTCTCCATCTATATCTTCAACAGAGTAGGAGGTCTTCTGTCCTGAAACATTGGCGCTTGTTGCGGTTATGGGTCCGGTTTCCGCCAGTTTTGCGGCGGTCTCCCCGGAGGAAATCCTGAAGACGAACTTCTCGTTGAGTCTGTCAGGGACGTTATCCTTCTTCTCGGCCACGAGGGTTATGGGGCCTGGCATCAACTGTCTGACTATTCTTCGCTCTGCTTCTCTGAGGTTCGCATACTTCTCCGCGGTCTCCGGCGAGTCAACGATAACAGTAATTCCTTTGTCTCGAGGTCTCTGTTTAGCCTCGTACACGCGTTCGATTGCCTTCGGGTTCAAGGCGTCGGCCGCGATGCCGTAGGCTGTCTCGGTGGGGTAGATAATGAGGCCTCCGTCTTCAATGGTCTGCCTGGCAGCTTCTATATCCACGTTACATCCACCTCGTCAGGCCGCCAGTTCCGTCTCTTTGCGGAATCCTCTATAGAGGTTTCTCTTCCGGCCTCCAGCTCTATCAGTCCCTGGTGGGCGATCATGGCCCCGTTGTCCGTGCAGTACTCTTTCGGGGGAAAGAAGGCTTCCGCTCCTCTCTGTTCACACATCTGCTCCACCATCTCCCGTAACCTACTGTTCATGGCAACGCCCCCGGTGAGTAGAGCTTCGTCGCTCTGCTCCTGTGCCATAGCTCTCTCAAGAGCTTCCACCACTGCTGAAAACGCGTGCTCCTGGAAGGAGTTGGCCAGCACGCTATCGTCCACCGAACCGATCTTTCTTTCCGTCTCTGTTACCAGTCCCGAAAAGGAGAAATCCATGCCCTTGACAGGGTATGAGAGTTCAATTATATCGCTGGTTTCTTCTGCGAGCCTCTCGATCTCCGGACCTCCGGGATGTGGATATCCCAGTTTCCTTGCCAGCTTGTCGAGGGCGTTTCCCAGTGCGATATCCAGGGTCTCGCCCACGATCCGATACCGGCCGTTTCTCAACTCCAGGATCTGTGAGTTTCCGCCCGATAGATACAGGGTGGTAGGATTACTGGCTTCCGTGGTTCTCGTCCCGATAGAGATATGTGCGAGACAGTGATTGACCCCGATAAGAGGTATTTCATGCTTCTGTGAGAGGGATCGTGCCATTACTGACCCGATGTCAAGCGGCTGTGGTATTCCCGGGCCCTGCGAGAATGCCACGGCGTCAATATCTCCTTTTTCGAGTCCTGAGGAATCAAGAGCGTTGTTTAGAAGCTCCAGCGCGTGCTGGTAATGGTGTTCTGCGGCCTTCCTCGGATGTATCCCGCCTTCATCCGGTTCGAACATTGAGGTCTGGTTCGCCAGTATTTCTTCCTCATCGACTATTCCTGTTCCCAGTGTGTGGGCGGTGGATTCGATGCCGAGGACTTTCATACCGTAAAATCAGGTGCTGAAAGTTAAAAGCTGAGTTCCTTCAGGCTTCGAGGACTTCTTTCTTGTGTTCTTCTCGGTCTCTAAGCTCTTGGTCTAGCTTGTATAACTGCTTCACAATATCAGAATCTTGGTTCAACTTGTAGAGCCGGGTCTTCCCGTACTTCCGGGATTCTTCCACTGCTTCCATCTGCTCTATTTTATCCCAGGAACGGTGAACGGTTGACTCTGCTACCTCGGCTGCCTCTGCCAGATCCTTCTTGGAGTAATCCATTGATGGGTGCTCCATAAGTACGTCCAGTATCTTCAGAACGGCGGATTCCCCAAATGCTTTTTCCAGCACAGTTTTTTCGCTCATGATTCATTGATGTTGCCCGAGATTTAAATCTTTTATCTATAGCTGTCTGAGGCTTTCAATATTGCAAGTTCCCTCATCATTTCTTATTACTTTGAGGAGCCAGATTTAGATCTTATAATGGGTAAAAAATTAGATAAAGAGAGAAAAGCGGCTTTACTTGAGGGGATGGTGCGTAGAAGACAATGGAGAATGAATTACAAGAGTTTGGAGCATACTGTTTCCAGATTACCTAATCGAGAGAAGGACAAAGCTCTTGAGCTCATCGATGAACTGGTTGATGAGGGCTGGGCAGAGTATCACAAGAACGGAGACTGCATTTCACTTAACTCTGCCAGAAGATCTGAGATCAAGGACTTTCTGGAAAAATACAGCGATATGGAGAATTGGATGCTTGAATCGCTTTTCTAACCGTGCTTGGTATAGCCGCACTTCCCGCAGCTTTTGCGGTCCTCGTGGTTAGCGAGGAAAGACCCGCACCTGGGACATTTCTCGTGGTCCGTGGTCCCGTCTTCATCGTACTTCTTCCAGCGCTCGATCTTCTCATGTTTTCCCATGGCTATCACTCAGTCCTTGATTCCAGCCAGTCTGTGAATGTGGTGCGGTTTTTGTTGTCTTTTTCTGCCTCGAGTGCGGCGTTGTAGTCTGGTTGTTCGAGTTCCTGGAGTGCTTCTTTGGCATCGCTTATGGTTCCTGACACTATCTCTTTATAGTCGACTTCTTCCTCTTCTGTCTCTCCATCAGCCTTTTCTGTTTCCTCTTCGTCATCTGTTTCCTGTTCTTCACCAGTTTCTTCGGTAACATTTTCCAGGTCTTCCTCGTCCATGTTTTCAAATGCTTTACGTATTTCATCTATAGTTACGTCCTCCAGATCTAAGCCTACTTCTTCCGCGGCCCTATCAATTTCTCCCGATGTCATGTTGTCGGCCTCTGCAAGCACAGCATCGATCATTTCTCCCTGGGATCCACCGCCCTCGTGTTCTATTGTCTCGTGAAGTATTTCCTTCTCTACATCCACGTCACGGTGCTTGAACTCCGGCATTGACTTCATTATCCTGACCTTTACACCGATGGCTCCCGGCTTGGTTCTCGCGAGAGAATATCCGTGTTCAACGTGTTGGCGTGAGGTGTCACCACACCTCTTGACGTACCCAAATGAGAACTTCTCTGTTCTTCCCCTGTTGCCGGAGAGCTTCCCGGATATCTCCATCTCGGCACCTATTGCTCCGGCCTCTTTTACCCGCCTAAGGTAAGTGTAGCCGACTCTTTTGGCGCGCCCTCCTTTTTCGAGCCAGTCCGCCATTGACTTTGCAACTACCTGGGCGTCGGTGTCAGGCTCCTCTATCTCATTCACCTCTATCTGCGGGTTCTCGAAGTCGAAGTCTTTTTCAAGATCTGAAGTTAGTTCCCGTATCCGTGAACCTCCACGCCCGATCACGAGACCGGGTCTCTGGGCATAGATGACGATCTTCGTCGATGTCGGCGTTCTCACAACATCTGAGTGCGAGTAACCCGAGCCTTCCAGCTCTTTTTGAAGGTATTCATGCAGCCTGACCTTCCTGGATCCTTCGTCTATAAACTGTTTCTCCTGCATCAAACTTTCACGCGAAGTTTGATCTTTCGAAAACCGAAGGTTTTCTGTAAACCAGAAAACTCTCCGAGTTTTCGGTTGCGTGACGGCATTCCGCCCTTAAGGGCTTCAGCCGACTTTTCGCTTTTGTTTTTCTGGTTTTGCATGTTATCTTTCGCCTACTATTATCTTTACGTGTGCGGATTTTGGCTGTCGGCCGCGGTGTCTCTTCGGGGTCCTGATCCGGGATCCCTGGTTTGTCATGAACTCCTGGATCTCAAGCTTGTCAGTGTTGAGACCTTCGTTTTCCGCGTTTGACTCCGCGCTCTTTATAACTTTGAGAACGGCCTCTGCCGCCTTTACGGGGTAACGAGCCTCCGAACCTCCGGAAGTGTGGGATGCCCCGGAGAACTTGGTGTAAGGTACCGCCAGTTCTTCATCGACTACGCGTTCCAGCTTGTCCTTTGCCTTCTCAACTGTATCTTTTTTCACGAACCTTCCGATCTCGGTGCAGTCCTTCCATGAAACCGAGAGGTTGCGTCCGACTGCTTTGGCCTGGTGAGGCTCCGTCTCTAGAGGCATAGCAGCAACTACTTGAGAGGCACGTGCTGTGAGGACCTAGTTGCTCCGAGTCCTGGCGCACTGTGTGATACTTCTTTCCGGGTTTTTGCGAACTCTCCGAGGTAGTGTCCGATCATCTCCTCCTCTATTTCTACTGGTACAAAGTCCTGTCCGTTATATATGCGTATTGTTTTTCCGACCATCTGGGGCAGGACTATCATTCCCCGCAGATGTGTCTGGGCTGTATCATTTTCTTCAAGTCTTTCCAGCAGCTTTTTCTCGTTCTCCCTCAGACCGCGCTGTATCTTTCTTCTTCCACGTGCATCCAGAAGCTCCGCAAACTCGTTGAGACTCATATCTTTCAATTCTTCAAGACTCTGTCCACGGAAGCTGAAGTCGTCACTCATCGTCGCTTGTTCCCTCCTTGTTTCCTGTTCTTCTCGCCGAGATCGATCCTACCTTGCTACCTGGCGATGCGTGGCGTGAAACGGTCTTCGGCTGCCCGGGTTTTGCGGAACCTCCAAATGGGTGGTCGACCGCGTTCATGGCTACGCCGGAAACTGTTGGATACTGTTTTCCTCTGGCCTTTGAGGCCTTGAACATGTTACCCGCCTTGACGAAAGGCTTATCAGTTCTTCCACCCGCAGCAACTTTTCCTACAGTTGCTCTACAATGCGTATTTAGCTTCTTGAACTTCTTGGATGGAAGCCGGATCTTTGTGCCATCCTCTTCATGTGTGACCACGAATGCGTAGGTTCCAGAGGATCTAACGAGCTTTCCGCCGTCACCGGGCTGGGTCTCAATATTGTGTATTGGTACTCCTTCCGGTATTTCGCCCACAGGTAAAACGTTTCCCTCTTCTATGTCGGCGGATACACCGATCTGGATCTCGTCTCCTGTAGAGAGGTTTTCAGGCGCGAGAATGTTCCTGGTCTCTCCGTCCTCGAACTCTATTACTGCTACAGGTGCGGTTCTCCCTGGATCGTGAACTATATCGATAACTTCGCCTGTAGTGTCGGCGTTCCTGTGTTCGACGTTGCCTCTACCTCCCTTCGCTGCCTTGTAGTTCGGTGACCCTTTGCCACGTCTCTGCTGTTTTATCGGGCTTCCCATTTTATCACATCATGCCGAGCTGCGTTGCAACGTCCATAGCGTCGTCCCCGGGTGCTAACGAGATAAAGGCTTTTTTCTTGGCCTGTGGTGTGATCGCGGTGTTCACTTTTTTAACCGTGACATCGAACAGAGTTTCGACTGCGTCCTGTATCTGTGGCTTGTTAGCTTCAAGATCCACCATCAGTACGAGTGTGTTTTCTTCGTCTACCTTGTCCATAGCCTTTTCGGTAAGGTGAGGGTTCTCTATCACTTCCCAGGCTCTCTCAGTATTCATTTTTTGCACCTCTAGTCAATGAAGAGCTCTTCCTCTTCAAGTTTTTCGAGAGCTTTTTCCGACCAGACGGTCAGGCGTCCGGGTACCGTACCCGGCGCAAGTAACTCCGCATTCAGATTTTCTACAAGTGAAACATCGACTCCAGGTATGTTTGAAGCTGCATTGAAGACGCCGTCACCCTCCGCGACCACGAGTAGCGGACCAACTTTCCGGCGGTACTTCCGGCCTCTGGAACCTCCTTTTCCGGGCCTTACTTTCTTCTGGCTCACCCGTTCTAGTTCATCCTTGAGCTCCAGGTCCTCCAGTTTCTCCCGGAGTTCAGAGGTTTTCTCAAAGGATTCAAGACTGTCTTCGATGAGGGGTAGATCACCTGAGTAAGTATGCCTCTGATTAACTGCTTCTGGATCCGAGGTGGCTGCTATGCCGGATCTTATGGCCTTCCGGCGCTCCTTGTCATTTATATCCTCGCCGAGCTCTTTCTCCGGCTTTGGCGGATGCGCCCTTCTTCCTCCTCGTGTATTTGGAGCTTCCGCACCCTCTCCGAATATCTGGCTTCCACGTGAAAGCATTATCTTTCTTGGTGTTCTCGACTGTCCCCGACCTTTTTGACCCCTGTATGCGTTGTTTCTCTTCTTCCAGTAGGTTACATGCCGCTTTCCAGCACGGTCGTCAGCACCGTAGGGCTGCCTGTTCCTCGACTGTATGGAAAGTACTGCGCGCTTGATTATGTCTGGTCTAACGCGCTCCTCAAACTGGTCTGGTAGTTCAGTCATTGTTTCACTTCTCGATGTGTGTTATATCCGGTTTTCCTGGGTTTTTATGCTTTCTTAGAGCCGATCTAAGTCTTACAAGTCTCCTCGAAGGCCCCGGTACTGAACCCTTGACTAGTATGTAACTGGACCTTATCTCGCCGTAGTTCTTGAATCCTCCACTTCTTTGAACTTCTCCAGGATCCTCACCGTAGTCAAGCAGTCTCTTGTTGAACTCCGTCCTGTTGTTGAATCCCTGTTGGCCGGGAAGCGGAACACGCCATGAGAGCGTATCAGGGTGCCATGGACCTACGTTGCCGGCCTTCCTGCGTTTTTTCTGGGTCTTGTGGTCGAGTTTCTTGATGCCGTACCGCTTTACCGGTCCCTCGAAACCTTTTCCCTTGGTGACCGCAATTACATCGGAGTACTCTCCTGGTTCGAAGACATCAGCAAACGAGATCTCCTTTCCTATCATTTCTTCAGCGTACTCAAGCTTTTCCTCTACTGTTCCGCCTATCCCGATTTCAAAGTTTTCCACCCGGTTTTTGCCGATCCCGGCCTCTCCGGGCTGGGTATGGACAAGCAGCCTGACATCGCTTATGGATTCGGTATTGTCCTTCGCCTTCTCCAGGTTGGATATATTCCCATCTTTCGGTATATCCGTGGCCTGCTGTAGTTCGGGTGCGGGAGACTCTGTCCATGCCTCGGTGAAGACCTGTTCTCCCGTATTGACGTCCTCGGTGAAGAAGCGCGCACCGTACACCCTCAATGCAGGGGCTTCAAGTATGGTTACAGCTTCGGCGACTTCCTGTCCCCGTGTGACTCCTTCACTGTCGTCTATCATCATTATCCTTGTCATTCCGACCTTGTAGCCGGCGAAACCTAGAGCTCTAACTTCCGACTCTTCCGGCCACGTATTTACGACCGGGTACATCCGGGAGGCTCTAACCTTGGGCTTGAACCCTAGCGATCCTGATCTTGATCTACTCTTCTTTACCATGAAACTTCGCAAAGTTTCATCATGCGTTAAGGCTCCAGTAGGTGCCCATAAGCATGACAATCCTTGTGATTTGATCCATTGACCTTCGATGCGCTCGAAGGTTTGTCCCCCGTAGAAGCGAGTTCTCGGGAGTAAGAACCAAGTCTCGAGCAAGTTTTATAAATGGGTCGAGGAGGTTCAGCCCTTGATATTGACGACCGGTTTCATCCGGGCGACTTTCTCTCCTATACCGAGTTCGTCGCTCACACGTATAACTTCGTCAACATCCTTGTAGGCGCCCGGCGCCTCCTCTGCAACTGTTTCTCCGGAGCGAGCCTTTACTGTCACCCCTTCTCTCTCCATCTCCTGCTGGATCCGGGAGCCCTCGTAATCTTTCTTCGCCTGCGTCCGCGACTTCAGCCTTCCTGCCCCATGTGCGGTTGAACCGAATGATAACTCAAGTGAACGTTCTCCTCCTGATAGAATGTAGCTGGATGTTCCCATGGTTCCAGGGATCAGTACCGGCTGACCAACGCTACTGTAGGCTTCCGGCACCTCTGGTCTTCCCGCGGGCATGGCTCTTGTCGCGCCTTTCCGGTGCACGATTACTTCTCTTTCCTCGCCATTTACGCTGTGTTTCTCTTTCTTGGCTATATTGTGGCAGACATCATAGACCAGATCTACCGTAATATCGTCGAATATAGTGTTTAGACAGTCTCTCACGCCCTGGGTCATTGCCTGACGGTTCGCCCATGCAAAGTTGGCGGCGGAGTTCATGGCCTTCCAGTAATCCTGCGCAATCTGGCTTTCCAGCGGTCCGTACATCAGGTTCTTCTCTGGGACCGACTCCGCTATATCTGGAAATTCTTTCTCAAACCTTCTGAGGTACTCGGTACATGTCTGGTGTCCGAGTCCGCGGGAGCCTGAATGAATCATCACCAGCACCTGATTTTCTTCCAGGCCATAGGCTTCAGCTGTCTCCTCATCATAGATATCTGATACCGTCTGGACCTCAAGAAAATGGTTGCCTGAACCAAGCGAACCTACCTGTTTGACGCCGCGCTGCCGTGCCTCTTCAGGGACCTTCCTGTAGTCTCCCTCCAGCTTCCCGTTTTCCTCGCAGTGTTCAAGGTCTTCTTCTTTCGCGTAATCGTTTTCCAGCATCCATTCCATGCCATGATCAAGTATCTCCCTTAGGTCTTCCCGATCAGTTTCGATGTAGCCTCCCTTCCCGAGACCGCAGGGTATCTTGCTGTAGAGGATATTTGCAAGCTGCTGTTCTTTTCCACGAAGATCTTCTGCTTCCAGGTCAGTTTTCAACACTCTTACACCGCAGTTGATATCGAAGCCGATTGCGCCCGGGCTTATAACGCCTTTTTCGGCGTCTACCGCAGCCACCCCGCCGATGGGGAACCCGTATCCCTGGTGGCCATCCGGGAGCACCAGTGAATGTTTCTGGATGCCTGGAAGTATGGCGGCGTTCCTGACCTGCTGGAGGGTGTCGTCTTTCCTTATTTCTTCAATCAGGGTTCCGGATGCATAGATCCTGGCTGGCACATTCATTTCACCGCTTTTGGGAATCTCGTAGATGTTTTCCCCGATCTTTTCTGGTTCCATGTCTTGGCTTCAGCCGCAAGCTTTTACAACCTACCGGTTTTGTAATACAAAAAACCTTTTGAATCCAATATAACAAATATATGTATTACAATTATACATCGAGGACGGCTTCAAGCACCCATCCGGTTCCATCCTCGTAATCCACCTTCATCTCGTTATACGTCGGTGCCTTGATGTCGAGCGCCGTTGTGCCGCCGCTGAGAGGATCTGTTAGAACCTCTGCGTTCAGCCTGTAACCGTCTTCAAGCTCTTCTATCTCCATTTTCTCGGCGTAGGAGATCACGACTCCTCTGGTGTCCTGGAGAAATATCAGCTTGTCGAGAAAGTCAAAGAGCAGGGCCTCAAGGTTCTCCGACTCCACCTCGATATCATGTTGGGTCTGGCCGCTGTCACCTCCCACTATATCCGAGAAAGCCTCTACAGCCGCTGAAAATGCTTCTTCAAGATCTTCTCCTGTCGCCCTGAACTTCTCGTCTGCCGAGTGTTCCAGTATCTCGTAGGGCATTTCATTCAAACCTCTGGGGAAACCGCTGTTTAAGTACTTGATCCATGAGTTCGGCTTGTTCATCCATACCTAAATCAGTGTTGTCTATCACTACATCGTGGATTGAAGTATCTGATGGATCCACACCGTAATAATTCTGGTAGCGGCGACTATCCTCTCTATCCCGCTTTTCAACTATCCTCTCTGCCTCTTTCCTATCGTGATTTTCTCTCTTTGCAAGTCTCCGGGCCCGCTCCTCAGGCTCTGCGGAAAGATATATTCGAAGGTCAGAGTATTCTCCCAGAACGTAACCAGTTATACGTCCATCAATCACGCAGGAGTTTTTCAGGCCGCGCGTCAGTGTCTTCCTGTCGACGGCGAGATCAACTTCTTTCTCCGCTTCCTCCGAAAGTTCATGATCCTCTATGCCTCTCTTCTCCGCTATTGAGTAGAATACATCGCTGGCCGAGAAGTGTTTGATTCCCAGTACCTTCGCTATATGTTCGGCGAGAGTGCCTTTGCCGGAAGCAGAGGGTCCATCAACCGTCACAATTATGTCGGATTCTTTATCCTGTTCTCCCTGAAACTCTTCTATGTAGCTTTTCATTAGGTGAAATCCATTGGGAGAGCTTTTATTCGTTTTCTCTTGATCTTAGTGTTTTCTGAAGAAGAGGAGATTTCTTGAGATCATCGGGATCTATGAAATCTGCTTCTATCGTCTCATCTTTGGCTTCAGGTTCTCCCTGGAAATCGGTAGCCCTGTAGACCAGTACTACGGTATCTTTCCCGTCTGGATGCTCAAGGTGGAAATTCCGGTAGGCTTCAAGGTCTTCTGGTTCCACCCTTACACCTGTTTCCTCCTCCAGTTCACGCCGGGCCGCCTGTATTGGTGCTTCATCTATCTCGATGTAGCCTGCGGGCAACGACCATGAACCTTTCCAGGGCTCTATATCACGCTTGACAACCAGAATCTTTTCCTCTCTTTCAATCATTACTGCGGCCGCGGGAGAATGGTCCTGCCATAGAAACCTGTCGCAGCTTTCACAGTAAAACCTGTCTCTACCATCCTTCCTTTTACGGGAAAGCTTCTCACCGCAGAACTTACAGTAACTGGGCTCGTGTTCCATCTAGTCTCCCTCAACAAATTTCTCGGCCCTTTCAATCATCTGTTTCTTGAGACCTATGAACACTCCTCCTTTTTTGCCTCCTACAAATGAGTTTTCCCCGGGACTGATTATTTCGTTGAGATCAGGATGTTCGATATCGATGTGAATATTCTGGGAGCCTGATTCTTTATCCTTCTCGTGTACGTAAACCTTTGCATCTTCAAGCTCGTGCTTGGATTCATGTGGACCGGCCATAATTTTTATTTATGGAGTTCTAATTTTTTACAAGGATACCTCTTGAATAAAGGTCTGTCTTACGACGATGTCTTGCTGAAACCTCTAAAATCTAGTGTAACTGATCTGTCATCTGTAGATACCTCCATCAGTCTTGCGGGAATCGAACTTGAGGCACCTATAGTTTCTGCCGCCATGGATACCGTAACTGAGGAAGAAATGGCCGCTAAACTCGGCGAACTTGGAGGGCTTGGAGTTATACATCGTTTCCTTTCTGTAGAGGAGCAGGCATCGATGGTTGAAAAAGCCAAGGATGAAGGTGTTCCGGTTGCGGCGGCTATTGGACTCGGAGACTCTAAACGTGCTTCCAGTCTGGTTGATGCTGGAGTCGATGCTCTCGTTGTTGACATAGCCCACGGCCACCATGAGAAGATGCTGGAGGAACTGGAGCGCTATAGGAATTCGTTTCCTGAAACGTCCATTATAGCCGGTAACGTCGCCACTGTGCAAGGTGCAAGAGATCTTGAAAAATCTGGCGCCGATGTAGTCAAGGTTGGTATAGGTCCTGGATCTGCGTGCACTACACGGGAAGTCACGGGCGCGGGAGTTCCCCAGTTCACGGCGGTGAAAAGGTGTTCCGAAGCAGTTGACGTGCCGGTGATAGCTGATGGCGGAATAAGAAAGCCGGGTGACCTGGTGAAAGCATTGATGGCGGGAGCCGCGGCAGGAATGATAGGCGGGATGTTTGCAGGGACAAAGGAGGCGCCGGGAGAACTGGTGGAGAAGAACGGCGAGAAGTACAAGATTTACCGGGGTATGTCCACAGAGGAGGCGGCCCGGAAGAGGGCTGAACGCCAGGGCCGTGAACTAGTCTATGAGGATAGGATTTCGGAGGGGATTTCAACAAGAACAGAATACAAAGGGAGTGTGGAAAATGCTGTCAGGAGGCTTTTAGGAGGTCTGAAATCCGGCATCAGCTACTGTGGCTCCAACAATCTTAAAGGAGCCCAGGAAAACGCCGAGTTCATCGAAGTCTCCGATTCGACCCAGCTAAGGAACGGTGGCCACATCGAGCACATGTAAGGTTCGCCGGGGCTGGGTATTTCAATGCCCCGAACGGCAGTTGATCCGTTCGGGCGATCTCTTGCTAACTGATTTCTTTGGCTGAAACCTTTTCTAAAGGTTTCTTCGCCGGGGCTGGGATTTGAACCCAGGAGGGCCGTCACAGCCCACCGGCTATCGACGTAAGACCGCTAAGCTCTGGACTCGAGCGTTAGCGAGAGTGGAACCGTGATGAACGTCAAGTGGAAGGGTTCCCTCTTACGCTCAAGGCCGGCGCGATTAGCCAGACTCCGCCACCCCGGCAAGAACTGCCAAAGCAGTTCGCAGTTTGCTCCGGTTCCAAGGGAACCGGGCCTCGGATGGATATCATTACGAGTGGTTACTGTAGAAAGGTTTTTCTCGCAAGCATCTTATAAGCTAGTCTTTCTTAGCCTCTTCGTAACGTCTCTCTATCTTCTCGAATAGTTTTTGGGCCAGTTCTGTGTTTACTCTGGCTCCCACAGAGGTGAATATCTCGTCCAGGCTCTCGTATGGTGCATCATCGTAGTTTTCTAGGTCGTAACGGTCTCCCTGTTCGTTCTTCAGCGCCCGCAGCGCCAGCTCTATAAGATCCATGTCCTTCACGAAAACGGCCTCTGGTGTTTCCTTTTCCTTGTATTCCTGCCATAGATCCAGGAGGTTTCCACCTATTTTCCCGTCTATTTCTTCCCAGACTTTCTCTTCCTGCTCGGCTTTCTCCTCCCTGCTGGTCTCCCTGTACTCGGGATCGATCCTGTACGGAATGTCGCCTGTACGGAACTCTGCCATGTCGTGAACCAG
>CAZKLW010000008.1:0-3642 GCA_964553995.1 uncultured archaeon
CTCATCAAATCAGTTTTGTCGAATCTTGTTTAAAAAATACTCCGGTCTACCACCGGGGAATCTTCCAGAGGAAGCTGTTCCTTACGTCTTTCATGGAGTCTTCTCCTGCGGGCATAGCGCCCATGAGGCCCATGTAGGATACTTCTTCCTCCTCGCGTTCCTCGTACTCCTTCCAGTACGGACGAAGGATGTTGTGGATGCCGGCGGTCTCCTCCCGTGTATTGGGGACGCCGCAGGTGTTTCCGACGCCGACTATCGCGACCGCACCATCATGTTCCGAGGCCATCTCCCTGGTCTTCTCTTCCGCTTCCTGCCAGGACTCGTAGATCTCCTTCTTCATCGGCTTCGACGCCTCCGGAGGCGACTGCTTGATCACCACGCCTTCCAGGGGAACGTCTTTTTGGGTTGCGACCTCCTCTATCTTGGATTTCTCGACGCCGGGACCTCCCATCATAACCCCTACGCCTTCCGAGATCGTCCCTGTCTCCTCGCCCTCGAACTTGGCGCCGGCGTCAACCGTGATAATAGCTTCGAGGTCGTTTTCCTCGGCTATCGTCTCAAGGGCATCGCCGTACTTTCCTAACCGGGCTCCGGGCCCCTGGGACTTCATGACGAACGCTTCCTGGCTTCCGATCTCCTCTTCGGAGTAGACAATATCCTCCGAGACCTCTTCAGGTTCTCCGGAGATAAACTTTGCGGCGACTAGAGGACCTATAGCATCGCCTATAGGTGCCTGGTCTACAAAGGCGCGTGTAGCCTCCCTTTGAGCCTCCGCGATTTCCGTGTAGATAGGAAGCATCATCTGGATTAGACCGATAAGCTGGAAGTTCTTGGTCTTTACTATAAGCTCCTGGAAGTGCCGTATAACCTTGTAGATCTGGTGCGTACCCATGACGCCCTTGAAGGCCATGTTCAGGTCTGCCAGCTCCTCCTCGTCCTCTGTTCCCGCGTTTCTCTTCACGAACCTGTTGAACTTGTCCTCGCTGCTGTCGAGCACGTGTTCAAGCTTTCCTACTAATCCCGCAGGATCGATTCCCGTGGGTCCGGAAAACTTGAAGTCCTTCATGGTTTCAAGCCTTTTCTCGAGCTTCCCGTCAACGGAGTCGGTCAGCTTGTCGAGGAACATTGTCTCCGCATCGTTCCTGTAGGTATCCAGATTCGTCAGCGCGGACTCCATCTTCCTGTTGGTCTGCCAGACCATGATCCTCGGGAAGAAGAATATCAGCCCGAAGAAAAGCAGTGATATAACTGTCTGGATTATCATGAAGAGATTGTTTTCGCCGCCACCCGGGAAAAATCCTGGAAGTACCATGCTGTCCTGTTAATCTGCGAACCTTTTTAACTTGAGGTCTCCAAGTTCAGAATTTCCAGTGTTCTCCAGCTGGGAGTCAACGACAAGGTTCTGCTGCTCTGACCACTCCTCATCATCGTGCTCCTTCACGTAGTTCGCCCAGTACTTCACGAACTCCCGGCGCTGCCGGAGATTTCTCTCCTTCTTGGCTTCAAGTTCACGTTTCCCTGAGTTCATCGTATCTCTCTTTTATACCAAGTTCTTCAACAAGCTTTTCCAGTTTTTCGGTATCAAGCCGCTCCCCGAATAAACTGTAGAGGTGTAGCGCGTCCTCAAAATCCTTTTCGGAACCGAGATACAGTTTGTACGCCACCTGCAGCTCCAGCGGACTGATGTTCAGTTCGATGTTCCCGGTCTCCACCTTCACAGGGTTTTCAAGTGAAGATCTGTCATAGACATCCTGTGGAAAGAATAATTCGAAGTTTGGAATGGCCTTGCCTTCCTCAGCTATACGAACCGAGAGCCCATCTTCCATAAAATCATACAGGTTCTCCATACCGGTATTTATACACCAGTAACCCTCGTCCTCCAGGACCTCCGACAGGCTGGAAACTTCCTCCTCATCCATCTTCTCCAGGATTATGTCGACATCCTCAGTACCTCTAGAGCGACCGGTTAGAATCGCAACGTATCCACTGACTATGACGTAGTCCACACCCTCTCTGTCGAGAAGATCTACCAGCTCCATCACTTTCTCATCCAGCCCGGATAGTTTCCTGGATAGTTTCAGCACGCCGTTTTCGTACTCCATGTTTCACAGGATGCATCCAGAACCATTTAACGGTTCTGGAGTTCCCTTAACTCACCTATCAACCTATCGATCTCGCCCCGGGAAGGATTGGCTCGCAGAATCATGTCGCCCAGGTACTCGCCGGCCATCTCTTCAAGCACCTGTTTCTGTCCCGGTTTTATACCCGTAACAGAGCTCTCCGCGTGGAAACTGTGCATAAGTATCGCCGCGGCATGGCTCTGGTTGAGAGATTCGTAGCCAGAGGTCTGTATATGGATCACTGCGTCACATAGATTAAGTTCCTCGTTGGTCAGTCCTGAACTCTCCCTTCCTATAACGAGAGAAGTATTTTCCCGGGGCTCAAAGTTTTCAATTGAAGTCCCCCTCCCGGGTTTGGTGCCGACAACGTAGTCCAGGTCTTCCAAGGCGGTTTCCATGGAGTCAAATATCTCCGCTTCCCTCAACTTCTCCTGGGCCCGGGAAGCTGTCCTGCGTGACTCCTCAAGGTTGAAACCCGGGTTGACCAGACGCATCGAAAAACTAAAGTTGGAGGCCAGCCTTGCGATAAAACCGGTATTCTCCGGCACCTCGGGCTCAACTATCACAACCGACCTCATGAGCCTTGTTTGCGACCCATCTTTTATATCAGCGTGACGCTAATTTCCCAGTATGTTCGACGGCAAGATCCTTACAGCCGTATTCGCGACGCTTGCAGCAGTCGCGGCAGCGTTGAATGGAGGCAGCCTGGATCCCGGCCAGCTCGAATCAAGTACTTTCAGTGCTCCAGGAGACGCCACCTTCAACCAGGTGGTTCCCGAGTCTTTCAAGCTCGGAGACTTCTTGAAAAACCCGGAGCCGGAAAACAGGGTTTCCGCGACCTTCCAGCAGAAGGATCTCAAAGACACGGAACTCTCCCTAAAATCCGGGAGAATGGAGGTAGACAACCTCAGTTCATTTGATATAGGTACCAAGAGCGTCACAAGCAACTCTACCGTATTATTCTATGGTTTTAAGGGAAAAATAAGCCCTGGAGAAAAAACGGAGATCAAAGGTAGGGTAAAAGGTTTTAAATCCGAACCTGTAAACTTTTCGGGCAGGTTCAGGGTAGAAAAAGAACTTAATACTGGAATTATTACACTTTCATCTGTTAAAAGGTCAAAGATCCGGCTTAAAGACGTGACAGGTACCGTGGACTCCAACACCTCGGTAACCGAAATACGTGACCCTGCCACCGATCTCAGGATCAACTCGTTCTCGGGCGATGCAAGGATCTTCCCGGGGAACAGGACCGTAACGATTGACGGTCACGTTGACAGGTTGAATGCAGGAGATATCAGCCTGGGCTCGGATTAGTCATTCCTCACCTTGTCCAGCACCACTTCCTTTACCTCGTTTCCATCCTCTTCTTTGCTTTCCTTTCTAGGCTGCTTTATCTTCCTCTTTTTTCTCACGTACTGCCATGCCTTCCTGAAAGGATAGAATGCTGCCTTTAACAGGTTCAAAGGTATCTCGGCAAGCTTCGTACCCACGAACAGGACCGAAGCAAGGAAACTGTAGGCCA
>CAZKLW010000008.1:3652-17015 GCA_964553995.1 uncultured archaeon
AGAGCGTAGCTCCGAGGAACGCAAAGAGAAGCAGTCTCTCGAGCTGGAGAGGGTAACCAAGGAGGTATACAAGCGCCAGGTAGAAACCCCCTGATAATGCAGCAACCGTTACGGTCTCGAAAACCATCTCCATAACTTTAAACGCGACCACGAATGCCGCAACGAGAAGTATGACAAGAACCGCGGTATTTATCTCGGAGCCGAGGAGTGAAACCATTCTATCCACCCAGGAGATTGTAGAGTGGATCTCCCTTTTCGAACTCGATCGACGTATAAGCAACAAAGCCTACAAGCAGGACCGCGACCAGGGCGCCAACGAGAGGTATCACAGATCCTCCAGAGTCCTGACCGGGAGGTGTCGTGGTTCCCGAACCCGGTTGATCCGTCTGGTTATCATCCTGGGATTCCCCGCCAGTTCCTACCTGTGAGAGAGATCCCTCAACGCCCATAGATGCTGACACAGTTTCTCCATCCGAGGTGCCCGAAAACTCGACCGATCCCGACGTGGATTCTACCGACTGGAACGTCAGGCTCACGGTCTTGGTGACCCCCGGATCTATACTTGAGACATCGCTTATAACTTTGAAAGTATCGGAAGAGGCCTCGATACCCGTTATCTCGGCATCTCCCGTATTCTCAAGTTTTACCGTCTCCACGAGTGTCTTGCCCGACGAGAACGTTCCCAGGTCGAGGGAAGAGGGGACACTCAGGCCGGTTTTGACGGACTCAGGTTCCTCCGCCACCTCGGCGTTCGACTCCAGCGCTGTCTTTATTGACACAGTGTCTTCATCCAGTTCAAAGCTGACCTTGCCTGCATAGGTGCCGTTCTCGGTCGCGTTGTAGTCGAGCTCCACTTCTTCTGTATCGTCCGTAGAGTTAAGTTCGAAGCTGGAAGCCACGTCCAGGTGGCTTGATACGGCCCCGGAAACGGAGACGTCAACAGTAACGGTAGTATTGTTCTCGCCCAGGTACTGGAGCGAGACCGAGTCGTTGGTGCCGCTATAGTCGTCCTGGGTGACGTTTATCCATCCGCTTTCCTTCAGGCAGAGAGATTCATTCCTTTCCAGGCACAGAGGTGCCTCGAGATCGACATCTATGGTGTCCTCGTAGTTCGTTTCTGAATCGTTGAAGGTTATATCGCCGGACTTGTCCTCGACATAAGTTATGTTGAACTCCAGCTCCACTTCTTTCTTGCCTCCCGCGGGAAGAATCACGTTATCGCCGTTGTTTACTGTTGTAAAGTCACTGATATCGTCATCCACCTCGACCGAAAGGTTCCTCTCTGAATTAATCTTGTTCCAGAACGTGACGTTTTCAGTGTAAACCCCGGTCTTGTCGATGTCCATTTCAACGTCCCCTGTATGGTTGAAGGTCTGGGTCGTGTTCTTTACGTTGAAGCCATCGGTATGCGTCTTTTTCTCGCCGTAGATGTTGAACGCCTCGACCTTTACCTCGTAGCTTCCCCCGGTGGTAGCGTCTGTAGGTATACTTACGCTCTTCTTGAAAAGGCCTGATACGCTTTTGTAGTCCATATCGCTGAGATTGAACCCGGTGAGCAGGGAGTTATCAGGTTTCTCGACGTCGATCGATGCGTTCTCGAACCTGGAGGAGTTCAGGGATTTAAAGCTGAAGGGTTTCTCGAACGTCAGCTTTACGTCGTAATCAGTGCCCTGGTACGCTGTGTTCGAGGAGCTGCTGTCTATACTGTAGGACTTGTAACTGATATTGTATGTTTCCAGGTATTCCCGCTGCATGTTGGAAGCGTTGAACCTCAGCACGTATTTTTTCTCGTATTTAGTGGTGTTGACATCGGGAAGTTCGACCTCTCCCGTGTAAAGCCCGCTGCTCTCATTGAGCTTCTCCCATTCCTTTACGTGCCAGTCGCCGGTAGACTTCTCCACGAGGTTCACGGTGAGATTTATGCTCTTCGCCGAGGCCGAGGTCACGTTGAAACCCGTGTCTACCGTGGCCTCGTACTCGCATTTACTGAAGAAGGACTGGTTGTTACAGCCCGAACTGGCGTTCATGTAGGCGACCTCCCCCTTGATCGCGGGATAAGTATTCATTATAAGGGACTCGGAGCCGTCCAGATTCGAGGTTCCGAGCTTGGATTCCTCTCCCGTCGCGTTTGAATGGACGATGTAAGTATCCCCTGGCTTCAGCGGGAACGTGATGCCGAAGTTCTTGTGGTAACTGTTTTCAACCGTGTTGCCGAGTTCGATTACGTTCGAGGTCCAGGAACCGTTCGTGACGTAGAAGCTTGCGTCCATCCAGGTCTGATTGACCCAGGTGCCGTTCCATTCATCGGTAACATTCACCCGGAGATCAAACTCGTTGTCCGCAGTATAGTTCTTCGTGAAATTGTTGAGAATCTCTACTGTCAGGTTTCCCTCGTTGATCTTTTCAGATTCATTGACCTCTGGCTGGGATCCGCTTTTCAACTCGTATTCTATGAATCCGTTGGTTATGTTGGCGGTAAAATTGGCGTAGTAGTATCCATCCGCCAGATACGTCATTTCTCCAGATTTCTCCTGCGAACCCGAGGTTGCGTTGTAGAGCCAGTCGAAAGAATCCCAGTTAGAGTCAAGCTCGGACTGGTTTACAGGGTCATTGCTCTCCTGGGGGTCGGTTAGCCTAACTACTTGGAGAGTCCTGGTATCGTTAGATACTATATCATGGCTCAAAGGCTCGTCCTGATCGTTGATCGAGAACGTGGCAGCCGCCAGGGAAACCAGCATGGCGAATATAAATGCCACTACAGCCGCTTTTACCCGCATACCTAGTTTTGGTTCCGTACTGTATAAAAAGCTAGTCACTTTTGAAGAGGTACAACTTCTCGAACCACAGTTTCTCCCGGTCAACCTGCTCTATATCACGATCCAGATCCTCGATCCGGGACCGCGAACTCGCGACGAAGTAGATCTCGCCGTCCTCTTCGAGGTGATCACGAGCGGCCTCAAGGAACTTCTTTGTGATCTCTATACCTTTCTCGCCACCACGCCAGGTTGAATCATCCTCGACCTCCTTTTTACCGGGAAGATATGGAGGGTTGAAGAGTATGTAGTCGAAACTTCCCTCGATTTCCTCGAAGAGATTGGACTCCAGGAACTTTAACTTTCCAGATACATCCGATTTTTCCGCTCTTTCGCGGGCGTCTTCAAGCGCTTCAGGATCGATATCGGTGGCGGTTACCTCGGCGCCTTTCTCCGCGGCGGTTACCGCGACAATCCCGTTCCCGGTCCCGATCTCCAGCACCTTTTTTCCCTCAAGAGGTAGTTCCTCCACCTTTCTCTTGAGAAGCAGTGTGTCTTCCCGTACAGGGTAAGTCATACCGTTGATTTCAGGAATGCCAGGTAAAGCGGGTTGGGTTTCTGGAGGGAAGAGTTGAACTCGGGATGTGCCTGTGTCCCGATGAAGAAGGGATGATCTTCAAGTTCCGCGTACTCCGCCAGTTTACCGCCCTTCGTGGTACCGGAGATTCTGAAGCCTTCCGCCTCCAGTCTTTCATGGTACGCGGGATCGACCTCGTAACGGTGCCTGTGTCTCTCCGTAGCGGTATCGCTTCCGTAGATCTCTGCCACCCCGCCTTCAATTTCGGCCGTGTAGGATCCCAGCCGCATCGTTCCACCCATCTCCTCTACATCCTTCTGATCAGGCATCTCAGAGACGACAAGCTCGTCGCCTTCCTCGGCGAACTCTTCGGAAGCCGCAGATTCTATTCCCAGCACGTTCCTCGCGAACTCCACAACCATGAGCTGCATGCCGTAACAGAGACCGAGGATTGGAATGCCTTCTTTCCGGCAGTGCTCTATGATTTCTATCTTTCCCTCTACTCCCCGGACCCCAAAACCGCCGGGAATAATAACACCGTCGAAACTATCGACCTCGCCAAGCTTCTCGTCATCCACGTTCTCTGTTGAGAGCTGTTCGATCTCTACTGAACCCCCAAGTTCGGCCGCGGCGTGCTTTAATGCTTCTTCAACCGATACGTAGGAGTCGTCTATCTCCGTGTACTTGCCACATATCGCTATTCGAGCCACAGGATCAGAGGTCAGGTTGTCAACTCTCTGCCGCCAGTCACTCATACCGTCCTCGGGTTCGGGAAGATCCATCTTTTCGGCTATTATTCTGTCGACATCCTGGTCCGCGAAAAGGATTGGAATGCGGTAGACCGTATCCACATCAGGATCGGAGATAACCGCTCTTTCGGGTACGTCACAGAAAAGCGAGATCTTGCCTACCGTCGATTCCGCCAGGTAGTCGTCGCTCCTGCCTACAATCATGTCTGGTTCAAGACCGAGCTCTCTCAGTTCCTTTATAGAGTGCTGTGTGGGCTTGGTCTTCTGTTCGCCCGTTGTCTCAAGATAGGGTACCAGTGTGGTATGTATTAGAAAGGTTTCATCCTTTTCGCCACGGAGCTGGCGCGCAGCCTCCAGGAAGAACTGGTTCTCCATGTCCCCCACTGTTCCTCCTATCTCGATTATCATTACGTCCGCGTCTTCCTCCTCCGCTATCGATTCGAAGCTTTCCTTGATCTCGTCGGTCACGTGAGGAACCATCTGGACCGTCTTGCCGAGATAATCGCCCCTGCGTTCCTTCTCGATAACGCTCTGGAAGATCTTTCCCGAGGTCAGGTTCCAGTCGCCCTTCCCCTCTATCCCGAGGAAACGCTCGTAATGGCCGAAGTCCATATCTACCTCAGTTCCGTCCTCAAGCACGAAAACCTCGCCGTGTTCATGAGGGTTCATCGTCCCCGGATCGACGTTCAGGTAGCCGTCACACTTTATCGGTACGATATCAAGGGAACGCTGCTGTAGAAGTTTGGAAACGCTGGCGGACACAAGACCCTTTCCCAGTCCGGAAAGGACGCCTCCCGTAACGAAAATCCATTTCGGCATCGACTGGTTACGCTCTCGGAAACTCTCCTGAGTTTCTTGGGATTTAGAAACCTCTTCTGGAGGTTTCGAATCAGTCGACACGCATTGACCACCTCAGGCGGTCGCCCAGAAAAGCTGGGTCAGATGATCGAACTTTCTGAAGTTCGACGAGAATCCATTTCGGCATAACAGATAAAGATCAGCAGGAAATAAATAAGCGGCGATTCTTTCACCCGAAAAGTAAATCTATTATCTTTGCTATTCCATCAAGAAGTGAAGCGGGTTCTGACTCTTTTCCTTTAGTATCATCTTCTGAAGCCTTTTTCTCCTTCTGCTCCGTGCTCTCTCCGCTGGAGCTGGAGTTATCCTCCTGTTGCTGATCTTCCGGCATAGGCGGAGCTTCTTTGTCATCTTCCTCTCCCGAGTCCTGGCCGGGCATAGGTGGCTGTGCAAGGGTTCCGGACACAAGAAATGCCAGCACCGCTATCAGGACCAGTTTCCTCATTGGAACAGCTCCGTTACCTGCTCGAAGAAGTTTCCGGTCGGTGATGGAGGAGCTTCCGGACTCTCCCCGAAGTTCAATGTGCAGGCAGAGGCCACATTTACGTAGTATCCTTTCATGGGATTGAGCTCTTCCTCAGTCCCAAGCTGCTGCCATTCACCGTCTCCATAATGCCACACATGTGCGCCCCGGAATCTTTCGAAGCTGCAGTCTCCTCTGGCTTCTTCCAGGCTCATCGATTCTGGAACGGATACCGTGTTCCATCCCTTGGAAAGCCTCTGCGTCTCCGAGGCTATCGGGTTCTCGTCAGACAATACCTCGAAGCTACAGTCACTGTCAGACTTCACGAAGTAGCCGTAGCTGTCCTTCAGGTTATCGTGGGATCCCCACCTACCCTCTCTGTAGTAGAGTGTTTTCTTCCCGTCGAACGGCGCGATACTACAACCTTTTTCGATATCTTCAACATCGATCTCCAGTTCGGCACTTGAAGATATCATGTTCCAGCCTTCTTGGAGATTTATCTCGACTATTGCAGCAGATCCACCTCCTCCAGCAGATCTATTCTCATTTCCTCCGGCAGATCCGCTTCCAAGATTGACTGTAGCAGTCTCCCTATTGTTGTCTTCGTTGCGCTCTTCGATATCGTTCTCCGGATCAACATGGAGACCCAGATCTACCTCGCCTCCTACCCTGTCTCCCTCTAGAAGTGTGGCGAATGCTTCGCCATCGTCATATAGTACTCCTGTCACGAGGAGAGAGGTGGAGGAAAGATCTATTATTTCGCCCTCCTCTTTCTCAACCAGGGCCTTTCTTACATCCCTACTGTCTTCCTTCTCGTAAATACCAAATATTCCTGTAGTAACCGAGGCGTTGATTACCTGGACTCCCTGGGAAGCCCTTCCTGTTCGGAAGTACTTTATCTCTCCGGTTTCAATTCTGGTTTTTGCTCCGGTTCCACGGAAGTTGGCGGCAACGTCGGCCTCAAACTCATTTGTACCCTCATCTATCTCCACGTCCCGGGTCATTCCCATGGGAAGCACCTTGATCTCAACGTTCCTGTAGTCATCCGTCGAACGGATGTCTGTCCGGATCGTGAAAATACTGTCTCTTTCGCGTTCAAACTCCAGGTTCTCGATGCTGAGGTCGTCTTCCTCCAGCCGATCGGAAGGACTCCAATCAAAAACCGCTATTCCTTTCCCTCCAGAATCGTTTTGAGCTGCTCTGGACTCTATAAGCTTTAGGCGCCCGCTTTCTATATTGAGGTTCTCTCCTTCCCCAACTGTTCTCAGTTCACCCTCCGCCCTTATCACTGCATCAGTTATGTCCACCTGTTCCAGTGATACTTCGCCTTCCACACCTTTTAGCTCGGCGCTCTCACCATCATCCAGCACAAACCTACCGCTTCTGTCTCCACTCTGTATTTCATCGGAAAGTTCACTGACATCATATACCTCCATCTCATCCGTGGAAGCGAATCCAAAGTACTTCGGAGATACATGGTCCAGATTCTCAAGAAGAGCGATAACATCCTCAAAATCCAGAGTTCCATCACCGTTTACATCCTCATACAAACCGTCACCATTGGGATCGGTTGGTCTACCACAGCTGTCGCACACGGGAGAGACCTCCGCAGTCTGGTTCTCCACCAGCGTGAAGCTGTCGGAAGCCGATTTGTAACCCGTGGAAGTCTTTATTCTAATCTCCACCCGGTATTCCCCGTATCCGTGGAAACTTTCACTGTCCTCAGTTAAGGTAGTCGTGGAACTAACCTCGCTCAGTTTACTGGAGAAATTCCGCTTTACCTTGCCATCAAAGTATACCAGGCGTTGAACGTCTGCCTCTACCGGTTCACCGTCCTTCAGAACCCTGTACGTGTACTGGAAAGGTTCTCCTATAGTTACTTTGGAAACGTTGAAATCTACCACGGGTTCCAGCTGGCTGTGGTTTCTTGTTATGCTGACGGAGGAGACCCAGAACTCTTTCTCGTGGTCTCCCATATCACAGTACTTCTCGGACTTGTCGCCGACAACGAAGCTGATGTTCACGTTCTGTCCCGCATACTCGGAAACGTCAACGCTGTAGGAGTCCCATGGCCAGGAACCTGAAGTTCCTCCATCGGTATTGAATTCCTTGACGAACTCTCCGTTTACACGGGCGGCGATTGGATAGTTGGAGCCCCAGGCGTCCTTTCTGGCCTTTGCACGGAAGTTCAGAGTTTCCGTGGTTTCCGGCAGCTTTAATGTAGCCGCTCTCTTGAAACCTCCCACTCCACAGTAGCCTGTCGAACCGGTATCTATATGGAGAGTTCCATTATTTATTTCGGTCGTTAGGTCATCTGAAGTAGTGCAACCATAGCTGGAACTGCAGCTATCGATATCATTCTGGAAGGAAGTAAAGAAATCTGTCTCCAAGGTGACAGTTTCAGCAGCACCGAAACCTGTCACGAACAGAATCGCTATCAACAGCCATAGCTTCTTCATACTTGGTTCTTCTGAAAGTCGGTTTATAAAAACTGTGTCTGAAAGGTGGCATCAAAAGAGAAATTCGGCCATGTCATCCAGCTCTTTAATTCCCAGCTCGATAACCCGTTTCTCGCTATAAGAAAGTTCGTCTCTCATCTCCTTGGCTTCTTCTTTTTCGAGGTCAAGCATGTGGCGTGCATCGACGAACGCGTTCCTTGTCTTCTTTCGCTTGTGGGTGAAAAGCGCCTTCGCCAGTTTGAAGAACGCTTCTTCGTCTTCAACGTTCCACCGCCCCTTGTTAGGGTAGAGCTTAAGTATCGCGGCATCAACATCTGGTTCAGGATAGAAACTGCTTGAGGGAACTGTCCTGAGTTTCACGGGGACGAAGAAGTACTGTGTTCTGACGGTCGAAAACCCGTAACTGCTTTCACCGGGTTCCGCAACCAGTTTGTCCGCGAGTTCTTCCTGGACGATCAGCGCGGACTGTAGCTGTTCCCGGCCGAGTTTCTCGACTACCTCGCTTGAGATCTGGAAGGGTATATTGGAGACGCAGCGGGTTACTTCCTCGGGTATAGAATATTCCAGGAACCCCTGGTTTAAGACCTCGACACCAGAAAACTTCTGCTCCAGTCTTCCCGTGAGGGTTGTATCGGTTTCAAGCGCGACAACCTTTTCTGCGCGCTCAAGGAGTTTTTCAGTTATGGCGCCTGTTCCCGCCCCTATCTCAAGCACGGTTTCTCCATCAACTTCACCGGCTTCTACCAGCGCCTGAATAACAGGTTCGGATCCAAGAAAGTTCTGTCCCTTGACGGGTTTTACTCCTGCCTCCTTCAGTTCGTCCTCTACGTTCATTCCGTGAAGAGCCTGTGCTTGGTTTCTCCCTTCAGTTCCTCCATTATCCTGTTGACTATGAGATCCTCGGGATCAGAGATTGTTGAGACACGTTCCTTTATATCATCGAAACTCTCGAAATCTCCCTCTTCCCGTTCATCGAGAAGCGTCTTCATGTTCTTGGTGCCGATACCGGGAAGAAGTTCAAATGCGTGCCTTCTGGGTGTTATAGGTGTGGCCTCGTTGAAGAACTCCACGAACTCGTCCTCTTTTTCATCGACAAGCGCCCGCAAAACGTACTTCAGCTCGTTCTTGGCGTTGCCGCTGAGATCGCCGTAATCTATCCTCTGCTTGATGAACTTCACTCTTTCACGGTCTCCTTCACCGATGTAGAGCTCCTCGCCACCTTTGGGTCTCTCTCCCTCACGCATCACGACCTCAAGCAGGTTGAAGTGACTGGTACCTATTCCCTGGGCCAGAAGTTCATCTTTCTCGCCAGGACGTCCGTGCTCCAGGAAATCCAGCACCTTGATGTATTCGTCTTTATCAGGCATTTTGATCAGCTCGGCAACGGTAATCTTAACCAGTGTTTCAAGAAGTTATAAGCCTTTTCACGCTACTCGGGTTCCACGCTCTGGCATACCGAGAGAATTTCATCTATCTCGGAGTCCTCGAGTTTGACGCGTTCCTTTGAAAATACGGCCCGTACTGTTGACTCGTGCCGGGGCAGTATTTCCAGGAGTTTGTAGATATGTTTTTCCTTAAGGGAATCAATCTCGGAGAGTTCGTCGTGGAGTTCCTCAAGGGTTTCCAGATCTTCCACGTGGGTGTGGCGGGAAAGATTCTCAAGCGCTATCTTCTGTTCGTGGGAGAGTTCTTCCTCCTCCCTATCCTTCAAGGTCTGAAGTGCCTCAACCGGATAGGCAAACTCTTCATCTTTAATTTCCATCCTGTTCCACCTTTTCAAGATGTACAGGTTTTAAAAATAGCTGTTTGGACTTTTTGCCATCTATTACCTCTATCTCCACAGCATCGCCTCTGAACCCGGTCACTTTGGCCGTCCTGCCGTGGAAACGGGAGTGAACCCTGCCCTTCTGCACCGAGGGATTTATGCTTATCAGGACCTTCTCTCCCTCTTCAAACTCCTTCATGTAGTCATTAACTGTTAGAGTATTGTCCGAGTCCCTAGAAAGTTTCTTCCGGGTACCCTGCTGTGATCCGCTCGACTTTTGCGCCATTTTCCTCAACACCTAGTATACCGCCCGTTTCAAACCTTTTTAAATGAACACCCCCCCTCCCAGAAACTAGTTACATAAAATTTTCTCTCTGTTCACCACCATGGCAACCGAAAAGGAAAAAGAGCCTCTCCACGATCAACTGGAGAAGTTGGCAATCAAAGAACACTTCCACAACTACCTGGAAGATTTGACTGAAGCCACGGAGGAAGTGGGAGAAGAATTCTGGAAAGAGTACCTCAAAGATCTGGAATACCTGAAGGAAGAACTTGAGGAAAAAGGATACACAGTTGAGGACGAATCAGTAGAGTTCGATCTGTCGCAGAATGAACACTTCCCGGAAGAGTATGACGATCTTTTTGACAGCATGGAAAGATTTGTAGAAGGAGTGGCACCCATGCTACTCGGAGAGCCTGACCTGGAGAAGGCGCTCTGCAAAACCGTCAATGCGTATGAGGGGAAAAAGCTTGTTCTGAGCACTCTGACAGTTACAGGTACGGAAAATAGCCTCGGACTGGGAGGCTTCCAGCAGGAAATTGATCTCGAATACACGCTCACATGGGAAGGTGAGAAACCGGAGAGAAAAATAATCGTTGATCCCAAGGCCAGCCCCCATACCGACGATCTGACAACCTTTCACGCACTTTCCCGTCTGGATAGAGACATGAAAACAATTACTGGAGAGAGGGAAAACCTCTCCTATCAGGCGCTAAGCAGAAAACTTGGTTCTTCACTTCTCGATATCTATAACATCCAGCTCGACGCAACTGGCTTCGGTGTCGAGTAGTCCCGCAACCGATGGATTAGTGTTCCCGTTGTCGCCATGGATAAGCTCCTTTATGTAGGTTCCAGCCTCCGCCTTTATGTCGAGTTCAAGCCTTCCTTCTTCCTTAAGCTCCCAGTCGACCTCATGTACCTCACGCGTCCTGGTCGTCTTTGCGCGCCTGTGCTGGACACGCTCGGGTGTATACTGTTCCACTTCACCGACAAGCTTCTCAAGAACATCCAGCTCTTCCTCTGTCACGTCTTCCCCTATTTCCACAAGGGCACGATAGGTCTTGTCCGCCCGCTTCTCCTTTATCTCCTCGATCTCGTCCTTGTCGGCGTACCGGACGTTAAAGATCTCGACTTTTTCCGACTCGTTGACCTCTTCTACAAGTTCTCCAAGCTCAAGCTTCCTGTTAAGCGGTTCAAGAAGTTCGAGCACGAACTCCCTTTTCCCCAGGCACCGTGCATTAACATCTTCACGTCCGCCTCCGTGGAACTTGGCCTCTATAGCTTTTGTCTCTCTCATGAAAGGTTCCTGTATGATCTCCTGGACTGATTCCTGGTACTGTTTGCCGGTCCAGTCGCATTCCCCGCATCCGGATCCACGGCAGTTGCGGCAGTGCCACACTGTTTGGGGAATCTCACGGGAGTACTTGTTGTACTGGCCGTAGATCAGCAGCGAATTGACCTGGAGTTCGACCCTGTCCTTTGATTCCTCCATCTCGATCACCGCGTTTATATCCGGTCTTCCGAAGTCCACTGTAATATCGAGCTCTTCCTCGACCCGTTTCCCGATAAGCCTGGAAAGTTCGGTCTTGATGGGTTCCACGTACTCAAGTCCGTGGCGTTCCCACAGTTCTTCTTCGGCTTCAACTACGGCTTCAGGAGGCCTTATACCTATCAGAAAAGTCTCGAGCTCATACCTTTCAAAGGAGTCAACGACCAGCTTGGTCCAGTGGTCAAGTTTTTCGAAGACCCCCTGGCAGACCTCACACGATCCACCAGCCTCCACATCGGGAACGTTCTCCCTTACGAAATCTTCTTCCTCGAGATCCTCGATCTCTCTTACCAGAGCTCCACGCTCGTAGTTTTCAAGGCCGTGCCCGAGCTTTGCGAACTGCCGGCCGAGGCAGTGGTCACATAGATCTTCTTCGAGCAGCGCGGCTCTTTTCTCTGCTGGAGTCATACACCCTGGTTCGAGCGAAGCTTTAAACCAGTAATTTCCCAACCCGGGAACATGGAGAGGCCAAACGTTGTATTCCTTGTTCTCGACACGCTGAGGCGGGATAAAACCTCGGTTTACAGCGACGAAGTAGACTTCACAGATAACCTTGAAGCCTTCAGCCAGGAGGCGACAGTCTTCCGGGACGCCGTGGCGTGTTCATCGTGGACCCTTCCCTCCCACGCAGCCATGTTTACCGGCGAGCACCCATGGAATCTCGGGACAACCCAGAGAAACCTTTCAGTCGAATACGGAGGTGACACGCTTGTCGAGAGACTGGAAGAAAAAGGTTACAGGTCGACATGTATAACTGTCAACGGCTGGCTTTCGGGCCAGTTCGGGGTTACACGAGGTTTTGACACGGTTGACAATCTAAGCACAGGTGGTTTCTCCGAGGTTCTTACAAGCGCGAGGAGGAAAATGGATGAATGGCTGGCACGGGAAGGACTGGAATCGATCAAACGTCTGCTGGTGAGAACTGGAAACAGGCTGTTCCATTACTGGATGGCCGGCAGTGAGACCGAGAAAGTTCTGGAGAACGGGAAGGAGTTTATAGAGTCTGGAGAAGAACCCTTCCTCCTTTTCATGAACCTTATGGATGCCCACGAGCCCTACTTCCCGCCCCTGGAATACAGGGAAAAACACGGTGCTCCCGACCCGAGAGAGGTTTGCCAGGATCCTACCGACCACCACACGGGAAGAAAAGAAGCCGACTTCGACAGTATACACCGGATATACGATGCCTCGGTGGACTACATGGACGACTGCATAGGAGACTTCTTCAGCTACCTGAAAGAAAACGGGCTATGGGAAGAAACCATAGTAATAGTTACCTCTGATCACGGCCAGATGCTGGGGGAGGACAACGAGTACGGCCACCAGTTCAGTCTCGCCGAACCCCTGGTTTCGGTTCCTCTCATGGTAAAGGGTATGGATCGCCAGGAGATAGAACATCAGGTGGATCTTCAGGAGCTTTACGATCTGATTCCTGCACTCGTGGATGGCGAAACACCCGAAACAGGTACTGAGTACGTGCTGGGCGGCTACGACTTCCCTGGGATGATGAGGCCCCGCATACCCCAGGATCGATGGGAGGAGTTCTACCGCCGCTACAGGTTCGTGAGAAGCAGTAGAGGTAAGGCAACGGAAACAGAAAGAGAGAACGGCGAGAAAAGCGTGGAATTCACGGAGTTCGAGGATCTGGACTCCGGCGAGAGAGAAGAACTGGAGTCGAGGCTTGAAGATATAGTATTCCCTGACGAAGGGGACTCCCTCGACGAGAAGTCGGAAGAGATCCAGGAAAAGCTGAGGAAGCTGGGTTACGGCTAGATCTGGAAATCTACAGTTTCAGTACTCAAACCGTTATCCAGTTCCATCATACTTGCTTTCAGCAAATCTTCTTCCACCTCTACCTTCATCATCTCGGGATTCCCGCCGCGGTAGCTTCCTCCCGGTGAACCAGTACA
>CAZKLW010000009.1:0-16294 GCA_964553995.1 uncultured archaeon
AGTTCCTGCCAGTTGTTGAAGCCGTACCTGACTGCGTTCGCACCTACCACCTGTGAGTTGACATAGGGTCCGTCTCCGTTTTTCCGTGTTACTTCTACATCTTTATCGGAAAGCGCTTCCGTGAAGCCCTGTACAAGCAGTGCCCGATAGCGATCGAAAGCCGTGTTTCTATGGTTGGAATCTCCGGCGTTCTCAAACTTCTCGTGCAGATCACTCACGTCTCTACCTTCTTCATTCCGCTGTTCGAGGAGCGCCTTCGCACCTGCTACACCTATCCTGGCGCCGTCCCGCCTTACCAGATCTTCTACCTGTAGCTCGTAGAACCTGATGGTTCCGAGGTCGTCTATTTCCTCTTTGTAGAGTTCTTTTACGGCCTCGCAAACCTTTGTGCGGTTAGCGGGGATTTTCTCTATCCATTCCTCTAGGTCTTCCTCAGATATCGGATCGATTTTCTCCCAGTAGTCCGGGTCCTCGACAGGTATCTCAATTCCTCTCATATCCGTCTTTTAGAACTTAAACGTTAAATTCAAAGCGGGTTCCGGGCGCCGCACGCCTGACATTTAAGCATCTCAACACCTTTCTCCTTCGTTACCTCGGTATCGGGTCTCCCGCATTCGGGACAGTAGAGGAACTTTTCGGCGTAGTTTTCCAGCCTTCCCTGTATGTTGCCGCGACGGAATTCTCCATTCAAAACTAGCTCTCCGGAGTCGAGGTGGCCGGCTGTTCCCAGCTCGTCCAGTATAAACCTGGAGAGATCTTTCTCGTCCCGGTTCATGGTGTCCGCGATCCCGGAGAAGTTCTCTATAATTGTCTTGGAGCCCTCCTTCCGGGTATCGACCTCGGGAAGCTCGAAGCGTTCGCCGTGATCCTTTTCGTCCGGAACCTGTTCCATACCCTTTTCTAGAAGTTCGTTGTAGTCGGCCATAGGGATCAGGATGAGGCGAAAAGTTATAACTCAAGCGGCTGGTCCGTCACAGCTTCTTGATCTTGCCGGGTTTCGGCTCGTAGAAAGTTCCTTCCGATAGAAGGGTGTTTATGGTTTCTTCCAGCCGGTCTTCGGGTGCGTCAACCTCTTCCGCGATATCGCTGTAGTCGGCGCCTTCGTCCTCGTCAAGTTTTTCTACGGCATCGATGACGTCCCGTTCAAGGTTCTCCATATCTTCCTGGTCAATACCGGAGTCAAAGTCCTCTCCGAACGACTGGAGCAGTGCGTCAACTTCTTCCGGTTCGAGCTTCCCGACCATCTCCTTCTCGATCTCGTCCTGGGATTTCCCTGACTCCTTTAGCTGTCTGACGGTTTCCCGGATTCCTTTCCATTCCTCATCTGTCTTCTTCTTCCGCAGCTGGTGGAGAAGTTCGTACTCCGCGTCACGCTTCACTACTATCTCGGCGTTCATGTAGACTTGACCCTGGTACTCCCGGACCTTTCCGACCGCCTCCACTATGTCACCTTCCTCGTATTCGTCTACAGGATCCAGCTCGTTGAAGAACTTGAGCTGAGTGGTATCGGTCCCGTCATCGATCGTTATCGAACCATAGGTCTCATCCTCATTCTTGAATGTGTCGACAACAGTACCTACGATGCGGGCGCGGGAGTAACGCATCCCGTTCGGAACCAGGAGAAAGTTTGGATCGAATCCTTCGCGCTGGAAGTATTTTCCCGAGTTGAGGTCTTCCGCGTTGACGATCTTGGCGGTCTGGCGCTTCTGCTGTGGCATGAAGGAGTTGGAGAAATTAACTCTTTAGTAGCTGTCGGATTGGAGCCGAAAGAGATAAAATAATATGGAGATATTATATGTGTATGGCGAAGGTCAGCGTCAACATACCCGATGAAGAGCTGGAGAGAATGGATAAGTTCGTGGAGGAGAATCCCGGGTACCGTAACAGATCCGAGTTTATACGGGAGGCCGTTAAGAGGAAGATGGAAGACGCCTATCAGGTCATGGAGGACGTGTCTGGCAGCTGGAGTACTGAAAGGGCAGAGAAGGCACGTGAAAAGTTGAAAGAGCTAGAAGAAGAGGATATCGAGGTCCAGAGAGCTGAGAATTAATGCTGGTCGATACAAGTTTCGTGATAGATCTCCTGGAGGGAGAGGAATCTGCGGTCCAGAAAAGGAAGGAACTGAAGAGCCAGGATACCCCTCTGGTACTCCCGCCAGGCGTGGTGTACGAACTATATACCGCCGCGGGAGAAGGAGAGATGGAGGAGATCGACAGGTTGATTAATGCCTTTCTGCGGGTTCCACTCACTGTTGAATCCGAGAAAGAGGCAGCCAGGATTAGATCACAGCTTTTGAAAACGGGAGATCCCATAAAATCAATCGACTACCTGATAGCCGGCGTCGCCCGCGACCTTGACCAGAAAATCCTAACGGCGGACGACCACTTTGAAGGTATTGAAAGGCTAAAAGTCGAGAAATATCGGTGATATGGGTTCAAAACTGAAGAACTCGGTAGAGTTCTGAGGATAAGAAAATCTCCTATATTTTCGACCTGGACGCCGCATATAATAATTCTTGGATATATGATATATCCGAGACACTCCATGAATTCTGCAAAGTTTATTTCTCTGGGATTCAGATGGTTAAGAATAGAAAATATTGGGGCTTTATCCCGATGCTTATCTCTTGATTCTGAAGTCAATTTCTATTCCTGTTTCATCTCCTTCTATGATTCTAATCTGGAGAAGTAGTAATGTGTTTCCGTGGTGTCTCTCTTTGATATGTCTCTCATTTTCTTCTGGATTCTAGATCTCAGAATTGAAAGGTAACTTCATCATCTTCTTCCATAATTAGGTCATCGTCTTCTTCAACTACTTTTTCCATTACTTCATTAGTGTACTCAGCTGCAGTCTTTAAAATACATTGTTCAGTTTGTCCTTCGCTATAAACTTCTTTATCAATGACTTCGCCATCTCTTGTAACTCCTACTAAATCAAGGTGCTCTACTTCCTCAAGACCGTATTCTATTCCTCTATTAATCATGTCATAAAGCCCATTACATGTATTTTCTATCTCTTCTCTTGAATAATCTCCTTCTTTGATTGTTTCTACTAGAGCTTGGCCTGCAAATTCTGCCATTTTTTCCGTATAATTGTCAACCACAAAAGCATAGGCAGCTGAATTGGTTTGTGCCATTCCAAATTCTGTGGCAGGGGTGCTTCTGTCACCGTCAATCTCAAAAAAGTCCTTTTCAGCTATTCTCTGAGCATTTTCTTCCACAAAGTCCTCGTCTAGGCTGTGACTCTCAAACATATGTTGTTATTATATAGTGACACTTAAAAGTATTTTGGTTGGCCTCCGAAAAGTAGTAAACTTTCTCTACTAAACAAAAACATACCTATCAGTCGTTTATTAAACTCTTAATTCGCGACTGGTTTGCTAAAATAGCGGAGGTGAGAGTTCAAGTATACGAGTCATCAGGATTTGTTCTAGGCGTCTTTGAATCTCGTAGTATTCTTCGATAAAACTCGTTTATACAGTGATATCCTTGTCCAAACTTGTAGTATATGACCCGTTTATGACTGTTTTCTTAACGTTAATATCCAAGTATTTGGGTAATCTGGGTAAAGAAGCAGGTGTAAATACTGTCGATATATCTTGGAATTTGTATTGATTTTTAGAGGGACTCGGGTTTAAATCCCGGATGCCGCGCTAGACCTGCTGGACGTGCCCGGCTTGGGGTTCCCAGAGTTCGCCTTCCCGTCTTAAACGGTCGAGTATCTCCTCTGCCTGGTCGCGGTCGATTCCCTGTTCCTCCGCTGTTTCAAGTACTTCCACTGTTTCCACCGGGTCGTCGTCCCCGCCCAGGCTTCTAATCACCTGCTTTACCGTTTGCAGTCGGTTCCGCTGTGAAGAGGATACGCCTGACTCCACCATGTCGATGTCGAACTCTCCGGTTTCAGGGTCCACTCCGACCTGTTTGAGACAGTACGTTAGTATGTCGATCGCTCTCTGTGCGTCTTTTTCCAGTACTTCCTCCCGTAGTTCTGCTCTTGCCGATGCTTCCGCCACTCTTACCAGTGCTTCAAGCTGTCGCGCAGTAATGGGTACTGATTCTCCTGCTCCTTCTCCACTGCCCTGGCGCATGCTGACATAGAACTCCTGTATTTTGTCGGCAGCCTCCTGTGTAAGCTGCGGTTTTATTTTTCGACGGGCGTAAGCTATGTACTTCCTTAGGGTCTCCTGCTCAAGTTCGCCCTGAACCTTTTCGGGTTCAATATGGTTCTGGAGAACCTGTTTCGAGAGCTTTTGGTCCTTGGATTCATCGGGCTCGTCCTTCACGGGAAAGATGAAATCGAACCTTGAGAGCAAGGTGTCGCTTATATCTATCTGTGTCGGTATCGGTTCGTAAGGATCGAACCTGCCGAGCTTGGGATTTCCAGCCGCGAGTATGGAGGTCTCGGCGTGCAGTGTCGCCTGTATGTTTGCCTTCGCAACCGAGATCTGCTGCTGTTCCATTGCCTCGTGCATCGATGAGCGATCCTCCGAGGACATCTTGTCGATCTCGTCTACTGCGGCCAGGCCCTTGTTGGCGAGAACAAGGGTTCCTGCCTCAAGCTCGAACTCTCCTGTCTGTTCGTTTCGGACAGCGGCGGCGGTAATTCCTGCGCCGGTTGAAGACTTCCCGACAACGTAACGCCCTTTCGGCGAGAGCTGTCCGGTGAACTCCAGCAGCTGGGATTTTCCTGTTCCAGGTTCACCGATTAGAAGTATATGTATATCTCCACGTGATTCGACTCCATCCTCTCTAGTCTTCTTGACGCCGCCGAACAGCTGGAGCGCGATCGCCTGCTTGATCTGGTGAAGCCCGTATATGGATGGAGCTATGGAACGTGCAACCTTGTCAAATATCTCCTCGTCTTCTGCCAGGTTCTTTATTTCCTCCTCTTCCTCGTCGGTTAGCTCGAGCTCCTCGAACTCCTGCTCGGTTGGCTCCAGAAAGTTGGCGTCCATATAGATATCGTATTTCTTGGAGTCCTTCTGGAAGGGGGTTTCACGGAGAATGCCTGTTATGTGTGCAACGTTACCTGGAACCACTTTCTTCTGGAACTCAGGATCCACGAGATCGCCCTCAAGCCGCACGTTTAGCGTGGAGGGCTGTTCGGATCCCTGTCTTGACTCCGGGTTCTCCTCGAGCACTACGTTCTGGGTGTCGGTCATCTTCTTCTCAACGGTCTCGAACTTCCGGGATCCACAGTCACACTTGTACGGCGATTTTAGCTTGCTGGAGTCCTGCTCTTTCTCGTACCTGTCGCCGCATGAAGTACATTCGAAGATAGCGGAAACGACCTCGGGCTTCACCTGGGAAGCTCTCTTGATCATGCCCTCGATAGGTATAAATCTGCCTATATGTTTTGAACGGAGATTCTTGAGCAGAACGAACTCTTCCTCCGGCATGTTCCTGAACCTGATGTTGAAGGTTTCATCCGAGATTATATCGACACCAAGTACTCCTTCCTCCGCGGCACTTATGGCTTCGTTTGGCCGTTCCTGTATGTAATCGCTGAGTTCTGGATTAAAGATGTCGATCTCCTGGAATTCCACGAGGACAGAGTCCTCACCTTCCTGGACGGCTTCCGCAACCTTCTCGTACCATTTCTCAGAGAAAAACTCCTCGAACTCGTTGACCGCCTCCCCGTACTCCATATCCTAAACTTGATCGGAAAAAGTGATAAAATCTGGCTGTGGTTTGGACTTCAATGATCCAATTTGAAGTCGAGGAAGAGATAGATGATCTCGAGATCTGGGGTATCCAGTTTGGAAAACTCGCCACGAGGGTGGAGTTTGAGGGATACGGTAAAGCGGTGGATTTCGCCAACCAGGTATTCGAGCTCGCGGAACAGCATGGAAACTATCCCGTAGTTAAGATTCAGAAGGATGCGGTGGAGATCGATGTTGGACAGGAAACTCTGACCGAAGAGGATCTGGAGCTCGCGGAGAAGATAGAACAAGTTCTAAGAAACAGCGACTGGTGCTGAAAGCTGCAGAAATGTTAAATAATTTGGAAAGCTGGTTTACAGTATGCGATCGTCTTTGAGAATGCTTGATGAAGGGAAAAAGAGAGAGAGGTAGTCGAGTTCTTGGAAGAAGCGGATGGACCTGTAGAAAGGGAAGAACTGGTTGAAGGGCTTGGATATGACCGTGAAGAGGTCAGAGAGCTCGTGATAGATCTGCTTTACGACTTACGCATAACTGCTACACCGGATCGAAGATTAGAGCCACCTGTTTCAGATTACTAATTCTGGAAATATCTGGTTGAAGAAGAGGAAATAAGTGGGGATTAAAGAGCCCCGATTTCCTTGAGATTCTCCTTCAGGGTATCGATTCCGGTGATGACGTCATCGTAGGTCCGTCCTCCTGTGCAGACGATACGTCCCGAGGAGAAAAGCAGGAAGACTACTGATGGATCGTCGAGCCGGTATACGAGTCCTGGGAACTGTTCGGGCTCGTACTCGGTACCCACTAGTTCGAAGGCGATCCGGTTCAGGTTCAAGGTTGCGCCGATCTCGCTCGAGGCAACCATGTTCTGGACCGTTATATCCGGTTTGCTACCTATCTCGACGTCAGCCTCCCTTAACTCGTCGATAATCTTGTGAACAGCTTCTTTTGCCTGTTCAGGCGACTGGGTGCCTGTACAGACTACCTTTCCTGACCCGAAGATTAGTGCCGCGGCTTTCGGTTCTTCGAGCCGGTATACGAGTCCTGGGAACTGTTCGGGCTCGTATTCTGTGTTTTCAAGGTATATGGCTATCCTGTCGAGCGGCATTCGGCGGTCAAGAGTTGTAGATGCAACGACGTTTTCAATTTTGATATCCTTGTCTTCGAGATCTTTTTTACTTGCCATTTTTGGGTTCCACCAGAGAGTGAAAAACTTCTAGGGCTTTTTAAATACCCTATCGCTGGTATTTAAAGGAACTCTTTTAAATGTAGTCTTTAGGCTGGATTTACAGCCGGGTAAGGAGCTTACCTGTAGGTTATTAATACTGGTGCAGTTGGCGGTCATTCCTCAAGACTGTTTAAACCGCCTGAAACCTTCTGAATTTCCAGAAAACCGGTTTTTCCAGAAATGCTTTCCATCAGGAGCAGGGCTGCGCGGACATCATCCTCTGTCTCCCTCCGGGTGCGTATAATCCCTTCCTGCCGCTCCCTGTCGAACTTATTTCCCATTATCCAGAGGCCGGTCTTGCTTGTACCTTCCTTCCCGAGGTAGTCGAGCACCGCTTTCCACACCGCCTCCACTATATCGCCGAGTTCCACTTTTTCCTCTGCATGAACCCGGAACTTCAGGTACCTGTAACTCGGCCGCATGCTTGGCGGCAGGCTTTTCATTCATGCTCGACCTCCACTCCGGGACGGACGAAGCCATTGCTATCGACTTTTTCGATTCTCTCAAGGATTTCTACCGGATGCCTGGAGATACTTTCTTTTCCCGAGTAACCAAGAGAGTCGATTAAAGATGCGAGATCCCGGGGCGCGCGAAGGTCGTGTATCTGTTCCGCACCGGTGGTAAGTATATAGGGGGTTCCGTACTTCTCCGCGAGCATCAGGTTGCGCCGCCAGTGGCCGAGCACGTAACTCTGTTCTTTCTGTGATCCCATAAGCTGCTGGAGGTCGAAGCCTATCGCCACGCTGTTTTCTGCGGCTTCCTCAGCGATAACGTGGTTGATGCCCGAGTCCTTTCTACCACGCTCGGGATGGAGAATTATATCGATCCTGGAGTCGCCAGCGGCCTTCTGGTTGAGTTCCTCGTCACCTCCCAGAAAGACCAGAACGTCAGCTTCGCTTCTATTATCGCCAATCTTTGACTTCAGTTCCCCCCAGTCCTCGGCTTCCAGGAAAATGGTATTGAAGTCGCAGCTGGTCGCGGTCCAGCCCAGCTCCCGGGCGAACTCTTTCATCTCTTCCGAGGTTTCTCTCAGGCAGAGGTCGTAGAACCGGTGCATGGTTAAGCTGTTGCCCGAAGAAACTTATTTCAATTGTTGTGTTGATTTTATTTTGGTATGGCTTCAAAGGATCAAGATGAGACTCTTCCAGCTTCAAGTAATCTTGATGCTCTACCGCGCTACAGGCTAGAATATCTTCTTGATGACGATGGAGAGGAAGTCACTATTATCGATCCATCGTTAGAAGATAATTACACTAAATGGATCACTGTTGAAGAAAGATATGCTGTACCTTTTGAAGATTGGCGGTAGTTCTACTTTCCTTTCCCGTTGTTTGCGTTACCGCTCGGTCTTATCTTCTCTGCTCCCTTTCCCTTTTTCTGGTGACCTCTTGATTTCTTGGCCGCAGGGGTGAGTCCACGTTCCACACGGTCACGCTGATCTGCGATCCATTTGAGATCGTCGTCGCTCTGGATTTCAGGAGCTTCGGGATCGACCATGATTACCTCGTACCACTTGTAGTTACCGTCTTCGGCAACCCAGTAACTGTTGAGAACTTCCAGGTTGCTGTACTTTTTCGAGGCTCTTTCCTCCGCGATAACCTGCTTCGACTTCTTTGAGGCAAACCTGTTCTGCCCGGTCCTTTTCGGTCTACGTCCGCCTGAAGGTCTCTCCCGTTTCGAGTTACCCTTGGAAATACGGGAGCGGACAACGGTGAAACCCTTCTTTGCCTTGTAACCCTGTTGTCTGGCCTTTGGGAGTCTCGTGGGGTTCTCGACCTTTACAAGCGAGTCTTCCTGTCGCCATTCAACCAGGCGCTGCTGCCACAGTTCGTCGAGATTCTCCTTCGGCTGCTCGTACTGCTCCCGGGCGTATTTGTAGTAGCTCATATTCTGGGAGTCGGGACAAATTATTATAAAGGAAATGTAGTCTTTTTCTCGAAAGGCTGCAGTGCTAACCTTCCACGGAAAGCGGTATATGCATAAAATAGCTGATTCTGTATGAAATTCGACATATTTGATAAAAATTGAGTAAAAGTAATGGATAACATGGTAGCGCCTGAACAAAGCCGTGAAGTTTACGGTTTGACGGACGAACGCGTGGATATCGATCCTGAAATCAACGATCTCCCGGACGAGAAAAGGGAACAAGCAAGAGCACTATACACCAATATAGGATTAGAAATCTACGATGCACTCGACTCTGTGGAAGGAATGTATGTTTCCGGATTAGTCGAAGAAATAGGCGAGCACCGAAAAATGGTTGGCAATCGCCTCTTACTTCTTAAAAAGCAAGGGTTAGTTGAGAATGAACTCAGGGTTGTTGAGGAATTGCCTGAGGAAGGGAATGAAAGGCGGAAGGCTTTCTACAGTCTTACGGGACAAGCCCATGATTTAGTCGATACCGTGGAAAACCTTCTAGAGGAATAGACCTAGTCTGCACAAAAATAAAGCTCTTTTGCACAAAAATAGATGCTTTTATTGTGCAAAGCCAGCGCTGCCGTTACATATAAAACATCTATGTGTTATGATCGTGATGTGATACCATGCATCCAGCAACTAAGATCTTGATCGGTGCATTGATGATCGTGGTTGGTGTCTACGTCTCGATCAGTCCTTTCAGGCCGGAGGTTATCGACCTGGTCCAGGGAAGTATAGGGCCTCTTCTGGCGCTGATTGGCGCCTTCATTGTATGGCTTGAGAGCGATGAATGGAAGATGAGACGTGAACAGCAGACCGCAGGACTACAGCAGGAGTTCCAGGCCGAGACAATTACTTCCGAGGTCGAGGAGACCGAAGAAGAGGAAGAGACCGAGGGACATACCTGCCCGGAATGTGGTTCGACTTTCGACACCGAGAGAGGAATGCACATCCATCAGGCGCAGAAGCACGACTGAATAACACCATATCAGTCATTCTTTTTTTTAATTTCCCGCCTGAATGGATGTTATGGGGGCGGATGTATCGCTTATATGGATATTTCCTGAGGGAATAGAAGAGAGAAATATAGAGGAAGTTTTTAGAGCCGGATTCCGGAATGGCTGGGAGCTGTATGACCATGGATGGATAGAGGCAGAAGATGAAGATGATTTTTTTGAGAAAATTAGCGAGATGGGTTATTACCCGCTTTTGAAGAAGGATGGACTGCTTTTTTCTATCGATAAAAACATTTTTGGGGAAATGGATTTCCCTCATTTAGTAGTGTTGGTAGAGACCATCCATCTGGAGCCTAATTCTAGGAACTATGAGGATAATATACAGTCTATGATGGAAATCAGTGAGGTAGTATCGGAAAATGTGGACTCTCCTTATATGTTTAGTGGATTTAATAATGTGGTTCCTACTCTTGGTAAAGATTTTCCAGGGGAGGGTCAGCTTGAAAAAGGAGAGGTTCCTTCTATCCATAAGTTCAATATGTTATCCGATGAACTGGTGGAAAAGATTGGGCGTGAAAAAGTTCTGAATTCTCCTGCTCTGGAAATCAGAGAATTTGATGGCGGCGTTATACTTAGATCTTCAGATTATTACATCGTTGAAGGCCGTGAGGATAAGAAAGATGAGGTTGCAGAATATCTGGGAATTGGACGGAAAAGCTTTCTGGACAAAGTTTCACATGTTTTAAAGGATATACTGTAGTAGAACGGATAAGAAGGGAATCTCTATTACAGATTCGGTGTTTACTTTGAAACCTTACAGATTCTAGTTCTGATCCCTGAACAGAGACTCGACTTTTTCTATAGTATCGGCGTCTTCCTTGTCGTCCCGGAACTGCTTCATGCGGGGGAACCTCAAAGCGTAACCTGAAGAGTAGGTCGGTGATTCCTGGATCTCCTCGTACTCGACCTCTACAATCACTTCAGGCCGAACCTCTATCTCTCTCCCCGCTTCTTCCGTTATCAGTGGCTTAAGACGTTCAGTGATCTCTTCAAGCTGTTCGTCTGTGAGACCAGTTGCCATCTTACCGACCTCAAGGTACTCGTCTTCTTCTGGATCGTATGCACCAAGTTTCAGGCTTCCTATCCAGCCGCTTCTTCTTCCCTCTCCCCATTCGCCTCCGATAATGGCGAGGTCAAGTGTTTCCATAACTGGCTTCAGCTTCACCATGTAGCCTACCCTGGAGCCGGGCTTGTACTCCGCCTCAAGAGACTTCATCATTATACCCTCGTGTCCGTTTGCGAGAGCCTGTTGCTGCAACTGCTGAACGTCTTCCTCCTGATCGGTCACCTCGTGATCCGTAAGTCGGAGTTCTTTCTCGGTTTCTTCTACAGCGTCTGCAAGCCTTTCCCACCTGTCCTCGTAGCTTTCATCCAGCATCGACTCTTCAAGGTAGATAAGGTCGAAGGGCCGGACCTCTACCGGTATCTGTTCCTTCAGCTTCTGTATATCATACTTTCTCTTGATCCTCTTGGATAGTTTCTGGAAGGGGATGCTGTCACCGGTTTCGGGGTCATATGCCACTATCTCCGTATCAATTATGCATCTGTCGGCTTTCACGTTCTGTCGAACAGCCTTTACCACGTCAGGGAACTGCCTTGTGACGTCTTCGAGTCGGCGGGTGAATACTTTGATATCGCCTTCTTTTACGTGAATCTGGGCCCTCATGCCGTCGAACTTGTAGTCTATGGCCGCGGGTCTACCGACCTCCTCAAAACCTTCCTCTATGGTATCGATCTTCTTCGCCAGCATGGATTTTACCGGCCTGAAGAGCTGGATATCCAGCTCCCGGACTTTTTCTATACCGTCTTTGCAGGCCTCGGCGACTGTTGTAAAATCGTTCGTGAGGTCATACGCCCTCTGTATATCTTCCACGTATTCGCCGTCGAAGAATGCTTCAGCGAGTGCATCCCTCACTATTCCCTCTCCAACTCCCAGCCTCATGTTCTGGAGGAATGTTCTCGTTACGTACCTGGCCTCCTCAGGTTCAGCAGAGGAGATCAGGTCAGCGACTTCTTTTCTCTTGGTATCCATGTTAACTGATTCCCCTTCTCCTTCACCCATTCTGGCAACCTTCTCTAGCTTGTCTGTCAGGCGTTCCACTGTCAGATCCTGTGTCATAAGCCTTTGCTGGGTCTTTTTGTCCACCATTTCTTCCGCCACCTCTCCGAGATCTCCTTTTTCGCGCCACATATCCTCTATCTCGGATTCACTTCTTCCGGTAGCATCCCTGATGATCTTGACCATGGTCTTGCTGGAGATACCTAGTTCCAGGTCCTTCCATGCCGGAGACACCCGACCCATGGAGAGAAGTACGACCTCGCTAAGTTCATTTCCCGCGTCAATGTAGAGCTCCGCTAGCACTGAGGTCTTTTCAAGTGTCGACTGTGTGGCTTCAAGCTCTTTGTAGGTCTCAACCAGTTCCGAGTACTTCATATTCCTAGTTTCGGGCCTGAAAGGTTTAAACGGTGTTTACCAAATTCTTTCTATGTCTATATTCGAACAGGTATGTGGACTCGGTTCCTTCCGCGACTGCAGGGACGAAGCCATACCCAGGAAGATAATGGGCAGGATTCTTGAGGCTGGAAGGAATGCTCCTTCACCGGGTAATGTCCAGTCACTGGAGTTTATAGTGGTGGAGGATGAGGAAAAAAGGCAAAGGCTTGCCAGGATAACCGATGACAGGCGGGTTGAAGAGGCCCCGGCATCGGTGATTATACTCTCTGACCGGGAGAGGATGAAGAGGAAGACAGGCTCTGAACCCATTGAGTTCTGTACTGCAGAGGGGGCTATAGCAGCCCAGAACATGCGACTGGTCGCAGGTGAAAACGGCATCTCCTCCTGCTGGATTTCAGGATTTGATAAAGAAGCTGTAAGGGAGGACTTCAGGGCCCCGCAGCAGAAGATACCTGTCGGTATAGTTATGCTTGGTTATTCGGATGACGAGGTTGAGCCGGAATCCCGGTTCCCGTTGAACAGTGTTTGTTACTATGACGAGTATGATAACCAGGTGGCGAGTTTCTTTGATAATGTTGAGTGGAAGGGTCTAAGAGAGGAGAAGAGGATATACGGCAAGAAGGCTTCTACAGCTTTAGGGAGGATCAAGAGAAGGATCAAGAAGCTTTTATAAATATCGGGGAACAAAGTTTGTTTACCGGGTAATAGTAAACGTCTTTGGGGCTGTTTAGGCGCCAGAGAAAAAGTTTATAACTTCCCGGAGATCAAAGCTTTCACAGAGTGGTGCCAAAATGGTAGCAAGTCAAGAGACGCTGGATAAACTGGAAGACATCGGCCTGAACATGTATGAGAGGAAAATCTATTCCGCGCTTCTCGGTAGAGGTGTTTCGACCGCCGGAGAGCTTTCCGAGATGACAAACGTTCCTCGTTCACGGGCCTATGACGTCCTAGAGTCTCTTGCGGAAAAAGGATTCTCAGTTATCAAGTCATCTCAACCCATGGAATACGTTGCAATTCCTCCACAGCAGGCAATTGAAAATATAAAGGCCAGTCACGAGCGCGAGCTGGATGAAAAACTGAGGCGGCTCGAGGACTTCAAGGACAGCGAGGCAGTACAGGAACTTGAGAGCCTGTACGACCAGGGAGTTGAACTTGTCGATCCTGCAGAGATGTCGGGGTCCCTCAAGGGGCGGCACCAGATCAACCAGCACCTGGGTACAATGTTCCAGGAAGCTGAGGAAAATATAAAGATAGTTACATCCGAAAAAGGACTTCAAGATCTTGAAGAGAACCATGCAGACCTTTTCGAGGAAGCCAGGGAAAAAGGAGTGAACGTAAAGATACTGACTCCCGTTACCGAGAACAACCGTGACTCCTACGACAGGCTTAGCCAGTCAACGGAGATAAGACATCTGGAGGATCAGGAGGAGTTCGAACTGCCAGACGGCAGGTTTGCAATCGTTGACAACAATTTAACTCTGGGCATGACGCCAGATGAGGTCCACCAGACACAGGATACGGCCTTCTGGACCCAGAGCGATCACGTTTCCCGAGAAACCATGGAGCCTGTTTTCGATATGCTCTGGCATCATTCTGATAGACCGGATGCTCCTTCAGGCCCAAATACTCCTGAATAACGCCTAATAAACTGCCTTTAGCGGTGAGATGGCTCCGGTTCCAAGATCGAAGTTTATACTGCTCAGGAAAAATTCCAGGAAGCTGAGCGATCTGTCAGCGTCCACGTTGAATAACTTGAGTTCTTTATCCGTCAGTTTCTCCGCGGCTTCGATGGCTTTCTTTCGGCCACCCAACCGGTCAACGAGCCCGAGCTCTCTCGCCTCGCTTCCCAGGAATACTTCCCCTGTTTCCGCCTCTGATACCTGTGCTTCGGTCAGATTTCTTCTCTGCCGGACAAGGGAAACAAAGTCCTGATGGACCCTTCTGGTTTTCTCCTCTAGAATCTCTTTCTCCTTACCGGTTATGTTCCGGTACCTGCTTCCTGTGTCCTTCTGGCGGCCCGCGGTTATATTGACGTACTCTATGCCGAGCCTGTCGAGCAGACCGGAATACTCAAGATAGGATGCCTGTACACCGATGCTGCCTGTAAGGGATGAGGAGTCCGCCACCACCCTGTCGCATCCGAGAGAGACGAGGTATGCCCCAGAAGCGGCTACATCACGGAAACGGCATACAGTGGGAACCTCTAGCGAGTCAAGCTCTCTCATGATATCCTTGGAGGCAACCACTGCGCCACCGCCTGAATTGATCTCGTAGATTATAGCATCGGCACCCTTTTTCATCGCTTTCTCGTTGAGAGATCTTACCTCTTCAGGCGAGATGGTGTCGGAAGGTATAATGCCATCGGAACCGCCGATAGACCCCGAGATTTGGATAACAGCCGCCTTGCCCTGGTCAGGATTGAGGCTGAAACCTGCGGCAAGCGGAACCGAAACCAGTATGAGGATGAGAAGGCCGGTACGCTTCATACAGGAACTCGGTCCGTCAGTTCTTTTAACTTTTCAGTTACCGCTACTTGGTATGGGAGAACTTGAGCAGCTTTCCCGGACAGTTATAGAAGAGATTGAATCAGGGGGCCTGGATTCAAAGGAAGGGATAGAGACCAGGAAGAAACAGCTGTGCCGAGAGCTTTCCTTTTCCGGGATGCCGAAAAACTCGGATATCCTTGAATTCGCGGAGGACAAGGAGGAAGACGCCCGGGAGCTACTGAAGACGAAGCCGATGAGGACGATCTCGGGTATAGCGAACGTGGCGATAATGGCAAGACCCGCTCCATGTGGAGGAGGATGTATCTACTGTCCCAAGGGCAAGGACGCCCCGCAGAGCTACACCGGAAAGGAACCCGCGACCAGGAGGGCGATAAGAAACAGTTACGATCCGTACGACCAGGTTAAAGACCGCCTTAACCAGTACGAGAAGAACGGTCACTCAATCGACAAGTCAAAGCTGATAGTAATGGGAGGGACTTTTCCCTTCCAGGATCCAGAGTACCAGCGAGAATTCATAAGAGAGGCGTACAACGGCTTCAATACCTACAGAGATAACACCGGTAAAGTTGACAGCCTTGAGAAAGCCAAGGAGATAAACGAGAACGCTGAGGTCAGGAACGTCGGGATTACATTTGAGACGCGGCCTGATATCTGTGAAACAGAGCATATCGATCGCATCCTGGAGTTCGGTGGAACACGGGTGGAGATGGGGGTCCAGACCGTCATTGAGGAAACGCACGAGCTGACCAACCGCGGTCATGGAATGGAGCCTGTGATCGAGGCCACCAGAAAGTTGAAGAACGCGGGCTTCAAGGTCGCCCACCATCTTATGCTAGGTCTGCCCGGCGAGACCCGTGAAGACGACATCGAGAAATTCCGGGAGGTCTTTTCAAACCCTGATTACCAGCCGGACGAGATCAAGATCTATCCCTGTGAGGTTATACAGGGAACAGAGCTCTATCGGCGTTACGAGGAGGGAGAGTTCGAACCGATCGATGACGAGGAAGCCAAGGACCGGCTGAAAGAGATCCAGAAAAACCTGATTCCTCCCCATGTGCGGATAAAAAGGGTTATGCGGGACATTCCCTCTACTGAAGTCGATGCGGGACCACAGCTCACGAATATGAGGCAGATGGCTTTACAGGAACTCGAGGAAGCTGGAGAGCGGTGCCGCTGCATCCGCTGCCGGGAGGTCGGGCATGTCAAACAGAAGAGGGATGAAGAACCGGAAAATGTTGAACTGCTTGAAAGGGCTTATGATGCATCGGGGGGCAAGGAATTCTTCCTGTCCTTCGAGGACCGGGAGAAAGATATCATTCTCGGCTTTACTCGGCTTCGAGCCCCCGAAGAATCATTCCGTCCCGAGATCGATGATGATACGCTAATAGTCAGACAGCTAAAGGTGCTCGGGAGCGCAACCGACCTTGGGAAAGAGGGCGATACACAGCACCAGGGTTACGGCACGCAACTTATGAAGACGGCAGAGGAAAAAGCACGTGAACTGGGCCGCGA
>CAZKLW010000010.1:0-222 GCA_964553995.1 uncultured archaeon
ATAGAATGATAACAAAGACTGCATTCACTGAAAGAGTAGGTATAAATCGAGATACCTCCTCTTTCTCGATTCCTATGTAGTAGAAGTATGAAGATGCTATATAAAAAATAGAAAGCACAAAGCCGTAGATCACAAGTTCCGGCGAGTAAACTACTCCGCCACCTATCGCGCCAGCCACTATGAACACCAGGAAGTTGGAGAACTTGCAGAAAAAGGCACTCA
>CAZKLW010000010.1:232-15795 GCA_964553995.1 uncultured archaeon
ATGACAAACACGGAGTTAACCGTAAGTGTCGGGATGAATCGGGATACATCCTCCTTCTGGATACCACTGTAGTAGAAGTAAGAGGATGCGATGTACAGGCTTGAAAGAACGAGGCCCACGAACAGTATTTCCGCGGAAAAATAGATGCCGGAGCCCAGGAAGCCCGCAGCCATGAAGATCAGGAATACCGGGAACTTGCTCATTATGGCTGTTAACTGGGCCTCGGGCACCTCGCTATCCACCACAAACTTGTCGAACAGTTCTACAGTGGCGTAAATCGCACCTGTAAGAACTGCGAAAGCGAACCAGTCGAGAGGCATAAGAGGGATAAGTTTTGCTCAAATAAAACTGTTGCAAATCTCTAGTCCGCTGTCAGATATACATCTCCTTCATCGTACTGAATTTCTACGGGTACACCTTCTTCAGTGAAGTCTCTATCCTTCGTCACTGTGTTGGCGAAAAGTTCTTCAACTGCCTCTTCAACTTCCTGGTCTGGTTCAGCCAGGCTGATCTCAACCCCAAAAGTTCCGTAAAATGGAAACCCTCCCGTATTGTCGTAGACGCATTTAATCATTCCAGGAACCTCTTGTCCTTCAGGAATCTCTACAACATAACCGTCTTTAGGGTATCTATCACAGTCAAGCATTTCTTCGGAAAGTTTATCGAATTCATTTCTATCTGTCCACGTAAACTCCTCTTCCTGAAATCCGAAATGCCCTAACATTTTTTCGCTCTCGTAATTTTCACCAAAGGCGTCCCTGAGGGATTCGTAAGTCTCGATCACTTCGCCCAGATTCACAGGCTCCATAGCTCCAGCGTAAGTCAGGCTTTCCGACATATTTTCACCTAAAAGTAACAAATACCTTAATCTTTATAAGTGTAACCGGCCTACAGCTCTTCCTGGCGTCTCTGCCATTCTTTGAACTGGACCTCTACGTGGTCAAGCGCCTCCCGGAGCTTCTCGACGGTTTCCATGTCTTCTATGGGAAGCCTTCCAAGGTCCCCGTCATTGACCTCGATGATAACTTTGCCGTCCTCGGTTTGGATGTTGTACTCCAGAATATCGTAGGGACCCTGCTTGAAGTCGAAAAGTGTCTCCGCCATACAGGTTTTTTCCCGACAGGGGTTTTATTGGTTCCGGACGATCCCGAGAAACTCTTCTAGCCTCTCCTCTACTTCTTTCCTGTTCTTTCCATCCACCTTAATCCTTATTTTTGGAGAAGTTCCTGAAGGCCGGACAAGCACGGTTGTCTCCCCTGTGTCAAACTTGATGCCGTCGATGGTCGATATCACCGGGTAATCAAGATCCTTGAGTTCCTCCATTACCTGTTTCTGTCTACAGGTTTCCACGCTCGCGGTCTCTGTATAGTTTTCAGGCAATCCCTCGAAACTTTCTATCTTCGCGGCGACAAGGGCGGCGGTCATAGTTCCCGAGTTGTAAGGAACGAAGCCGGGAAAGCAGTAGTGACCATTGGGTTCTCCTCCAATTTCCGCATCGTTATCCAGCACGGCATCGATCACGAAGGGGTCTCCTACCCGGGTATGGATTATCTCCCCACCGTTCTTTTCGACAGCATCTTTAACGATACTTGAAGTATCGATAGAAGCCACGATCTTCTCTGTTTGCAGGTGTTCCACGAGTTCAGCGAACAGTTCATCACCAGATATCCAGCGGCCGCTGTAAACAGTTACGCGGTCACCGTCCATGTCGGTCGCGACTCCAAGATCGGCTCCTTCCTCTACACGCTGCTTCAGTTCTTCAAGCCTCTCAGGTTCCGGGTTGGGAGGATCGACATAGGGTTGCTCTGCTCCCTTTTCTGCCGCAAGATCGATGACTTCGGCACCGAGCCGCTCCAGCAGTTCTGGAAGGAAACCTGAGGTTGCGCCGCCGAGAGTGTCGACCACGATTTTCCCGTCTATCTTTTCTCCCACGAAGTTTTCCGCTGCTTCCATGTACTCTTCTTTCAGGAGTTTCTTCTCTGTCTTTCCCTCGCCTTCTTGAAACTCCCGGGACCGGAAAATTTTCTCCACTTGATCGAGATCCTCGTTCAGGAAGCCGTTTCCTTCAGGATACATTAGCTTGAAGCCGTTGGTATCAAGTGGAAGATGGGAGGAGGTCACCTGGACCGTTACAGTACCGTTTTCTCTACCTTTGAAGGCCGCGTAATCCGTGGGTCCAGTTCCCGCATCCAGAACAGTTGTTCCCGTCGCTTTAAGCCCTTTCATAAGCGCCTGCTTCAGTTCGGTGGAGGTATCCTTGTTGTCACGGCAGACAGTTATGCGGGAAGAATAGTTTTCTGCTACAAAAGTTCCTACAGCTCTTCCCAAGAGTTCAGCGAATTCGGTGTCGATTTCTTCGGGAACCTTCCCTCGGATATCGTACCTCCTGAAGACCGCGTCCTCATCCATCTATCTCTTCCACCTTTTCTACCACGTCTTCAAGGGAGTGCTTTTCCCTGTCAAAATGGAAGCCAGGAACGTCAGCGTTCTCAAGCTCTTCCCTGCTGTCGTCCACGAGAAGATCAATGTCGACTACGTCCTTGTCCTCGCTCTGGACTATAACTATCTCGTCAAAGTATTTTTTTACTCCGGATTCCTCGATCTTTTCTTTCTGGAATACTGGGTCTCCACGGCTAACCAGGATTAACTTATGGGATTCAAGTTTCTCTAGTTTCTCGATGTCAGGGTAGACAAATTGTTCGCATTCTTCTATGGTTTCATGTATCTTTTCTGGATCAACACCAAGAACTTCCGCGTGTTCCTCAGGATTGTAGAGCTGGTTCTTTGGATAGGTGTCATTGAAGCCAGGTATCTTTTCATCCAGGTGTTCACGGAACGCATCCGTGTCGAAGAGGACGCGGTCGAAGTCAATTCCTATCCTCATCTATAGCACCGTCCTTTACAGTCGCTCCGGAAGGTATTGTTCCGCGCAGTTTCTCACCGCTGTCCGTCTTTACTTTTGCACCAATCTTTGTCCCTGGATTGATTGAACAGTTGAGCCCTATCTTTGCTTGAGAGGCTATGAAGGCCCCGACTTTTTCCACGCCGGTGTCGATGTACTCGCCACCAGTTTTTACGGCCACTGTTTTTCCGTCGTTCCTCAGGTTTGCGGTCTTGGTTCCCGCACCCAGGTTGACCTGCCTCCCGAGATAGGAGTCACCGACATAGTTGAAGTGCGGAGCATTCGAGTCTTCCCTGATAATAGAGTTCTTGACCTCACATTTCCCTACGTGAACATTTTCGTGTAGGACGGTTCCTTCACGTATGTAGGCTCCAGGACCTACCTTTGCGCCGGATTTGATAACTGCCGGACCCTCGACAACTGTGTTCTCCCGAATCTCGGCGGCTTCTTCCACTACGACTTTTCCTTTTAGAACAGCTGAATCCGATACCTTTCCTTCAATATTTCCTTCAATATCCTCCATCAGTTCGCTGTTCGCCTCAAGTAATTGCCATGGATAGCTGCATGGAATCCATGTCTCCAGTTCGACTACTTCAAGTTCGTTTTCCTCCCGGTATTTCTCCACCGCTTCAGTTATCTCGTACTCGCCACGTTCGGATTCCTCGACCTTTTCAAGGATCGGGAAAAAGTCCTCTTCTACTATATAGAATCCCGTATTTACGAGGCTGGAATCCGGTTCCCAGGGTTTCTCCACTATCCTGTCAAGTTTTCCTCCCGAAGCTCTGACGACACCATAGTTCTCGGGATCACCGACCTCGGCTACGGCTATTCCTCTCTCGACTCCTTCCAGTTTCTCCCATTCGATGCCGTAGATATCATCTCCATTGAGGATAACCGTTTTACCATCAATGTAATCCCGGGCCTGGAGTGCAGCGTGAGCGGTGCCGCGCGGTTCATCCTGTTCAACTACTCTTACAAGATCGCTACCCGAAAAGTATTCCTCAATATCCTCTTTCCTGTAGCCCGCGACCACGATTATCTTTTCTACCGCTTCCTCCAGCTGTTCGATGGTATGCTGGATTATAGGCTTTCCAGCCACGGGAAGAAGTGGCTTGGGAGTATCTTCTGTTAACGGGCGCATCCTCCTGCCTTCTCCCGCCGCGAGTATAACTGCTTTCATACCCGAAAACTGTCACAAAGACTTTAACAGTCTACTTGCTGATCTCTCCGAGGTCAGTCCTGGCATCAGGCACAAAGCTTGCGCCGTAGATAGAGTTGTTCATCTCGATAAAGCTCCGGGCGCCGATAAAGGATTCACGTATAGCGGTTCCCGGCTTGATGTCGGTTTCTTCTCCAAGTATGGAGTGTTCAACAGCAACATGCTCATCAAGTATACAGTCCTCGAATAGAAGAGTCTCTGTTACTGATGCCTTCCTGACCTGGCAGTTTTTCCCGACTGTGGAGTTTCGTAGCACCGTTCCCGGCCCCACTGTTGCGTTTTCTCCTACTAGGCAGTCTCCTTCTAGGACAGTTCCAGGCTTCAGTTCGGCGCCTTTTTCTACAACTGCTTCATCCGTTATCTCTACCGATTCATGTATCTCTGCATCTTCATGTACCCCTGCATCTTCTACAAGTTCACCTCTCTTTATCATATCGGCCTTCCAGAGCTTCCTTGGTGAACCGATATCGATCCAGTAATCCTCGACAAGTTCGAACCGTGCCCCGTCCTTTATCAGGCTTTCCAGTGCTTCTGTCAGATCACCGGAACCGGACTGTTCTATCAGTTTAAACACCCGTGGCGAGAAGGCATAGATACCGGTGTTGACAAGTATATTGTCGGCTTCTTCCGGTTTCTCCTTTATGCTCTTGATCCTGTCGTTCTCTATGCTCAGTACACCAAATTTTTCGGGCTGGTCCTCTCCTGTCGCGACCATCACGGTATCTGTCTCTGTCTCCTCGAACTTCTCAATAAGCGAGCCAAGATCGTTTTCCGATACCAGTACGTCCCCGTTGACTACAAGAAAATCTTCCTCCAGGAAACTGCATTCCGATACTGCTTTCGCGGTTCCTGAAAGTTCTTCCTGGTGGACAAGATTCACGTTGGTGATTGATCCGAACTCTTCCTCAAACTCGGCCTCCATGTAGTTTGTAACAAGGTATATGTCGTCGACCCCGACTGCCTGAAGGGATTTCACAAGATGTTTCACCACTGGCTTTCCCGCGACCGGCATGAGCGCTGTTGGCTTTGACTCGGAGAATGGGAAAAGTGATTCCTTCTTTTTGGCGCAGGGTATAACTGCTTTCATGTAGAGATCTCTCGTGATACAGCTTTTTCAGTTTCCGTTATAGATCCTACGTAGCTTTTCTCCACCACCCTCTCATTCGCGCGGTCAAGCTCCTCTATGAAGTCCTCCTTTTTTTCGAGCGCGGATTCTCTCGCGTCGAAGAGCCCGTTCATGAAGACGTCAAGCTTCCCGTCTTCCTCCCGGACTCTATCTCCCGCGGCTTCTTTTACAGCTTTCTCTATAACCCTGTAGAGCTGGTCATGTATAAGGTCCGGTGTCTCGATCTCTTCACCGGAGTCGAGGTCGAAGAGCCTGTCTTGCAGCATGTCGCCCAGAAGGTTCCTCTCTCCCCGCGTGATGAAGAAACGTGCCTCCTCGGATTCGAAAGCGTTTTCATCAACCTGTCTTACACCGACCCTGAAGACTTCGTGACCCGTCTGTTCTCTTATGTGTTCAAGTGTTCTCCTGGCCTCCCTGCTCATACCCAGCCAGCTGGAGTTGAGAACTACCTCGGTGTCTCCAGATGAGAATTCCGCACGCGTCATCCCTGTCGCGGTTTCTTCGTTAATTTCTTCGGTGTAACCCCCGTATATGTCCATCATTTTCTCGGAAGCCCTCTTGTGGGGAACCAGGAACCTTGAATCGGCGGCTTTCAGCTCAAGTTCCATGTCATTTCCCGCTTTTTCAAGAAAGTCAAGTACGTAGATCTCGTGGACCATCTTGTCAAGTATGTCGCCTCCCTGGACGCCGGTTCTCTTCGCGGGCTCCAGTATCTTCTGTATGCCTGTTGAGCTCTCCCTGAAGACCTCGATCGAGTCTATCCGGGTGTCTTCCAGGATTTCCACCGCCTTTTTTACCACCGGTGATTCTCTCTCGATAAAATCGACCTTCCAGAAAACTTTTTCCTCCGATGAAAGTTTCCGCTCCCTGATATGCTGTTCCCGAGTCATCGAGGGCGGCTTTTCCGCAAGATGGAAGAGACCCCTGTTCATTGATTCGTATACATGTTTGGCGTGGGCTTCGGAGGGTCCGGCATCGTATACCATAACTATTCCCTCTTGCTGTTCCGCCTCCCCGTACATCTCCTCTACGCTTGAGAACTTCTCGATCTCTATACCGTTGGCCCGTGCAAACTTTTCCGCGGCCTCGAGCTTCTCGAAGTCCTGCTCCACCACCCCCTTTAATTCAACCTGGGGTTCGTTCAGATGGTTGTGCATCTCCACGAGCTTCTCGAAACCGAAACGTCCAAAGTCGCCGACACCTATCTGGTAGACCTTTACACTTGCCACATTGTAGAATTGGAGTCGCCTGATTTAAAGTCTGGCGAAATGAATCAGTAAAACGCTTCTTTTGTTCTGGATTAAGTTGAGGTGGTGGGTGAAGGGTGAGCCAGTTTAACCTGTCTCACCCTTCAAGTTGGTGATGGGTGAAGAGCGAACCAGTTCAATCGGTCTCGCCCTTCAATTAATGGATTCTTTTCATCTTTTTTACATTTTTCGCAATATTCCGACCTACTGACCCCCTGCCAAGTTTTAAATTTGTCGTTACTTTATAATAGTTATGAGTGGAGGAGACGATACTTTGTCGTTCAGAACTGAACGCAAGCAGGAGTATAAAGAGGTGTGTGATGAACTGGGCATAGAATATTCAGGTCCTTTCCAGGGCTTCTTGGACTTTTTTGTGGATAACCCGGAATTCTGGGCCCATGTATCAGCTGATTCACCCCGCGAGTCCACTTACGATGCAGTTAATCGGATGCTTGAAGGGGAGATGCAGGAAACATATGAAAATTTTGGACTGTCAACAGAGTTCTACAACAGCCTTGTAGAACTAGTGGGAGAGTACTTCAACGAACTCTTTGAAGGCAACATCGGTGAGGCAGAGGAAATTCGCAAAGAACTCTACGACTTCAATGAACCAGTCGGGGAACTGGTGGACCGGGCAAGCTATTACCTGGAAGAGGAAGGCCTCATATAGAGCCGACCCCTATTTAAATCTTAACTCGGCGTTTCTAGGTATAAGAGGTATCTAAGATGGGAGATCGTCCGGCATCTATCTACAGGGAGCATCCAGGGCAGCCTTACACCAGGCAGTCCCAGAAGAAGGGCGAGAACTATATTAAAGGAGCTCCTGCTCCACGCGTTACGCAGTACCGGCAGGGAGCCAGGGATAAGGAGTTCGAGACATCAGTACATCTCACGCTTGATGAGGACTGTTCCATCCGTTCCGAGGCACTTGAAGCGGGACGTATAGCTGCGAACTCCTACCTGAACAAGGTAATGGATCCCGAGGAAGATTATATTCTCGAGATCTTACCTTATCCACACCATGTTCTACGTTACCATCCCCTCGCGGGAATCGCCCAGGCAGATCGCTACTATGAAGGTATGAGGAAGCCTTTTGGTCGACCGATAGGCCGTGCAGCAATCGTGGACGAGGGCCAGTCGGTCTTCCGAGTACATGTCAACGAAGGCGACGTAAAGGAGGCCAGAAAGGCGCTTGAACGCGCCGGCAAGAAGCTTCCGGTGAGTTTTCGGGTCAAGATAGACCGGTAGGTTATTCAAGCAGTTTCTCTTCAAGCACGTCTTCAAGTGCATTCAAATGTTTTTCAGAAAGTGAGGAACTGTATCTTCTGCTGGGTGGTTCGTGGTGTTTTCTCTTGAATTTAGAAAATCTAGAAGAACCTGTTAACTGATCTATTCCGGTTAGTGAGGAGCTTATATCCGATCTGAGCTGGCTCCCGTCCTCAGCATCTTCATACCGGGTTAGAACTTCACTCAATTTATCTCCGTTTTCAAGTGCTTGTGCCTCTATAAAGTATATAACGGACTCGGGAGAGACATCCGAATATTTTTTGGTGCATCTTGGATGGTCTATAATTGTGTCGCCGGTTATTTCTGTAAGGGCTGAACGATAATGTTCCGGGTATTCGAACTCACCTGAATACAGACTCTTTACACCCATGAAGTATCCTAAATTACTCGCTGGTCTGCTCTCTTCTCCGTCTGGAAACCATCTTATTCTGTAGGCGAAGCGATGAAGCATTTCCATACTCCACACTGTATGCAAACTCTTTAATTTTTCTGCCCCAGTAGTTATTAATTCAGCAAGTACGACAAAGACGTTATGGTACAGTGGCAAGGCTCCGTAAAACGCGAGGACTCGGGAAGGAAAGCTGCCCTGATGGACTCGATTGATTCTCTCCAGGTTCCGAACTTCTTTGTCCTTACCCGTAACGAAACGGAGAGGATAGTTGGTGATGCGGAAACCACAGAGGATATACTTGATTCAGAAATCCCTTCAGAAATAGGCAACAGGATAAAGGAAGCCTACGGCGAGATAGGGATGAGCAGCGAGGTAAGAGGCGCCTCCGACGAGGCTCGTGAACTTGTGGAAGGTCAGCGTGAGACTCAGCGCGTATCGGTCCGGATCTCAGGCTCCCGAAAGGGTGTATACAAGTCAAGACTGAATGTGGGTTCATCGAAACTGATGGATGCGGTAAAGGATGTTGTAGCCTCGTACTACACTGTGGAGAACGATGAAGACTATCCCGCCGTTATAGTCCAGAAGATGGTTGAACCGGATCTTTCAGGCGCGGCAATAATAGATTATGCGGGCGATAAAAGACTTCTGGAGGCGGTCGAGGGTATCGGTACCTCTCTGGAGGATGGAATTACAGTACCTGAAATCTATATTGTCGGCGACGACGGGATCGATGTACGTGTTCCGGATCGACAGCTAAAGGTCTCCAGGCATCCGATGAACGGTGATTACAGGCGTCAACAGGTGCGGAAGGATGGAAGAAGTTTCACGGACTCCGAGATCGCGGAACTCTTCCAGAAGATCGAAAAGGAGAACCTCAGCGTAAAGTTTGCGTACAAGAGAGGTACCTTCTACATAGTTGATGCCTTCCCGGTCAAAGGTTCAGAGGCAGCACCGGGAGAAGTAACGACTGACGGTATCCGGGTTTCACCGGGAGAAATAAAGGGAAAGATAGGTGAGGGCGTGAAGTTCCGGGATCAGCCTCCTCTGCCTGAAGAGTACGGGGACGCGGTTATAGCCCGAAAAGGAGGTTACATTTCAACTGCTGCCCAGAGAGCGCGGGATGAAGAAAAGCCTGCGATCTTCAGCTTCCGGGGAGAACTCCAGCAGGGACAGCAGGTTTCGCTTGGACCCATGGAGATCACGGTCGAAGAATCCCATGAATCCTCTCCAGAATCTGTAAAAAGGGATCTAGTTACCGCATCCGAGATCCTACCCATCAATTCCGGTGGAGGAGTATCTATCTCCCCGCCTTTTACGGGGAAGTACGCTGTTACTGACAGGGATGTGGCCGCGACAAAGATACCTGAGTCAGGCTACCTGTCCCGCTACTCCGAGGTCTTCAGTTTTGAAGGTGAGAGAGCAGTCCTTGACGCACGTTTCCTGCCGCAGGAAGGCCTTGAAGCCGCGATAAGGTACCTTGATGCAGACCTGAAGATCCTGCTGCTTGACAGCTTTGAAACAGAGGTTGTGGAGGCGGCCATCGAGTCCGGCTTTACAGTCTTTGGCGCAGAGTCCCGTCTTGGTGAACTGGGACGTGTGGTGGCGAGAGAGGAGAAAAGGTTCATGATGGACAGGCTGCGGGAGTAAAAAAGTTTTCCCGGTATTCTATCTTTATGCAGGAGCAGAGGAAAAAGTTCAACTACGAATCTTTTGATGAAGTCCTGGAAGAGCTGAAGTCGAGAGGTTACGAGAAAGTCGGAATACAGGGACCGGACGGCATAAAGCCACAGCTAATCGAGTTCGCGGACAGGCTACGTGACGCGGGTATTGAACCTGTTATAGTAGGTGCCTCAACTTTCGGTGCATGCGGCATCGCGGATGAAAAAACTTCACGTATGGGCGCAGATGCACTGGTTCATGTAGGGCATACACGTTTCCTCCATCCTGAAGGCGCGGACATGGATGATCTCGATGTCTACTATCTTCCGTACCGGGAGGATAGAGATCTGATGTCCGTACTGGAGGAAGAATACGAAGAGATTGAGGAGAATAAACTGGGCCTTGTAGGCGTTACCCAGTACATAGACCGTGTAGAGAAGGCACGGGAGTTCCTGGAGTCGAAAGGATACGAGGTTGTGGAGGGAAAGACAGGTCTCCGTACAACTGAACCCGGACAGGTGCTCGGATGTGACGCCGGCGCCGCCCATAACATTGCGGAAAAGGTCGATGCCTTTGTTTTCCTTGGGTCAGGAGAGTTTCATCCCTCACAGGTATCGGAGACTGGAAAGAAGGTTTACGTCGTTGATCCCTACGAGAAACGTATATGGGTGGAACCGCCCAACTCTCTCGATGACGAGACTCGTGCCGAGCACGCCCGCGTACTGAAATACAAGGACAGGCAGAAATGGGGTATAATAACGTCTTCCAAGAAGGGTCAGAACTATCAGCGAGCGGTAGAAATCGCGAAAGACAAGCTGGAGGAACACGGCAAGGACGTTTACGTGTTCGTTGAAGACCGGATATTCGAGGCAGACTACAAGGGTTACGGCATCGATATCTACGTCAACTGTGCATGCCCGAGAATGACCAAGGACTTCCAGGATCTGGCGTTTGTTTCTCCCCGGGCGCTTGAAGTCCTTGATGAGATCGAAGATTAGATCCCAAAGAATTTAATGTTACCATACAATAACAAAAATATGTCTTTTGATAATTTTGTCGAGGAAGCAGATAAACACCAGATAGAGGAGTACAAGAGGTCTCTTGAAAGAGGTGAGACCGTTGGAGAGGGAAAGAACAAGAAGGCGGTGCTCTCGGAGAGAAATGAGGTTCTAAAGGTCATAGATACCGATGAGCACCAGAACGGTTTCATGGGAGACCTTGACAGGCTCCAGAAAATCACTGGTTTCCCACCAACGGACCTCTATTTAATTGACCTCTCGGATACAGGTTACTCCCGGAATTCAGGTTTGGTGGTCCAGGAACTTGCACCAAAGACCCATGAGGACAGGCTTGAGGATGTGGGTTGGGAAAAAGTCCTGGAGGAAACTGTCGAGATGTTTGACCGTCTGAACTATCAGGGATTCATCTACATGGACTCCAAGCCTGCGAACATAGGTTTCCATTACTGGGAGGAAGGATTCAGGGCGAGACCCCTGGATATACTTGATGATGCCGCCTACAGGCTTTTCGGCGCACCAAAGTACCTCGATGCGGGGGAGAGGGGACTTGTAACTGATGGTATAGCCGGACAGTTTGACCTGTATCTGAACGGCGCGGATGTAGGTGATGGAAGGATAGAAGGTCTGGCAAATCTGGTTGAGGGAGAACTTGGGGAAAAGGAGCTTACCGAGTTCGCCATTGACGCCTCAAGCCTGGAGGGTGTAGAGTATGCTGGAGACAGTTACAGCACCTTCGAGGAGGCAGCTAGGAAAACTTACTTCGATCCGGACTAGTTCCAGTAATCTTTCTCCAGTAAATCTTCCCTTTCTCCGGTAACCTTTTCCTCCTTGATAATCTTCTTAACCTCCTCCTGGCCTTTCAGGTAACCTATCATTACTGCGCCCACGATTCGATCATCCTTGAAGAATAGCCTCCTGTACTCGTCTTCAGAATACTTCCTTGAAGCAGCTTTACCTGACCAGTCACCTATCGCGAGGAACTGCGTGTTGAAGTGTCCTACACCGTAGGTGTTGATGTAGTCGAACTCTTCCGCCTCTCCAAGCATATTCCTTCCTGCTGTTTTCCCCATCGCCTCGCTGTGGTCCCATGAACCTCTTAAGGTTCCTGTTCCAAAAACCGGGCTGGTGTACTCAACCATGTTTCCTGCCGCGTATACATCGGACTCTGAGGTCTTCAGGAATTCATCAGTTCTTATCATACCTTTTTCGTTCTTCTCAACGTCGATTATTTCCGAGTTCGGCTCCTGACCGATGGCGACCGCAACAGCGTCACAGCCGTACTCTTCCCCACCAGTAGTTAAGGCAGCGGTTGCATTTCCATTATCTGTCCTGAAAGCTTCAACTTCGGTATCTTTCACGACGTTGACTCCTTTTTCCTGGAGCTTCCGGTGAATGATCTCAGCACCCTTCTCATCGAGGCCACGGCTCCACCAGTTCGATTCCCGTATCAGGTAGTCGACCTCTGCCCCGTTTGCCGCGAACGCGACCGCGAGATCAATCCCCAGAAGGCCTCCCCCTATTACAACAGCCCTTTCGCTTTCCTCTGCTGCGTTCTTGATCCTTTCCGCGTCATCCATTGTCCACATGTAATGGACGTTCCCGTATCCTTCATCGAACGGAAGCTTCCTTGATGAACCTCCCGTGGCGATGAGAAGTTTATCGTAAGGAAAGGTTTCGCCGTCTTCGGTCTCAACTATTTTCGACTCCGTATTCACGTCTTCGATTCGGGTATCCAGGTGAAGATCGATGTCTCTCTTGTCGTACCAGTCCTCGTCATGTACACGGGCAAAATCTTTACCCGGTAACTGGCCCTTCATGTAGGACTTTAGCATGATACGGTTATACAGGGGCTCGGATTCGTCCGTGAACACCTTAATATCTGCGTCTTCATCCTTTTCCCTGATCTCTTCCGCTGCGGTTGCCCCTGCAACTCCATCACCTATAATCACGTGTTTGTCGGGCATGAATACTGTTCGGACAGAAAGACTAAAGTGTTTAAAAGAATTCTAGCTCAACGGTTGAATACAGATTGTCTGGCACCTGCTGGAGCCTTGAAGTACCACAGCTTCCTCAGAGGAACGCTGTTCGAGCAGGTCATCTCCTAACGGGAGAAGACTGCGACTCCCAATTGCTACGGGAATTGGCGGAGCTGGTGTAGTCTGGCCCATCATATCACCCTGTCACGGTGATGACCCGGGTTCAAATCCCGGGCTCCGCGTCTAGATTTCCCATCTATCCTGAAGAAACTCGTAGTCGGGAACCACTACCTCGTCGAAGATTGTCTTCCCTCTTTCGGTAAACTGTGGATGTCGGACTTTTTCTTCGTCAAACTCTATCCCTCCTATCAATCCCTCGTTTTCAAGCAGTTCAAGCGTACTGTCGTATGAGGCCGCCACCCCAAGACCTTCTTCCAGGGAGAAAAGTATGTTCAGTGCTTCCGGCTCACCTTCATCAGGTTCTCCCAGGGCCGAGTATATTCCACCCATTTCCGGTTCTCCAAGCATTTCGCTAATTTCTCCTTCTTCGTAGAGATCGTATAGTCTGACTACTGCTCTCGTGGTTCTATCCCGGAAATCAAGTCCTTTCCGGGTTATTTTATTGCTTTCAATTAATCCCATATCTTCCGCACGTTCAAGGGCATCGCTTACTACATCTATAGCGCCGTCGATTGGAAGAAGCGCTGTATTGATATCCTCTCCTTCCAGATCGTAGTAAGTGTTCTCCTCGTATTCTTCAAGGGTTATCCTTACTCCTTCCTCGTAGAGAATGTTCTGCCATGCAGTCAGTTCTACTCTACCGCCAACAACATTATAGAGGTCGCGCTGGACACCAAGTACCTGTTGATCCAAATCCATAATTATCCAGAAGTAATAAAAATTTATAAGGTGGTCGCTTCGTATATACCTCCAACGTTTCTAAATCTTCAGATCAGGGTAAAAGCATGGAGAAAGATAAAAAGTACTGTCCTTTCTGCGGTAATAGGTTCTCGAGTAAAACAGTTGACGGCCGTGAAAGGCGTTACTGTGTTGACTGTGACCAGATTTTATGGAAGAACTCGAAACCTGTCGCCGGCGTAGGGGTTGTTGACGGTAACAGGGTTCTCCTAGTAAAGAGAGGGATAGAACCGGATAAGGGCCAGTGGAGCCTGCCAGCGGGTTTCCTGGAATACGATGAAAAACCACAGGAGGCTGCTGCAAGAGAACTGGAGGAGGAGACAGGGATCAAGGTTGATCCGGAAGAACTTGAATTCCTTGACACCTTGCTGATGGATCAAGAAGGACGCGGATACCTTCTTTCACTTGTCTATACCGTGTCGAGGGAGAGGACTGAAGGAGAGCCCGAAGCTGGTGACGACGCGGTCAAAGCGAAGTTCTGGGAACTGGAAGAGTTCAGGGATTCGGACGAGGTAATTAGAAAACATTACCTGGACCAGGCACAGGAAGCGGTTCACCGATTCAGTGACTAGATAAGCAGCGGAAGGAAGCTCAGTACAGCGAGCCCGAAAGCTATATAGGCGACCTCGACTCTTTCCGCTATCCTGAGAACCGCATCGATCGAGGCGTAACCTACCAGGAAGGATACTGCAGTCGCCAACAAGAGTTCCCTTGAAACCGTGAAACCGGAAAATACCTGAAGTCCTACCTGGGCCACAAGAACAGCGGGAACCGACATAAGGAAGGAGAGCCTGAAAGCATCTTTTGACGAAAAATCCCTGTAGAGGAGGGCAAAAACTGTCGATCCTGAACGGGAGATACCGGGTACAACAGAGAAAGACTGGATTATACCGGTGAAGACGCTGTCCCACGTTCCGGTTGCTCTATAATCACGTCCAGTTCCTTCCCCGGTTAATCTGAGGACTCCGGTCACCAGCAGCGCAACACCTACAAGACCGGAGAAAACATCGGGGCTTGAAGGAATGTGCTCCAGACCTAAAGTATAGATTACGCCCCCGAGAGCTGCCGTGAAAAACGTGGCTATAACCAGGAAGTTGAGTAGTCCGCCACTGTTAAGGCTTTCAGGATCTTTAGCCGCCTCTGTCAGATAATCTGGAAGCTGTTCCAGTATCCGGATAAAATCTTCCCGGAAATATAGGGCAGCAGCAAGCATTGTTCCAGCGTGAAGGTAGATAGCGGTGTTGACGGAAGCTGCAGGCGTCTTCCCCAGCAACTGCGTCATGAATAGAGTCACCGCGGCCTCGCTTGATACAGGCAGCCATTCAAAGATTCCCTGGATGGCCCCGAGCACTAGTATCTCCAGCGGTTCCATAGACTCGGGTTAGACCCCAGTCTTTTGTAGCTTATTTAAATCTGGGCCCCAATCCAGAAACATGGCACAGCGTTTCGAAGAAGCAGATGACCGCGTCTTCAAGAACATTTACATCTGTCGCAGATGCAACGCGAAGAACAAGACGATGAATCCCGAGAAAACTTCCTGTCGTAAATGTGGGTATCCACACCTCAGAAAGAAGAACGACCAGTTCGCGGGATAACCTCTACGACCAAGTTCTATTAAGAATATTACCATCCACAGCCTTTAGCGTGCCCCGCTAGCTCAGCTGGCCAGAGCACGTCCTTGGTAACACCGGCTTCTTGAGTACGAACGAAAGATGTCGGTTGGAGAAAATCTCTGATTTTCGACGCCAGACAGGACGAGGTCCCGGGTTCAAATCTCGGGCGGGGCTGGCTCCTATCCGTTCACTGTCTTTGAAGCCCT
>CAZKLW010000011.1:0-14941 GCA_964553995.1 uncultured archaeon
TCAGCTCGGTGTTGGTCATGACCTGGGGAGTGACGCCGAAGTTTTCCTCTATGAGTTCCCGGTGCAGGTTCATCTGGTAACGGAACTCTTTCTTGTCGTAGAAAAGTCCCGCGATCGAGTGGTAGTGTGCCTGACCTATGAAGTCTACCGTTTCCGGGGGGAAAGAACCGATCATGTCGATAAGCTCGGGGTGGTATTTCTCCGCCTGCTCCATCCACGAACTTGAAATCGAGAAGTTCACCTTGAACTGTCTATCACTTCCCTCGAAGTTCCTCGCCACCCTCAAAAGCCTCTCGGTCGCGGGGAAATAGCAGTTCTCCGCAACGTCCTTGAAAAAGTGCTCGTTCATCTCGTCGTCGAAGTACCTGTCGTAAAGGGTATCAGCGTCCTTGTTTACTCCATCCACCCGCAAACGGTGCGGCTGGTGAACCTCGAATGACAGGGTTACAGGTAGCATACCGTTCAATTGTCCCTTTGGTTTAAATCAGGGCGTGGTTTTACCGTGGCGTTAAAAACTGCGGCTGTGAATCTTGAATGTATGGAAGTTCAAACCCGTGAGGTTGAGAAAGGCACCGAGATAAGGGTGGAGACCGGCTCTAAAGTCGCCGTGGTGGTTAAAACAGGTTCGGGTGAACGCATATATCTTCCCTCCGGTAGAAGCGAGGATTCGGGCTACTACGCCGCGGAACCCGAGACCCTTCTGGAAACGGATTACGGCTACAGGGTTGTCCACAAGGGGAATGTTGAAGAAGTAGAGGTTATCAGCTGAGTTTCCTGGCTTTCAGGACGTTATAGTTGTCTTTCTCGGCCAGTTTTTCGGTGTTTCCAAACAAGTTCTCCAGTTTGTTTCTGAATCCGAGTCCTCTGTTCACGACTAGGTAGAGCTGGCCATCTTCCCCCAGATGGTCGTACGACTGTTCCAACATCTCGTCTATTACGCCTTTTCCAGCGTGCGTTGGAGGGTTGGTGACAATTACGTCGAACTTCTGATTGAAACCTTCTAGGCAGTCCGCGGTTTCTAGCCTGTAGTCTTGGATATCGTTTGCTTCTAGGTTTTTTCTGGCGTACTCTGTGGCCCTGGCGCTGTCATCGCTCAGGTATATCTCACAGCCGTACCTCTTTCTGAGGAATACGCCTATAGCCCCGTAACCGCATCCGAGGTCAAGTACGCTGTCCTCTTCATTTATGTCCAGGCTTTCGAGCAGAAGCCGGGTGCCGTCGTCTATTTTCCCGGGAGAGAAAAGCCCGTCGACTGTTTCAAATTCAGCCGCTATGCCGAGGACTTCCGCGGTAAAACTGTTGCTAGTGTCGATTTTTTCCGTCTTTACTTCACCCTTCTTGGTGAAGTGGTAGACCTTTTCGCCGTCCCTCTGCCCGATTTTTTCGGTGTTACCGTTTAGCTCTTCTAGCTGCTGACTGTACCTGTTGATGCCTGAGTTTTTGTCAGCCGCGATGTAGAGATCGCCGTTGGTATTCAGCAGTTCTGCGGCGTCAATGATGTTATTCCTGACAACGTCAACCGGGACGTAGGGTCGGGGAGCGTAGATAACAAGGTCGAAGTTCCGGTCGAGTTGGTGAAGGCCAGCCACATTTCTAACTTTTGCGTTCTCAATACTGTTTCTCTCAACGTTTTTTCCGGCCAGATCGCAGGCTCTAGCGCTGGTGTCAGCCAGAACAGTTTGCCTGTTGAAGGCCTGATCAGCCACTATTCCCAGAACCCCGATACCAGACTCTACTACCAGTATGTCATCGTCTTTGTCCGGTTCCACGCTGTCAAGCAGGAGCAGTTCAGAACTCCTGAAACTGTCCGTCGTGGCTGTGCCGTCTGCGGAGACAAATTCGTAGACATTCTTTCCTCTCTCGGTTCTCGACTCCAGTTCCAGGTTGTAGCGGGCACCCATTATTTTTTCAGACCCCTGTAGACTTCCACAGTTTCTTCCGCCACTTCTTTCCAGGTTCTTTCCTCGATCACCGGGGTTTCCATCTCCAGCGCTTCTTCTATCCCGTCCTTTATGGAGTCGGAGTCGGGCTCTACCTTGACGAAGGCTTCTTCCGGGAGAAGTTCTTCGGCGCCGCTGTCGGTCGCGACTACCGGTGTTCCCGCGGTAACCGCCTCGGTCAACGTGAGTCCGAAAGGTTCGTTTATCGAGGGCGACACGAAGACGTCGCTGCTCCTGTAGTAGTCTCCCAGTTCTTCCTCCGGTATGAATCCCTGGAAGATTATCCGGTTCTCGATGCCAAGTATTTCGGCGAACTCTTCGAGCGCCTCTTTCATGTGGCCGTCGCCTCCAAGCACGAGCGTGGCGTCTCTATCAAGCTTTGAAAAGCCGTAAAGCAAGTGTTCGAGACCTTTCTGTTCGGCGTGCCTTCCCACGTAAAGTATCATCTCTCCTTCGATCCCGAGCTCTTTCTTTACATCTCGGCCCTGGAACTCCGGTTTCGAGAAGCCGTTCCGGACGACTTGGGGCTTTTCACCGTAAAGTTCGTCGACCTCTTCCGCGAGTTTTTCGCTGACAGCTATTGCTGTGACCGATCTCTCGATCATTCCGCGCTCCAGTTTTTCTATTCTCGGGAACGGGTTACGGGATCTACCGGAGGCGAGTGAATGAAAGGTCGCGACCCATTCAGATCCGGAGTACTTTTTCGCTTTCAGCCCTGCTTCTGTTCCGAACCAGTCATGGGTATGTACGATGTCGTAGCTTTCTTCTAGGTCCATGACGGCGTCGCTCAGTTTCGCCGACTTCTCCAGCATCCCGCCTTCACCGACTTTAACAGGTATTATGTCTTCTCTATCAGGTGCGTTCTCCTCCGGGAGTATCAGGTTTACGTCGATCCCGATTTCCTGTAGCTCTTCGAAAAGTTTGGCGACGTGAACGTCCAGTCCTCCTTCGATCTTCGGGGGATAACCCCAGCCTATCATGAGTATTTTCTGGTTCACGTAGAGTATTTCCCTCAGAACTGTTTAATGCGGTTCGGATTACCTGTCTTCCAGCCTTTCAACAGCATCCTCGTACCATTCCCTTGCAGTATTCTGGGCTTCTTCGCTAGAGATGCGGTTGAACATCCAGTCGAACTTTTCCTGGACATCCTGCTTCCTGAACTTCTTTCCGGTGGCGTCCAAGAATCCCTCGGTATTGTTCTCGAAGAAGCTGAGGCTGTCCGCGTCTTTTAATATATTCTGCTCGTGATCGCCGCCGAACTCGTGTTTAGAGATCAGTTCCCTGACCCGGGAGACTAGTTCCTGTGGCGCGCCTTCTTGTTCGAGAAAATCGCCAACGATCTCAGCTCCGCGTTTCTGGTGCCTTTCCAACCGCTCCTCGTCAGTGAAATCTGTTTCCTCTACTTCTGGATTCGGATCTTCTTCCTGGCTTTGCCATCTCTCCGCGTGATCGGTGTCGTGGGCATAAGCCGCTATGAGAAGAGTCTCTGCGGGATCGTTCTCCATTTCCTTTACCCAGTGAACGGTTCTTTCGAGGTGGGTGAGGTGATCTGGCCTGTCAGCCGCCTCGAATTCTCCTTCTATGAACTCCTTAACTTTTTCGAAGTATTCCATCTCTTACCTCTCCTTTATCTCCCCGTCTTCAAGCCAGATGACCCGGTCGGCTTTTTCTCCTTCCTGTCGCTCGTGGTTCACGGTTACAACTGTATGGCCGTCCTCGGAGAGTTCACGGAAAAGCTGCATTATCTGGTCCGATGTTTCGGTATCCAGCTGGGAGTTGGGTTCATCCGCGAGTATTATGTCGGGACGGTTGGCTACAGCCCTCGCTATCGCAACTCTCTGGCGTTGGCCGCCGGATAGTTCTTCGGGGCGATGATCCATCCTGTCGGATAGCCCTACTTTCCCAAGGGTTTCCCTGGCTTTTTCCCTTGCGTCTCCTCGGCTCTCACCCTTCATTATGAGAGGCATCGAGACGTTTTCCAGCGCAGTGAAACCGGATAGAAGCGAGTAGAACTGGAAGACGAACCCGATCTTTTCCAGCCTGAAATAGGCCTTCTGTCGGTCGCTGAATCCTGAGGTGTCGGTCCCGTCTATCACGACTTTCCCGGAGGTCGGGGAGTCCAGCAGCCCTATGAGGTGCATCAGGGTTGACTTTCCTGAACCCGAGGGCCCCATGATGGAGACGAACTCTGAATCTTCGACTTCCAGTCCTACATGTTTGAGTGCCTCGACGTCCAGTTCTCCCATCCTGTAGGTTTTCGAAAGCTTCTCTGTTCTAATCGCTGTCATCGCTGCTCTATAGTGTCGATTATACCCCTCTGTGAGACCAGGTAGGCTGGTATAAACCCGGCTATGAGCGCCACCACCATCATTCCGGCGGTTCTTGTGGCCAGGAGTTCTGGGCCGAGCACTGTCGATATAACTCCTATAGGGGTGTTAAGAGGGTTTGAGGCCAGATAGGTATGTATGGATATCATTATGGCGTTACCTATTAGGACTCCGAGGGCGCCGAATATCAGGGACTCCAGCACGAAGACCTGGAGTATCTCTCCTCTCTCCGCGCCTATAGACCGCACTATACCTGTTTCCCGTGCCCGCTTGTTGGTATTGATGAATATGACTACGCCTATGGAGGTGACGGCGACGACCAGGCCGACCAGTGAAACGACGGCCGTCACTATCGAAAAGGTGCCCCCGATGCTCTGGGCCACGTCCGATACCTCTCTCCATGTCTTGATCTCTCCTTGGACGCTCAGTCCTTCCAGCTTCTTCTTGAAGTCGTCTGCTTTTTCACGGTCATCCAGAAGTATCTTGATTGAGGTGGCCTCTCCTTCCGCGTCCAGGATTTCTTCTGCTTTTTCGTAGGGAATAAGCATCTGCCGCACCACTGTTCCGGGTCCGGGCCTTCCTATCCTTCCGACCAGCTTCAGGTTCTCAGTCCTGTTCCGGAAGCTTATCTCGACTGTACGGCCGGGTTTCACTCCGAGACTCTCCTGGCCGAACTGTTCATCCTCCTGTGCCAGTATGTCGCCTATAACTATCCTTTCCTTGTCTCCTTTCCCAAGGAAGCTTCCCATCACGATTCTTGAGCTGTAGACCTCGGATTCGAGGCTTGAGGTGCCCACGGTGGTTGCCGTTACCGTTTCTCCCCGGTAGGTTGCGGTAGAGGTGAACTCGAGTCTTTTCTCCACCTCTCTTACGCCTTCCAGGTTCGAGACCTTCCGGAGTATGGCGTCAGCGTTTTCAAGCCTCTGACCTTTCTCCGGCTGGACTGTCAGGTGGCCGGTCTGGGTTTCAACTATGTTCGATGTGAAGGTCCTGCTGAGTCCCTGTATGAAGGCCGGGAAGAAGACCAGGTTCAGGAAGGAGAAGGATAACATGGCCACGACCACGATAGAGATCTTCCTGTCGTCCAGTATATCCCGCTTGGCGAGCTGGAGAACGAACCTATATCTCTTCCAGTTCATCGTCTCTTCTCTTCCTCCAGTAGTAGAAGCCAGCCGCTGCAACCAGAATAGCTGCTAGAACAGGTAGAATAAATGACTGCTTCCTTTCCGCTGAAAAGTTGAAGCTGTCCTGGAGCTGCATCCGTGTTCCCGCGGTGTAATCGGTTGTGAGGGTGCACCTGACGTCTCCCGCCCGGGGTGTTATACTGAAGGTTACGGGCACGCTTTCTTCATCGCCGAGCTGTCCGACAAATGATTTCGCGGAGCTGACCTCGGCGTTTTCACACTTGATCTCGGAGACGATTCTCTCTGCTTCCCCGGGTCCAAGGTTCTCCAGCTGGACGGTCAAAGTAGTCTGTTTTCCCGCCACCTTGTTCTCCACGCTGAAGTCGGAGATCGCGATCTCTGCCTTTTCAAGTACCTCGCCCGAGATCGTTTTCGAGGAGCTTTTCTCTGTATTTTCGTCCCTGTAGCTTAGCTCGAGCTCAAGGTTTCTGGTGCCGGATTCAGTGTTCTTGTCCGCCTTGAGCCTGATCTCCCGTTTCTTTTCTTCTCCTGGAGGTATGGAGTCAAACACGGTTTCGGAGGGCCCAAGTGTTATACTGTCGTCACCGGATCTGACTGTTACCTGGGAGGCTGTGTCGGTTCCGATGTTCCGGACTGTCAGCTTCTTTGTGGTGTTCTCTCCGGGCGCGACCCTGAATTCTTCAGCGTTGACCACCAGGTTGGGTGTTCCATCAACGTTTATCTCGAACTTTCCGACTATCCCGAAGTCTTCTCTCCAGACCCTTACATCTACAGGGTACTCGCCCGAGAATGCGTCAGGGCTGACCCTGAAAGTTAACGTTCCGGTCTTCTGGCATCCGCTGCATAGTGAGAATTCTTTCGCGAAGTCTGAAGTGGTGCCGATAAAGTTTACGTTTTCAACTGTCTCGACTTCCAGTGGTTCAAAGGTTGCGCCGTCGCTGCCATCGTTGGAGACGACTACGTACATCTTCACCGTGTCCCCGGGAGACGCGGGCTGCGGATCGATCTTCTCCAGCGTTATATCAGGCTGGACAGATGCGGCCGCGAAACTCGACAGCAGCACGAGAATCGCCACCATTACAAGTTTCTTCATGAGGTTAAGTTTTGGAAGGAAGTATTAAAGGGATTGTGTCACTCGATCCCCAGCGCCTGGTTGGTCATTGCTATACTGGCGTCTTTATCCTCCATTTCTAGCATGGATCTTATGGCGTCGATGTTGTCCGGCACCACGATTGATTCCTGGTGGACCATATGCATCCAGTAGAGCGTTCCCGAGTCAACTGTAACGGTTTCCTCCCATACCGCTGCCTCCTGCATGTCGCTTCGGGGTCTATGAAGGTCACGCATCTTCTCGTGGAGCTTCGCAGTCGAGTCGTAACCCTCTCCCGCGGATTCAAGGGTAACGCGGGGCTGCTGCCTGAAGACCTCTTTTACCTCTTCTTCTGTGGTTTCTCCTTCAAGTTCGACGTTGACCATGTGGACATGTCCGTAGGTCACGGGAACCTTGACCGCGAGCGTAGTGATATCCAGGTGGGGCATCACCGCCTGTACGTCAGGTCCGTGGTGGCTTGGTACCTCGGTAACAGGAATAGTAGAGTTGATGGGTCCTCTTGAGTCCTGGGGGATGTCACCTCCCCGCCTTACAAGCGAGGCTACCGCTGATTCGATGCCGAAGGCCTCGTCGACCGCGCTCATTGTCCGTGAAAGCGAGGTTGTGTTGCAGGAGACCACCTTGACGTAGTCTTCTCCTTCTGCTTCCCCGTAGTTGGCGTCAGCGTTGAACTTGACCTCGGCGATATCTCCCGGTGCTCCTCCCTGGAAGATCGCTTTAACATCGTTGGGTTCGTAGAGGTTTTCCTTGTTCTTCTCGTCGATACCTGGCGGTGTGCAGTCCACTACGATGTCGACCTCTTCAAGGACGTCTTCCAACAACGCCTCAACATGCATTCCCTCTTCCTCCAGATTCTGCTTCCCTTCGGGACTGGAGGCGAAGAGTGTGGTGCCATGCAGTGCTCCTTCCGGGCTCAATACAGTTCTCATTCCTCCGCTGGTGGAGACGTCTGAGACCCCGAAAAGCTCCATGTCCCCCTGTTTTTTGACGGCTTCCGCCACGCGTTTACCGATGGTTCCGACTCCGTTTACAACGACTTTCGCCATAATACCACATAATACTCTTGGAGTTTTTGGAATAAAAACCTGACTCGGTTCGTCAATCTTTTACGGTTCCGTGACCAACGAATTCGTATGGATCAACTGTTCTCAAAACTGGAGCGTGATCCTGAAAGCCACAAGGGCGAAAACGGATACGTCGGCGTGATCGCGGGTTCGATCGATTATACAGGTGCTCCGGCGCTCGTTGCTGAGGCCGCGCTACGTTCAGGCAGCGACCTGTCGAAGATACTGACATCGGAGTACTCGATGAACGTGGTGGCGGGCTTCTCGGAGAACCTGATAGTTAAAGGCTATCCCTCGGGCTTCCTGGACGAGAGAGCAGTAGAGGATGCTCTCGAACTTCTTGAGTGGAGCGACTCTGCAGTCATCGGGCCGGGGCTTGGAGATCCTGATCCCGAGGCTGTGGAGGAGATTGTCGATGGTGCCGAAACACCTCTTGTCATCGATGCAGACGGTATAGAGCCTGCTCTTGAAGCCGGTGTCGGGGACGCGGTCTTCACTCCCCATTCCGGTGAGGCAGAGGCTATTGTCGAGAGGTTCGGATCCATCGAGGATTTCGTGGAGGAGAAGAGCGTTGTAGCGGTTGTCAAGGGTTCAACTGATGTTGTCCATTCTCCTGGAGAAACTTTCGAGGTCGACAAGGGAACCGCGGCCATGACTACGGGAGGAACAGGTGACGTCCTGTCGGGTATAATTGCCTCGCTTGTCTCCCAGGGACTCGAGTTACATGACGCCGCGAGACTGGGATGCTGGATTAACGGTGAGGCTGGAGAAAGGGCTGCGGAAGAGTACGGAAACGGTTTAGTGGCGACTGATCTGGTAGAGAAGGTTCCCAAAACTATTCTGGAAAGGTTCTAGGAGGTTCCGTGGCTAGAGTTCTCCTTCTTCCAGCCAGGGTTGAACTCGTACTTTATGCCGGAATCACGTATCTCTTCAAGAAACGTTTCAAGCTTCTTCTCGGCGCATTCCGGTACGAGGTAACGCCATTCCTCGCCTGATCTTATGCGCCTCCTTATCTCGGTTCCGGAGTATATATCCGGGTCGTGGAGCTCCGGCTGCTTGACCTCCATCGAGGTGTGTTCCCTTACGAGTCGCTGGACTAGTTCGTTGCCCGAGATAATGGTGTCCGCTCCGGTCTCTTCCTCCAGCTTTTCGGCCCAGATCCTGTTCCCTTTCGGAGTCTTCTCGGTGTCCTGGACTTCTATTACCTCAAGTTCCGGGAAGCATTCACGGATGATTTCCTTTCTCTCCTCGAAAGATAGAGGATTTTCCTCCTCCCGGGATTTCTCCGCGCTTCCGACAGCTACCGCGAAGTCATCGTCGTTTCTTTTCTCGATAACTCTTGCGTGACCCTTGTGGAACGGCTGGAAACGTCCGAGGAAGACGACCCTAGTCAAAGAGTTCGTCACCCGCCTCGACTACGTCGCTGCGTTTGAGTTCCGGGAGCTCTTCCAGTTCGTGGTCCTTCAGTAGTTCCTGGCCTATCCTGTATGCGAGGCTGTAGCCGAGCCACTGCGGGAAGTTTTCTCCCCCGTACATCAGTTCGCTGTCCTGCTCTATTTCGTCGCTGATGATTTCCTTCACCTCTGGCCAGAACGTCTCCAGTTCTTCTGCCTCGATGTACTCTCTCCACGGCGTCTCTATATCCGGGAAGATCTTCTCAGCGAAGTTCTGTGAGTGGGCCTCGAAGAGGATGTACTGCCAGTTAAAAGTGGTTTCCTCGTAGGGAACAGTCTCGAAGAAGATGGTGTGGGCGAACTCGTGGGCCACGGTGGCTTCCAGCGCTTCCTTCCATCTCTCGACTTCCGAGTTGAACTGTATCTCCATCCTGTCCTTCGAGGTTGTGTAGCCGTGGACACCCCACATCTCCTCCTTTACGAACCCTTCTTCGGTCCAGCCCAGTGCGACGGTAAGATTTTCCTTCTCTCTTACAGCCTTGCATGCCTCCAGCGATCCTTCCACTGTTCTCCTGGCTTTTCTTAACTCGTGTTCCTCAGGTCTGATCCGGTTCATTTTTCCTTCCACTTTATCGAGCATCCCTGGCTCGGCTTTTGGTCTTCTGGCGGGTCGCGCCTTTTCAGCATTCCCTCGATAACCTGTTTCATTTCTCTCTCGTTTACTTCCTCGTCCGGGGCGGTCCTGTCGTTCAGCCTCCCATGGTAGTATAGCCGGTGCCTCCAGTCTAGGAGGAAAGGATCCGGCGTGCACCTGGCTTCATAGGCCCTGGCTACTTCCTGGTCCCGGTCAGCAAGATAGTAGAAGTTGGAGAGGTCGAGCTCGTTTTCTTCTATGAACTCAACCATTTTTTCCCGGGAATCTTCTGGATGTGTCTCGGCGTTAGAGTTGACGCCTACAAAAGCGATGGAGGAGAACTCTTCCACGAGTTTCCGTATCTCGTCTGTCTGCGCTTTCACGTAGGGACAGTGGTTGCACATGAAGATTACAAGCATGCCATCGTAGTTGTCTAGGTCGTCGAGAGAGACTTTCTCGCCTTTATGGTTTTCAAGCTGGAAGCCGGGAGCTTTTTCTCCCTGTTCGAGTTGGGAGTCGGTCTGCTTTAGTGACATATTGTTTAATTCGACGGGAAGGTTGAAGTTTGCTTGGATTCTTAAACGGAGGCGACAAATTGCATTCATGCCCCTAAGGGAGCGCAACCCGGTCCTGGTCATCGTTTTCACACTTGTAACTTTCGTGATCTACGGTCTCTACTGGTACTACGATGTTAACAGCCAGTTCAAGAGCGTCCTTGAGGACGGTTCTCATCCCGGTCTCCGGACTCTGGCTCTTTTCGTACCGCTGGTGAATATAGTTTCACTGTACAAGACCTCCGTGTCGAACGAGGAGGCAACTGACGGCCACGACTGGCTGCTGACTCTGCTTGCTCTCCTGGTTTTACTGCCTATCGGACAGTTCGTGATCCAGAGAGATATCAACGAGGCACTGGAGTAACCGACAGTTGTTTAAATTCTGGAGTTGGATACTGGGTACATGAGACCATTCGATGACTCGCCGATTGTACGGAACGGAAACTCCCTGATTCTCGCGTATGACCACGGCATGGAGCACGGACCCGTCGACTTTGAGCCGCAGCCGGAAAGCGCGGATCCCGCCAACGTTTTCGAAGTTGCGAAGCATGACGCGGTGACCGCGATCGCGGTTCAGAAAGGAGTGGCGGAAGCGTATTATCCTGATTACGAGGACGAAGTCAATCTATTGGTGAAGCTTAACGGTAACTCCGCGATGTGGCAGCCGGAGCATTACTACTCCCCGAAGCACTGCACCGTGGAGTACGCGGTAGAAGAACTTGGAGCCTCGGCTGTAGGCTTTACTGTCTACGCGGGTTCTCCACGGGAGGATGAAATGTGGAAGGAGTTCCGTGAGGTTCAGGAGGCGGCGAGAAGCTATGGCGTTCCCGTTGTTCTATGGGCCTACTCCCGCGGTCACGGCGTTGAACAGAACCCGGATTACGACAGCGACAAGGATCCCCGGGTGATTTCATACAGTACCCGTCTCGCTCTGGAAGTCGGGGCGGACATGGCGAAGGTCAAGTATCCTGGCTCCCGTGAAAAGATGGAGGAAGCGATCGAGATGTCAGGCAAGGCCAAGGTCGTGATGTCGGGAGGTTCAAAGGCGAGCGACGAGGCGTTTCTCAGTGACGTCTACGGAACGATCTCGGCGGGTGGAAACGGTCTCGCCGTAGGACGCAACGTTTTCCAGCGTGAGGATCCTGAAGCCCTGCTCGACAAGCTTGAAGGCGTTATCTTCGAGGGCAAGACTCCTGACGAAGTGCTGTGATAAAAATGGAAGAGGTCGTTGACGCTGTAATTGAAGAGGTGGCGGAGTCCGCGCCACACATAACTTCAGGGATGCTTCACCGGCGTGAATACGTTGGGGAGGAGAACCCGTCGAGCGAGGAACAGCTGGAGGCTGATGTCTGGGCCAACGAGCTTCTCAAGGAGAAGATAACCTCTATCGAAGGCGTGGGTGAGTTCGCCTCGGAAGAGGAGGAAGAAGTTACCGACTGCGGTTCAGGTCTCGCGGTGACCATTGATCCGCTTGACGGCTCTTCAAACATACCTACCAACAACCTTGTCGGCACCATTGTGGGTATCTATGATGGCGAGTTGCCGTGTAAAGGCGAGAACCTTGTTGCGGCTTTCTACGTGGTTTACGGACCCCTGACGACTTTCACTGTTGCCAGGAACGGCCAGGTCGACGAGTACGTACTTGAAGAGAAGCCGGGCGACCAGGTGGAGCTTTACAGGGCTTCCGAGGATATTGAGGTGCCGGATCCCTACGTCTACGGATTCGGCGGCAACAAGAACTGGACCGAGGATTTTCGTGAGTTCGAGGCTGAGATGTCGCGGGAGTACAAGCTGCGTTACGGCGGCTCACTTGTAGGCGACTTCAACCAGATGCTTCACCACGGTGGGATTTTTGCGTATCCGTGGAGGACTGACGCGCCTGGAGGAAAGCTGAGGCTGCTGTTTGAATGTAACCCGATGGCTTTTGTCGTGGAGACGGCTGGAGGCGCTTCAAGCAACGGCGATAAATCGATACTCGGGATCGAAGCGGAGGAGATCCATCAAAGGGTTCCGTTCTTTGTCGGTCACCGGGAAATGATCGAAAGAGTGGAAAAACAGCTTTGAAACACCTCTTTTTACCTCGCAAAAGCTTTTAAAAGCGTTTCGGTAATTTAAAGGTATGTCTAAGGCCTCCCCGAACGAGGGGGGTGGGGATAATCAATTAGAAGTGGCTGAGGAGCTTGAAGGAGATGTAGCTGCCTCTGAATTAACTGAAACTGGCCTGGAGACTGTTTCTGCAGACGAAGGTTCTTTGGAAAGCGTTTACGAACTTGTTGACTTCAGTGGAGATGTTTTGTACGCTGGAGCGGGCTTTGAGGGCTCTGAAATTCCGGAAGGTGATTTTGAAGTTATTACTGTTGATCCCTGGGCGGAAGATGGTGGCGATCCTTTCGAGCCTCCGACTGAAGGAATGAGTGGCGCAATTTACGTGATTGATGGCTCGATGGCGGAGGTGCTGGCCTCGCAAGACTGGGAGACGGAAAGACTTCCTCTTGAGGCGAGAGATGGAGTTCAGGATGATGGGGAATGTAGCTATGAACTGGCCAGGAAACTCGCCAGCGAATGGGCGGAATCACTTTCCGATCTCGGTGAACTCGCGGAGATCGTCCTGGTCAACGATGTCCACTTCGATCCCGGTATGCCTCCTGTTAATTTCGATTATGACCACAGGAGGAACGGTGGAGAAGATGTCGTGACGCACAGGGTATTCGCCAGCTTCCTTGAGGTTTTCGAGGATAGCGATTCAAACATGGATATTGAGTACCTAGGCCATGACGACAGGCATGCAGAGGCCTATCTCGCAGTCTAGTCGAAGTAGTCCATGATGTTTTCTCGCGCCTCCCGTAGCAGGCGGCAGTACGGTCGCCCTCCGGGCTCCACCGCTGCGCGGATCATTCAAAGTAGTCCATGATGTTCTCTCTGTCGAAGATGTTTTCCTGACCTACCTGTTTCTTTAGTTTCTCGGCGGTGCGTTTACCGATGAGCTTCTTGAGTTTTTCGAACCTGACTTCCCTAATGGCTTCCTGATCCCGTATACCGTGGTCGTGGAGTCTCCTTGCGCGAACCCTTCCGATCTGGTCGTACTTGACGAGCGGCAGCAGTTCTTCCTCTATTCCGTGTTTGAGCCGTGTCCTCAGGTTTTCTACCTCGCCTTCGAGTTTGATATCCTTGAGGCGGGCGAGTTCCTCGGTGGCGTACAGTAACCAGTCCGCGTCCTCCGTTTTCGCTCTTATTCCGCCGGGCGAGATCCCGTACTTGTTCATCAGTCTTTCCTCTTCGAGCTCGGAGATCCAGCCCTGGAGTATCATGGAGTTCTTCATCGCCTGGAGAAACGAGTCGTAGCCGGGATCCCATTCGTCCGGTACTTCTTCCAGGAGATAGTCTTCCGCGTCTTCAAGCGTCTTTTCGATCTCTCCCTGTTCGTCTTGTTTTATCCGTGGCTTCCTTATTTCCGTTGTCCTTGAGATCAGGAACAGGAAAGTTACCGGTTTCGTTTCCCGGCGCTCCAGCCTTTCCAGGCAGTTGATTATGTGGTTCGCTGAGTCGGGATCGATGTAGAGCTCGGAGACACGTTTCCCGGTGTTTGTAGGTTTGAGTTCGTCTTCTTCTATGAAGCCGTATTCCCTGAGTGATTTAACGACTGACCTGATCTTTTGCTTGACCTCGGTCATGTCCCCGAACTGGTGGGCGTAGAAGGTTTCGCTGTAGAACTCCAGGAGCGATTTCATCGAGGTTACGAAACGGGAGGCGACGAGTGAAAGCGTGTGCATCCTGAGTACGGGTTCGACCGCGAGCTTGGACTGGATTCTCTCCGCCTCGCCTTTGATGTAGCGTTCCAGTATCTCGTCCTTCATACCTGGCTGTTTCGCTATTGATATCGCTTCTCCACGGTCGTCGTACCTGGGCCTCCCTGCTCTTCCTGTCATCTGTTCGTACTCGAGTACGGGTATGTACTCCATTCCTTTGCCGGTGTACCGCTTGAGGTCTCTGACGATTACTCGGAACGCGGGGAGGTTTACTCCCGCCGCGAGCGTGGGTGTGGCGGAGACGGTCTTGATCAGGCCTTTCCTGAAAGCTTCTTCCACCAGGTGTCGCTGTCTGTTGACGAGTCCGGCGTGGTGGAACGCGACTCCTTTTCTCACGTTGGCTGCGAGTCTCTTGCACTGTGAGGTAGGGTTGCCGAGGACGTTTTCGATGCGGTCGGCGTATTCTTCAAGTCCCTGTTTTTCGTCTCTCGTGAGTTCTTTTTCAACCGGTTCCGTTGCGCGGTCGCTTGATTTCTCGCTGCCTTTTCTCGATGAGCAGAAGATGATCGCCTGTTTTTCCTTTTCGAGGGTGTCTTCAATTATATTCAATGTGCCGCGCCCGTGCGCGTCCGCCACGAAGTAGGTTTCGGATTCTGTGTCTTTTTCCCTGACTTCTGTTCCTGTTTTGAAACTTGAGTCGTTGTTCGTTTCGTTTGAACTCTCATTGCTGTAGAACTCTATCTCGTTGTCCCAGTAGATGCCGTGGTTCAGTTCGACAGGGCGGTAGTCGCTTTCGACAAGCTCGGCGTCCAGCCAGTCCGCGAGTTCCCCGCTGTTCGAGATCGTGGCGCTGAGACCCAGAAGCTGGAAGTCGAGCACGTCCCTCAACCGGGCGATGGTAACCTCGAGGGTTGGGCCGCGTTCCGGTGATGTCAGGAGATGTATCTCGTCGATTACGACGAGACCTATGTCGTGGATCCAGGAAGGATTGTGCCGGAGCATGGAGTCCATTTTCTCGCTGGTCGC
>CAZKLW010000012.1:0-11164 GCA_964553995.1 uncultured archaeon
GTCGAGAAAGTCACGGGTTCAACCTCTCCCGGATCGATCCGGACTTCTCCAGGGTTGCCGTTGGTGGTGATTGATATGGATACGTTTTCCTCCCGGAAGTTCTTGACCTCGACGGAGCTGTTGGATTCACCGGGACTTATACCGACTATACCCCAGGAGTTGGTTCCTGTCCGATCCATGACCTTCACCAGTCTACCGTTGTCCCTCAGCTGTTCGATTATTTCGCCGGGATTCTTCTGGTTCACGGTCTGGTCCAGATCGCTCGCCACGAATACCGGTCCCTGATAGTCTGACGCCAGTTCAAGTGCACCTGCTATATCGGTCTTGATGTCCCTGGTCTGGATTCCCGAGATCTCGCGGCGTGTTTTTCCCGCAGAAGCTTTTTCCACGGGTACCCCGACCTCGTTTCCTGCCAGTATCAGCGTATTCTCTTTTCCAAGGCTGTTTTGTGCGAAACTTTTCGCCGATTCAAGGCCGGTCTCCATAGAGGCTGACCGGTCCAGTATCACGATTGAATGGTCCGGCGTGCTTCCTGTTTCCATGTAGGGTTCCGCCATTGCAACCGCGAATCCGAGCAAGAGCAGTACGTGGAACAGCAGCATCAGGTTTCTTATTATCCTGTTTAGAGCCTGCTGCATCCTCCCTGAGTTCTTATCCTTCATGAAGAACGCGATAGACGGCATTATCTCATCTTCCGGCTCCGGCCTCATCAGGTAGAAAAGGATCAGCGGGATGATTGAAAGCCCGGCCAGCAAGCCGTAGGGAGACAGGAAGTAGTTTGACAGCAGGCCATGTACAGTCATGCAAAGAAGTTAGTGACGAGGTATTTTATTGGTCAGGCTGTCCATCGATCCTCTCCAGCACCTGCCGATGCAACTTCTGCAGTCGCTCCTTCCTGTCAGCCATCTTTACCACGTCGGTACTTCCCTGCAGCAGCAGGTTGTGGGAGAAGGGCGAAGGAACGTTGAGGGAATCAACAGTGTTCCAGGTTATATCTCCCGAATCAATTCCGTCGACAACCTCCTTCACGTGCTTTATATCCATGGCGTCCTCCATGATCTCCCTGTAGGTTTCCTTCACCATGGGGAAGTCCTCCCCGTACTGGTTTCTTACAGCCGCGAGCAGGAAATGGCCTTTCATCTGCTGTTGACCAACTGTTTTCGAAGACCCGGCGTAGTTCCGGAGGATCATGAGTGATCTTCCCGCGACGTGGCGGAAACGTCGTTTCATCAGCTCTGTCTTTGATACCGCCTCCTTCAGTTCTTTTTCAACGTCACACGTGCATAGTTCTTCGAACAGTTTTTCGAGGTCTACAGGGCGACGGGGCGTTATCAGTATGAATCCGTTGTCGTCGATCACCATCCCGATGTTGCTTGAAATCCGCTTCTGTAAGAGATGGGCCAGGATTCTGGCGAGCGCGTCGTGAGCCCTGCGACCGTAAATTGTCTGGAATATGAGGTTCTGCCGGTTATCCTCGTCTATATACCTTTCCACGGTAATATCTTCATGCGTGGAAACCTCACCCAGGTAGTCGTGCTGTTCCCTGACGTAGCTGTAGATGGCGTTCGCCGTGTTCTCGTCCAGATAGTAGTTCTGCATGATCCACTGGATGATGCTGTCTTCTGTCGCGTTCAGCTCTATCTGTCGTGCAACGTTATCCCTGAACTCCCCGATCCTCGTACCCAGGTCGTAGCTGAGGGGTAATCTCTCCGAATACCATGCTGGCACCGTTGGCTGTTTCTGGGGCTTGGGATCGACGTAGACCTTCATACCCTTCGCGTACCGGAACTCGTAGGTTGAACCTCCCAGGGTGAAGATGTCGCCCTTCGTCAGCCGGTCCAGGAACTCTTCCTCGAGATCTCCCACGTACTGGTCGTTCCTTGTGAAGACATCGTATCCGGACTCGTCAGGGATCGTCCCTATGTTTGTCATGTAGATCACCCGGGTCATCTTTCCGGAACGGCCGAAAAGTCCCTCATCACGGTCAATCCAGATCTTCCTGTAGACGTTCTGGTCCTCGAGCTCGTACTCACCCCCGAGATAACTCAGGACCGTGTCGAAGTCTTCTCTCCCGAGCTCCAGGAAGCTATAGCTCCTCCTTACAATGTTAAAAGCGTGCTCTATGCCCCACCTGTGATTACAGGCCATACCCACGACGTGCTGTGCCAGGACGTCGAGAGCGTTCCGGGGAATCTGTATCCTGTCGAGGTCATCCTCCTTGGCGCACTTGGTGAGGACCGAGCACTCGACGGCCTCGTCCCTGTCACTTACTATCATCTTTCCCTTTGCTACCTCTCCTATCCTGTGGCCGGATCTACCGACTCGCTGTATACCTCTTGCGACACCTTTTGGAGATCCCAGCTGTAGCACCAGGTCGACTGAACCGATATCTACACCGAGTTCAAGTGAGGTGGAGGTCACCGCAACCTTCATGTCTCCCCGCTTCAGCTTCTCTTCTACCTCGAGTCTTGTGTCGCGTGACATCGAGGAATGGTGGGCTCCTATATTCTCGCCGTAACTTTCAGGGAAACGTTCCTTGAGGTTGTTGACGACTCTTTCCGTGGCGCTCCGGGTATTAGTGAATATTATGGTTGATTCGTGCCGCTGTACATAGTCATTTATGCGGTCGTACATCGCCTCCTGGACGATTTCCGGATCAGTGTGTATGAGATCCTCGACGGGGGAAACAGTCTCGAGATCGATCTCTTTCGATGCGGCGACATCTACTATCTTGCATCCCCTGGTTGTATAATCATCTTTTTCGAGCGGTTCGGCCGAGATAACTTCCGAGCCATCCTGGGCTTCTTTCGTCCCGAGATTCTCGTCTGCATCGTAACCTACGAGGTACCGGGCGATCTCGTCTATAGGGGCCTGGGTGGCGCTGAGACCTATTCTCGTGGGTTCCGTGTCTGCCATCTCCTCGAGGCGTTCAAGTGAGAGTGATAGATGGGTGCCGCGCTTGTTCTCCGATAGCGAATGGATCTCGTCGACGATAACGTACTTCAGGTTCCTCAGTGATTCCTTGAACTTCGGGGAGTCAAGCACTATGCCGAGAGTTTCGGGCGTCGTGATAAGGATGTGGGGTGGCTTCTCCCTCATCCTGGATTTCTCTGAGTCGCTGGTGTCTCCTGTTCTTACAGCGGATCTTACCTCGGGAATCTCTCTTCCAAGTTCCCTCGCCTTCTCACGTATGCCTTCAAGAGGATCCTCCAGGTTACGCTGGATATCGTTGCCAAGAGCCCTCAGCGGTGATACATACAGTATATAGACCTCGTCTTCAAGCTCTCCACGATCACCCATCAGGAACAGTTCATTTAGTCCGGATAGAAAGGCGCTCAGGGTTTTCCCTGACCCGGTCGGGGCGCATACCAGCGAGTTTTTCCTGTCATGGATCAGCTGGAAGGCGTGTTCCTGTGGATCAGAGAGCGATTCGAAACGGCTGTTGAACCAGTCCTTGACGTACGGCTCGAAATCTTCTGGAAGCTCCTGGGAGGCGTGTTCATCATCCACAAATTTTATCTCGCTCATGCCCTAACGGGAGTAGACAATCTTTAAGAGCCTGAGATCTAACCTTTCGGGGCCAGCCACCGGAAGACCGATGCCCAGAAAGCAGTCAGAAGCCCCAAAAGAGGCTGGAGAGAGTAGAGACCAAAGGTTATAAGCGGTATCAGTAGAAGGAAGGCCTTACCCTTGAGCGTCGAACTAGCGAGATCCTGGGTGCGGGCCGAGACGTCCAGCGATGCGTTTTCAGTCCGGGAATCCGCCCTCTGTTTTATACGTGCCGGGATATCTGTTTGGGCCTCCTGGAAGGCGTTATTGATGGCGATGAGATCCTGTTGTCCCAGCTGTTCCCGTGTATCGTTTAGCACGTATTCCTGTGTCGCGGTTACAGTTGTGCGGCTCGTGCTTTCCATCATGGATACCTGGGCATTTTTCTGGGCCTCTATTATATTGCTCTTCTCAACGGCGGTTTCAGCTTGCTTTCCGAGGAACTTGCTTCCTTCATTTCTTATCGTGTCCCCTATATCGTCGTAAGTGGTTGCCGCGCCGTAGGTCGCAAGGCCCAGGACCAGTCCCGTGAAAAGTAGAGGTAAAGTGGTAGCCCCGTAGAAGTCCCGAAAGCTTTCACCCGAGGCGAAAAACGATATGAGTACGTTACCGGTCACTATTACTATCGCCACTGCCGCAACTATAGGGTTCAGAACCGTAAAGAAAAGCGCCACCCCGCTCAATAAACTTGATCTCTGGAACCCGTTCCTTGAGATATACGCGGTGTATCCAAATAAAACAGGTACTAAAAGCAGGGCGCCGAGGGTATGAGTGCTTGAGGGATCTACAAAATACGCGGCGGAAACTGCAAGCAGTGAAAGTGAAAACTCTCCCACGTATTCAAGGTATTCCTGTGGCATATAGAGAACTTCCGCAGGACTGAATTTAAATTGAGGGTCTATCCTAGAAGCTCGGTGAAGCGCTGTTCTGCATGTCCGTGGTCGCGGGCCTCTATTATGGCCCGGCCGGAAGAGAAAAGCGTGAAATCTCCGACTTCAGTTTTTACCCGGGTCAGGTACTGGTTGTCTGTGATAACTTCTCCAATGTCTTTGAGTCTCTCTCGCGCGTTTTCGTCAATCTCTCTTTCAAGCTGGTACTTGTTCTCCCCGCAGACCGAAGGAGTCTCTGTTCCTGACTCCAGGTGCCGGAATTCCCCGGAATTACATACCCTGCATCCCCCACTTTCAACCGCCAGACGTTCTCCGGAGGGGAGAATTTCCAGTTCCTCGGTTGTTTCTTTTCCACATAGATAGCTCACAGCCTTCAGTGCGCTTTTCGAGGCCGCTCCAGAAGAAACCTCCCTCATTATACCCGCGGTTTCACACGTCTCCAGGCTGCCGGCGTTTACGTCCTGGAATACACAGCTGAAGCATTCGGTGTCGAAAAGCATGGAGTAGCCTCGTTCTGCGATAGCCGCAGTATAGATCCACGGGACACCGTTCTTCTTCGAGTATTCATTCAGCAGAAACCGCGTCTCCAGGTTGTCGGTTCCGTCCATTAAGAGATCTACGCCATCGAGCAGGGACACGTTCCTGGCGTGCAGAGACGCCACGTGTGATTCCGTAGCTGTCAGCTTCGAGAGTTTTTTCTCTGCCGCAACTGCCTTCGGAAGCCCTTCTTCCACGTCCTGTGGCGTGTAAATACTGGAGGAGTAGAGATCGTTTTTTTCCAGGTAGTCCCTGTCGATCAGGATCAGTTCGACGCCGTGCCTCGCCAGGTGGTCCGCGATCACGGAGCCTGTGGACCCAAGCCCTACAACCGCTACTCTGGATTTCTGGAGCCTTTCAAGCTCTTTTCTCCCGTATTTCTCCAGAGATGTAAACCTTGAATACATACACTGGTCTGGGAGTTGAAAACTTTTTAGCGTAGGATTTACAAAGTTCCGGGTAGACTCCCGATTATGGCGCTCGACCTCTCGCAAACCATTTCCTTTGGTAGCTACAAGGTTACGGCCGAGACGCTTGTGTTTGCTGTCGCAGTTTTAGCTGCTGGATGGCTGATCAACAGGATTTCCAATATACTGATAGCCAGGGGCGTGGAGAGGCGCGGCGGCAGTGAACACGCCACTATAAGTGCCCAGAAGGTATCCGGATACCTTATATATTCGCTTACCGGAGTCGCTTTACTTGGGGTGTTTGGAGTGCCCCTTTCAGCACTGGGAACAGCAGTGGGATTGATAGGGCTGGGTCTTTCGTTCGCGCTGAAGGATATGATAGCCAACTTTATATCAGGGATAATGATACTCGTGTACCGGCCGTTCAAGATAGGCGACCAGATAACAGTACAGGGAGAGTCGGGAACCGTCGCCGATATCAAGGTCCGGGCCACAGATGTGAAGACCTATGATGGTCGAAAACTTATAGTGCCCAACTCGGTTCTCTACAACAATACTGTTGTAAACAACACTGCTTACGACCAGCGCCGGTTCGAAGTTATCGTAGGTATAGGCTACGATGATGATGTCGAGGAGGCGAAGGAACTCGCGATAGAGGCCCTTGAAGATGCAGAGGGAGTTGAAGACGAACCCGGGCCCGAGGTGCTCGTAGATCAGCTCGGCGACTCATCCGTGAATCTGAAGCTGAGAGGTTGGACAAGGCCTTCCCGGGCGAACATGGTTGCCGCTTCAAGCAAGGTCACGCAGCTCGTGAAGCAGAAGTACGATGAGGCTGGAATCGACATTCCGTTCCCGATCAGGACGGTTTACATGGAAGAAGCTAACTGAAAGGTTACCGTTTGATTCTTAATACTTACTGGCAGGTTCTTCGACATGCCAACGGAAATCGATCCTGACGCTATGGAAGAGATTCAAAACTCCGGAGAGACCTGGGTAATAGATTTCTGGGCTGAATGGTGCGGTCCCTGCAAAAAGTTCTCACCGATATTCGAGGACGTTTCCGAGGAGGTCGACTCGATCAATTTCGGAAAGGTCGACATGGAGGAACACCAGCAGGTAGGCCAGAAGCTTGGAGTGAGGGCGCTCCCGACCACCATGATCATAAAGGACGGTGAGGAAGTCGCCAGGAACGCAGGCATAATGCAGAAGAAGGAGTTTAAGGACTGGCTGGAAGAAAAGGCCTAGAGGGATTAACCCTCTAGAGCAGCTTTTGCATCGAAAGCTTCTTTGGGGTTATGGACTAGCTGCTCCTTAGCGGAGAGTAGTGTGTTCATAGCTTCTCCGTTAGCCTCACTTTCTGTCTGTCGGTAAATATCGACCTTTTCGATGGCAGCTTCTGCAGCTTCCACACCTTCCTGAACCATTTCTGCCGGTGTGGCGCTAGTTGAGTATTTGCCCGTCATTCCGCCTAGAAGGCCTATTCTGGCTAAAGTGTAAGTTTGTAAACCAGCAACCAATCCGCTTGCAACGTCGCTTACATTAACTCCGTCGTAATCCTCTGCTAGTTCGATTACGTCTTCTGCAGCCTCTACCGCCGAATCGTGATCGTATCCTGTCATATAGCTTTATTATCAATCTATCTTTATAAAGTTTTTGTTACTTTGAAGTAAAAACATTCAGAGGAAATCGCTCCAGTCGATTCCGCCGTAACCTGTATCATCTTTTTCTATCCTCTCTTCTATCTCTCTCGCGACTTCTTGTGGTTCTCTGTCCGTGGTGTCGATCTCGATAATCTTCTCCTGTGTCTCGACTGCTTCCTGTAAAACAACGTCCAGAGCCTCGGATTCAACGTTGTCTTGGATCTTCTCAGGGTTGTAATCCCGCTGCTGCAACCTTTCTTCCAGTACTTCAGGTTTGCAACGCAGTACGATGCAGTAGTCTGTGGGGAGGTGGTGCGCGAGGTGACCCTCTACTACAGTATTCTCATCGACCTCTTTCTCCAGAGCTTCAACCATCTGAGACACGTCAACCTCGAACTCTTCTTTTTCCTCTCCTAGACCTCTTTCCTTGACGAACTCTGTAAGGTCTATAACCCTGTATTCCTGGTCTAATTCACTTGCCACCGATGTCTTTCCGGTTCCCGGAGTTCCTGTGAGAGCCACGATCATTGGGAAAGGCTCGGCGCTGAAAGAATAAAAGCTTCATTTCCTGCTGTGTAACTATGATCGACATATGGACCGAAAAGTACCGTCCAGACACGCTTGAGGAAGTTATCGGGCAGGAAGAGATAGTCGAGCGGTTGAAGGCCTTTGTCGAGGAGGATTCTATCCCGCACCTGATGTTTGCAGGTCCCGCGGGAACGGGCAAGACCACTTCCGCCATCGCCCTTGCCAAGGATCTCTACGGGGATGAATGGCGGCAGAACTTCATGGAGACCAACGCCTCTGATGAACGCGGGATAGACGTGGTCCGTGAACAGATAAAGGATTTCGCGAGGACAAAGTCGGTAGGTGCGGAGTACAAGATAATATTCCTGGACGAGGCGGATGCCCTGACCAGTGACGCCCAGCAGGCCCTGCGCCGCACAATGGAAAAATACTCCTCGAATACACGATTTATACTTTCCTGCAACTACTCGTCCAAGATAATCGATCCGATACAGTCCCGTTGCGCCGTATTCCGGTTCAACAGGCTCGACGATGCTGACACCAAGCAGTATATAAAGAGGATAGCGGATGGAGAGGATTTCAAGATTACAGGAGACGCGGTGGATGCGGTTCTGCGTGTAGCTTCAGGTGACCTCAGGCGGGTCACGAATATTTTGCAGACGGCTTCTGTCCAGAACGATAAGATAGAGGAAGAAGACATCTACGGTGCCGCCGCCTCCCTGAGACCCGAGGAGATCAACAAGATACTTGAGTCGGCTCTTTCAGGCGACTTCATGGATTCACGTGACGAACTCGCAGAGATCATGATTGACAGGGGTCTGGACGGACAGGATGTGATAGATGCTATACATCGGGAGGTCTTCGACCTCGATATACCTGACAGGAAAAAGCTGGAGATAGTTGAAAACCTTGGCGAGTTCGAGTTCAGGATAGCTGAAGGCGGAACCAGTGACATACAGATAGAGGCCCTGCTCGCCAAGATAGCGGCGCTGGAAGAATGAAGGTTGCTCTCGACCTCGAGGAAGTTCTGGTCGAAAGCAACCGGGCTTTTGTGGAGGAGCTCCAGAGGTTTGTTGATGAAAGACATCCTGAAGCCGGGAGGGAGTTTGATACTTCTGAAATCCGGGGCTGGAAGTTCCAGGGTATACGGGATCGATTCGCGGAAATCCGGGGCTGGGACCAGAATATAGTAGATCGGTTCCTGTGGGGTGATGGAAACGGATGGAAAGGATTTTTCCCTGTAACAGAGGAATTATGGAGGACTGAGCCGTCCCGGTTTCCACCGGCCGTGGAAAATCCAGGGTGCCAGCTGGGCAGGATGAGAGATAGTTTGCCTGAAGGCTCCGAGATCCACCTGGTTACGGGAAGGGAGAATGTTAGAGAAATGATACACGAGAGGCTGGAACAGCTGGGAGTACTGGAGATGCTGGACGGCGTTACAGTGGAAAAACAGAAACACAGGCTCGACTTTGACTTCTACGTTGACGACCACCCCCATCTCCATACAAGGCTCGGTAAAGGAGTCCAGATCATGGTGAACTGCCCCTGGAACAGGAATGCAGATGTTGGAGCACCTCATCTACGTGTGGATGACCTCTCAGAGGCTGTAGATTCGGTGGAATCGATGGCTTTCAAAACCCGCGGAGAATCCGGTCTGGAACTACAGGAAAAATAGTACTGCAGGAAGATGTGGGTCCAGAAGTACCGTCCGGAGAAACTTTCGGAATACCGTGGAGCATCCAACCAGAAAGAGGATCTGAGAGAATGGATCGATGCCTGGGAACAGGATTCGCCGCCGGTACTGCTTCATGGCCAGGCGGGAACCGGAAAGACCTCGCTAGTTGAGGCGCTGGCAAATGAAACAGGATATGAACTGGTGGAGACAAATGCGAGCGATGTCCGAACCAAGAAAAAGCTGAAATCCGAGCTGAAGGAGGCCACCCGTCAGGCATCTTTCCTTGGATCTGAGAAACTGATCTTGATTGATGAGGTTGACGGCATGAGTTCGTCGGACAGGGGAGGGACACAGGAGCTCAACCGTATAGTGGAGAACTCCCGGTTTCCTGTGGTAATGACTGCAAACGACGCCTACGATTCCAGGATCCGGACCCTGCGTGAAAAATCGAAGCTGGTCAAGCTTGATTCTGTACATACAAATTCTATCGCTGCTCACCTGAGATCGATTCTGGAGCAGGAAGGAATAGATTACGAGGACGATGCTATCGACAGGATAGCAAGACGCGCCGGCGGCCAGATGCGCTCCGCCATCAACGATCTGGAGGCTGTCTCCCGTGGAAAAGAGAAGCTTTCGGTTACGGATCTGGAGTCCATGGGCTACCGTGATCGAGAACAGGATATCTTCGAGGCGCTAAAGATGATATTCAAGACTTCTAGTCTCTCAACTGCGAGAGAGGCCACAGATAACCTTGACGAGGACCCTGACACTATAATGCAGTGGATAAGAGAGAACGTTCCAAGGGAGTACAACAAATCTGGAGATGTTGCGGGCGCTTACGACTGGATTTCTAAGGCGGATATCTTCAACGGAAGGATCCGGTTCAGCCAGAACTGGAAGCTGCTGAAGCATGTTTACACCTTCATGACTGGAGGGGTGGCACTTGCCAAAGAGGAGAAGTACGAGGGCTGGACCAAGTACCAGTATCCGGGCAAGATCAGGAGGATGGGGTCATCGAGAGCGGCTCGGAACACGATGGAGTCAGTGGGGAAGAAGGTGGGGGAGAAACTCCATGTCTCGGTCCGTGAATCAAAGCAGATGCTACCTTTCCTCTCCATAATGGTCAGGGAAAGAGAGGAAATCGCCGATCAGCTCGGGTTTGAAGACGATGAGTTAGAGTTCGTAAAGGAGTTCTAGCAGTCAGGCACGTTAAGCTCCATATGGGTAGATGAATCTCTCAGCGTGACGTTGAAACAGTCCTGGGCGCCCCAGTACTCTGTGGTTGAGCTGTACCTGTCAAATGATTCCAGCATGGTCCCGAAAGATTTTCTATCCTGGATCGATGTTGTATCCACCTTTCCTGCCTCCTGTTCTATCATCTTCACCTGGTAGGCCTCTGTGTCAGGCCTGAAACGTTTAGACTCTGTCTCCGCAATCGTGGAGGCGGTTGTTATAACTATGAGACTGATGACTACGGCAGAAATCACCATGAACTGTCCCTTCATCGTGACCACCTCAGGTTAAAGCGGTAAGGCATGTATACCTCTTCGTTGACGCTATCGACTGCAACAGTTGAGACAAGGTTATCTTCTCCGGAGCCGAACTCTTTCTTGGTCCCTGCCAGCCAGTGGATGTTGGAGGCCACCAGGCTCAACTGTTCACTGCTGTAGGAGTTACTGTACCCCATTCTTGCGAGCCGCTGGTCCGCAGTTCCCGGGAAACTCGTCCTGTAGTTGACTAGTTCAACCTTGTTTTCCCCGGCGTAGACGAACTCTACGCCTTGAGTGTAGTTCTTCACCCGGTAATCCTTGCCTGCTATTTCTACAGGATCGCCGTTTACGAACACGCCTTCTCCGGAGTCAGCCGTGTCACCGTCTCCGTTCCTGTCTATTCTCACGCCAGCTGTGGGACTGGAAGTGGAACAACCGAGCGTCATGT
>CAZKLW010000012.1:11174-13780 GCA_964553995.1 uncultured archaeon
TCACGCCCCGCCTCCTGACCTCGTTGGTAGAGTTGACTGTGAAGTTGAAGTAGCCTTCAAAGTAGTCGCAGCTGTCTTTAGGGGCTTCAGGTATACTGCCGATGCTCTCCATGCTGAAGTTGGTCGCGTTCCACGCGTCAGTATCGAAGCGTGCCCCATCAGCAACCACGAGAGGTCTCGCTGAAACGTTTCCACCTGGCAGCAGATCGATTTCCATCGAGCTTTCCAGCGACCTGTAGATCTGGGATACCTTCCTTGGGTTTTCGGTATCCGGGAATTCAATTCTTTCAGGTCTGGAAGTCCAGTTGAGATCGATCCATTCCATACCGATGTCGTCTAGGAACTGGGAGTGCGATCCGGAACCGGAGATGAAATTCTCCTCTGTCAGGTTCATCAGAAGGAGTACGGAGCCGTCCTCCATGTAACGTGTTAGACTGTCTCTGTTCTTGTCGATCTGGTCGAGCGTGTAACTTGGCTCTTCTAGCTTCCTGAAGACCGTCACGTCGTAGTCCGATAAATCCTCCGAGAAGTTGAAGGTGTCGATTATTATACGGGTATCTATACCGTTTATATCCTGTTCTAGCCGGGACTCTATCTCCTTGGGCTGGTCGGCCTCGTAGAGCAACACTCTCTTGGAGATATTTTTAACATCGTAGAAACCTCCAGGATCGCCTCCCCTGTCACCCCAGTAGATTATCTCATTGCTGTAGTAAGGACCTTCGGCCGCCGAGAACTGGCATTCGGTACCGTTGTCTACGTAGACAGAATCGTAGTCGATCTCATCGTTTCCACCGGTAACGTTAGGATCGGTATCAGCTATCAAGAGATTTACAGAGCTACCGTGAGTTTCATTCTCTATCTCCCGTATAGGGGCTTCCGAAACATCGTCCAGAGGCATTACAGTACAGTCATTTTCGACTGTGGATGGTTTAAGATGGATTAAATCGAGGGGTATATGGAAGCCCACCACTGTTTCGCCCAGAGGCAGTCCTTCCACGGAACCTGCAACCTCGAACCTGTCCCCGGTTATTCCGGCTATCGCGGACTGCAGCGCTGCAGGATTGTTGTGTTTCGAGAAATTTCTGAGGGATCCAGTATCCTTTAGTACGTAGGTCAGGTCGTTGGAAGCCACCTGGTGCCTGTAGTTCGACCAGTCCTGGCTCTGCGAGGACGGGAAACCGCCGCTCAGGAATACAAAGATTGTCAGGGATGCCACTATGGCTTCAAGCATGTATCCCGCTCCCTTCCGTTTCACCATGTCCACACCTCCAGCATGAGTGGTTCGCCCTCGAGAGAGGCGTAACGGTTGAACTTTATTGTTCGGGACTGTGTATCTCTTGAGGCACCGAAGGTTTTCAGGTGCTGTTCAAGCACCAGGATGTTTCCTTCATCATGTATCTCGCCTACGGTGAATTTCTGCCCTCTTCTCAAGAAACTCTCATCTTCTCCTATCTGGTTTTCCCCACGGAAATCCCATTCCGGTTCGGGATCGGCGTCGCCTACTTCAAGCTTTTCTGTTGTCACGTAGGTTGCGTTATACCTGCCGTCATAGGAGGCAACGAGGAAGTAATAGGTGGAGCCGTTCAGGAACTGTGATCCGTAATGTATTGTGTTCCCCGCCCTCTCGTATGGAGTGTCGGGATTCCCATCGCAGGACACCGGTTCCTCTATGAATGCGGGAGGGCTACACCTTTCGAAGGTGTTGAAAGTTTCTATAACCGGTTTCCAGGTGAATCGAAAACGGTACTGGTGGTCTACCTCTGTAACATTCTTGAACTGGGTGTAATTGAAATCTTCTTTCGCCACCGTGCTTATATTCGTCAGCTTGTCTCTTTCGACTTCCAGGAACTCGGTGGCAAGCCCGAAATCTTTGACATCGTTTGGATGTTCCTGCCAGGCTTCTCCCTCCATGGATCCTGTATCGTACTTTCCGGTGGTTGTAAGTATCTTGGTCGTTAACTGTTCAGCCTCGAGATTCAGGGATTGATCCTCTGCATTAGACGAGAGCCGCGGCAGATCACTTATACCTAGAAACATTATTACTCCAAGGGCCGAGAGGTAGATGAAAGCCGCCGCCAGGTACTCGATGTTGAGCTGTGCTTTCATTTCTACACCCCTGTAAATCCAACCGCGTACATGAAGACGATGAAGGCAACAGGCATCATTACCAGGGCGTGCTTGACTCCTGCACTGGGGGAACCCTCTCCTATCTGTCCTGCTACGGCTCCCGTCGCCGCTCCCTGGATCATGAGCATAGTGAAGAGAAGGGACTTGTAGTATGCCATGTTACCGTAACTGAACTTTTCCGCGTATGTAGAGGTATAGGATGTCACGTTTCCGGGGACGAAACCGAATATCTTTGCTGTGGAGCAGAAGGGTTCTGCAATACCTATCTGGCCGTTGCAGTAGTTCGTGGTTCCGCCACCCCCGCTTCCTCCAAGGAAGCTTGTGCCCTGGAGGGCGCCCCCGCCAGCTTTCCCGAGTCCAAGTAGCTCGGAAAGCATGACGTATATTCCTATCGTTATGCCGATGAAAAGGAAGTAGATAATATACATTATGAATATCTGCTGCTTGATCTTGGAGTTTTTCTGCTGTAGAGTTTCTTT
>CAZKLW010000013.1:0-13708 GCA_964553995.1 uncultured archaeon
GTTTCAATTGAACATTGATCATTGACATCTTTCCAGGTTATTGGGCCAGAGAGACTGATAATGTTCCATCCCGGATTCAATTTCAACCGGGTGTGATCAGCAGGATCTCCTGTAAATTCTGCAGTGCAAGATGAAGATGTCTCTAGATAAACGCCTTTATCTATAGGCATGGTCTCAGGATTTTTCCAGCTGTTCCCATCGAGAACGTATATTTTTTCGCCTCTAAAACTTTCCAGACTCGGACACTGACTCTCCAGTTCATCCAGTGTTACATCCTTTACATTGAACGATACAGTGCTCCATCCTTCCGTCAAACTCAGGGTCTGCGTTGCTCCCAAAGCGTTAGTGGAAAAAAAAATCAGGATTACTAAAGTGACCGCAAATTTTGTTCTCATGTCTTGATCACGGACATCCGGGCGGGTAAGGTGGATTTGGAGGACAGGAGTCACCGCCACTGCAAGTTACTTCATCGCCGCTTACAGAATGGTCGGTCGTGGGGATGGTTCCTCTTGTTATATCAGCCCTCTCACAGCTGGCTGGTAGGGAAACAGTTTCCGATCCCGCACTGCATTTTGCTTTCACGGTTGATATACAAGACTGCTTGTTTGATCCAGAGAATACATCGGTAAGAGAGCCCTGGGTCATGAAGATTACTGTCAGCGCTGTCATCATTAGAACGCTCGCGGCTACGATCAGCGCAAGGGTCTGGGACATTCCTTTTGCAGCATTCATGGAACCAAGTTGTCGGCGCCGGTATAAAAAAGGTGTAGGGGGCGTTAGAGATTTAAGTCCGGATGCACAGAATTCAAACATGCCTGAAGTTCTGGAAGAAGGGGAGCGGACTACCGAGGAGCTTGAGGAAGATTTTAAAAGAAGTCTAGAGCTATTCAAGAAGACTCTAAATCAAATCGGTTCTGAATAGCCTCTTTTATCTCCCTTGAGTTCTCCCTCATTAAACTTAGGAATCTCTCCTGCTCAGACCCCTTCTTTGGAACCGTGTGGTAATACACCACTGCTTTCTCTTCCTCCACTAGAATACATATGGCGCGGTATTCAGCTGATTGAACGGAAAACCTGATCTCCGCCACCTGGAGCCCGTTCAAACTGAACATTCTGTGGAAACGTCTAGAAAGTTCAGATATACTGTTTTTCCACCTTATCTGTCTTGCTTTATCCTCCAGACTATCCTTTAACGCCTTAGAAACTTTACTGCCATACTCTTTCTCCGCGAAATCTATTTAAGAACCTTTCCAGTGCAAATCATAACCCATTGAAACAGCAATTATATAGAAATCTTAAGTCCATTTCGGACTTATACCTCCAAAAGCGCAAGAAGAGATAAGAAAAATGTTAAAGAAGGCCGGAACGGCCTTACTTTGCGAGGTCGATCTGGATGGAGGATACGTCGAGTTCTTCTCCTTCGTCGGTGTCGATCTGGTCCGTACCGATCGTTATGTCATCGATCCCCGCGTCTTCCTCGAACTTTCTCCTGACCATTTCCGCTACGTCCACCGCACGGGAAATAGCTTTTCCTCGGGCCTTGACGTGTACTGTGTCGTGTCCTTCACTGAACTGGGTCACTACCGCCAGAACGTAGCTCATGGCGGGCTTTGAACCAACGTATACTGTATTGTCATCGTCGTCTGCCACTGTTGATCACCTGGATAAACGGGTCGTAACCGAATGTTTTATACGTTACGAGCTCAGTCCCGCTGGAAGTTGTGGAGGTAGGTGTCGACCGTGAAATCTAGGTGTTTCCAGCCCTCTTCGACAGGTATCCTGTACTCTGTATCTTTCAGGGAGAAGAAGACCTCGGCTTCCTGTGGTGAAGCAGTAGTTGTCGCGGAGTAAAGGGTGCTGCATTCCTCCTCGCCGTCATCGTCAATATCAACGCAGTTGCAGTCGCCTGAAGGATTGGCATCTGCATCTGAAACATCGATGCTCTTTGACCTCAACTCGACCGTGGCCTCCATACCCTCAGGGGCAGAGTAGGAACCCGTTATGGAACTGAAACCGCTATCGATAGCGGAAGAAACGCTTGAACGGGCACTGCTCTCCGCCTGGCTTTCAGCCGACGAAGGACTTCCACAGCTGGAACCCGAGCCCGAGTAGCTGTCGCTCACCTTTTTCCATTCATCCCGGAGATCCTTGAAGAAACTTGCAGTTTCATCCACAAGCACGTAGAAGCGGTTGTCTGAAGCCTCTACTGTGGCATGGAAAGACTCCTCCCCTCCGCTGTACTTCGTTTCGCCCTCTTCGAAGCTGCAGACAGCCTCCAGAGGATTCTCGTTGTAAAGCGTGGCTTCAACATCTTTCCTGAACCGGGCCTCGGGCAGGATCCTGTACTCCGTTAATTCTATATTGCACCCAGATCCCCCGGCCGCGACCAGGTAATCCTCGTTGAAGCTGGTCTCAGCCCCGGGCGACATCTTGAGATATATCTCGCTTGCAACGCCCGGAGTAGTAGATGTGCCCAGGTTATCATACCTCCATTCTACATCGTCTCCTCCGCCCGAGCTGGCAAGCTCATAGCTGGTCTGGTGTATCGAGTAGGTCGCTCCCATTGGAAGGTAGTTGTAGAAGTAAAGCTCGCTTGAGGAACGGGTCTGTACCAACCTGTTGAGACCGTTGTATGTTTCCTCTATCTGGTTGCCGTATGCCTCCGTTATAGAGAAGGCTGACACCGTGAAGGTCGAGCCAACTATCAGGATAAAGACGAAGGGCACTACCTCCACTATCCTTCCCTTTCTCGAAGAGGTTTTCATCTCGGACCTCTCGTCTCCAGGGATTGGACGCCTTCAAAGGTTTTGGTCCACATTCTCACAGTGGCCTCTTCCCCTCCTTCAAGTGCGAGAGGGAAGGATACCAGGGAGTGACGGCCGGTAGGCTCATAGGTTCCAACGGCTACAGGTTCAACACCAGAGCCAGATGCTGAAATCTCCAGGTAATAATCAAGGTTGACCACTGCACCCTTCCAGTACGTGTTCATCTTGTATCTCAGGTACTCTTTAAGGTCGTTCCTCACCTCTTCCCGGGACAGCTCGTTACCTCCTATATAGAGTGGTCCATCGTTCGAGAAAAAGTAGGAAATGATCTTGTAGGCTCTTCTGTCACCGTACTTCTCCCGTTCTATTCCCGACCTCCACATCACGTCGTTCATTGTGGACGTTATAACCGAACGTTTCCTGATCTGGTCCAGTTGGATATCAACCGTCTTCGAAGCCGTCACATCAACCTTACTGGCAGCGGTTCCCGTCACCAGGAAGATCAATAACATAGTGGCTACTGTTAACGCCGATATAATCACTATTCCTATCATTGCCTGTCCTCTATTCGATCTCATAGATATACAACCTCGCTGGAAGCGGTGGATTGTCCCGCGCCTTTCTGACAAGCAGTGCTGGACTGGAGAATCTGTTGTCGGTTAGGGTCGGAGACATGCAGTCGATTTCACGTGCATTTTCGGCGTTCTTCGTAACCTGATACATCGTCGAGATATAGAAACCGTACTTCACACCGTCAAACCCTTCAACTCTTTCTATATAACAGTTCCCGGATCTTTTCTTGTAGCCCACTTCGTCACCGCTCGCCTCATGGGTAAAGTACTCGACAGGTATGATAGCCCTCCGTCTATCATAGTCATACTCTGTGCTTACTTCTCCGAGTTCTGTCCGGGATGCGTCAAGAGTAAGCAGGTTCTCAAGGACCGCGGCGGAACCGTAACTGTCTTCATTGTACTTCTTGACATCAGCCTTCACACTGTTCAAACCGCTGAAGTAAAATCCTAGAAGTAGGATTATCAACACCGATATTATTATCATGTAACCTATCTTTATTCCCAAGTTGTAGGCCATACCTAGCAACCTCCGACCTCCAGAACCAGGACTTCCTGTGAACCATCCCTGTTCTTTCTCATACAGATTTTTTCCTCGACTTCTGTATACTCCTCCGGCCCTTCGATACTGTCGTATCCCAGCCCGGAGAAAGATTTCGTGGCGGTCCTGCCTTTAAACTTCACGCTGAGTTCTCCGCCTGTATACCTCACGCTGTAATCCTCGGCTCCGATCTCGGTATAGCCCTCGGGATAGGACTGGAGAGCCAGCGCGTTGTTATAGACTTTCTGGGCTGTCAGGTTCACACTTTGCTCCTTTGCAAAATCCGCCGTCGAGACTAGGGAACCTGACCCCAGCGCCAATATTATCAGGGACGTGAAGGCGACCTCCGGTACGCTAAGGGCTTCTATCTCATCACTCATTGTTCCTCAGCCCTGATGTTTACGGTCGCGGGGCTTTGGGAGCCTTCAAGCCGTATACTCCATAAACCGGGGTCGATAGTTGCGTCATCTCCAGCAGTTAAAGAGTATTCACAGCCTTCCAGTTCGGCAACCGACTGTTTCCTGTCCGAGAAACTTATCCTCAGCCTGTAGCCGTCTTCATCGATTTCCTGAAGCGTAATACTGCCTTTCTTGATCTCCACCGGGAATACCACCGGGTTGCCGACAGTTGAACCTGCCTTGATCGCATCACACTTGTTCTGCGCCAGGTTACCGATCTTCTGTAGCTTACGCCTGTCCTCCGTTACCTGGTTCCCGGAACCGAAATCCCAGAAGTTGAACACTATATTCACGGACAGTAGAACCACAACTGTGGCTATTATGATCCCTACTACGCTTTTCTCATCCATCCGAAGAATCCTCTCCTCCAGATTCAAAGGCTTCACATTTTTCCGGATTGAAGGTCGAAGTAACGCAGCCCACCACGTCTCCAGCCTGAGTTGAGGAATCGTCCAGTTCGCCGGCCCCCTTTGAGAATATGTTGGCCTCAGTAGTGTAGACCCCGATCACGACGAGGAGCGAGATCAGAATTATGAGCACAAGACTCAGAGCCATTCTCATCTAACCACCTATCAGTCCACCAAGGGAGGGAAGCTGGGAAAGGCTGAAAGTTTGCAGGGAACCGGTACCGCTGTCCAGGATCGTAACTGCCACAAATATCGAGACAATCCCTATCATCAGAGCTACTATGAGCTCCAGACTGACGTTTATACCCTTCATATCTCTTTCATTCAGTAATTGGCGCCGGTTTAAAATAAGCTTTCCCGACCCTAGGGTTTGGGATAGTTAACGTTCCCGACAAAGTTGGAGGTTACATCTCCGAACCATCCCTGAAATCCTCCGTAAACAAGCACCACCACAAGAATACCCAGCAGTATCGCTGCAACCGCCCTCACCGGCATCTGGTAGCCCTTGCGCCTCATAGAAACCAAATACATAGGGCCGAATAAAAACCTTCAGCAGCTTTCCTGCGTCACAGAAGTTATCTGGATGAAGGGATAACTGTTCGCGTTTCCTCCTAGATTCTCACCCGCTTCACCCTCGTGAAGAGGCTTGTCCTTGTTCATCTGCACGTACCCCTTATCGCCCGGACAGAGCTTGATAGTTGATTTGTACTCATCGTTGTTCAAGAAAACATCCCCCACTGGAGACTTTTGCATAAAGTTGTCCAATTTCCTCGGCTTGATATTAATATTATCGTTGCAGTATATCCGGTTTTCCAGAGCGCCACCCGGATCTCTAACCCAGACCGATGATCTGGAAGAGACATCTTCTCCGTTGAAGAAGACAAGATAATAATCTCCCGTTCCCACGTATCTTTGGGTTACTGTAGAACAACTACTCACCGCATTCTCCAGGCTTTCTTTTGAAGCAACAAGAAGTTGTTTCTCAAGGTAGCTGTCCGCCTCAGGATGGACATGGCTGTAAAGCGTAATCGGTTCGACGTCATCTTCGTCAGGAATCTTGAACATCACGCGGGAGAAGATTCCCTCCGAGTCCATACCTTGTTCCTGTAATGCTCCACCAATACCGGCAGCGGGTGAAGATGAAAGGGCACGACACTTCGGGTAACGGGTCAGGTAGGTTCCTTCGAGTCCCGGGTAGCCGCCGTTCTCGTTCTGCTTTGCCACCGCACCTCCGTCTTCCAGGGATGCGCAGCCGTCGTTGCTCGCGCGGTCGTAGACATACTTGGAGATATTGGAAAGAGTCTGTTTGTCCCTTACCTCGACCGTGAAATCGGTCTTATCCCCTAGAAGACCCATACCTTCTCTTATTGAATCACCCAACCCCCCAGAAACTATACCGGTGAAAAGTGTGAATAAAACCAGGATTCCGAGGACCAGTCCCAGAACAGTGCCGATCCCCATACCAGAGCTCATGCGCATGGTGTCGACCCCGCCACGTCAGCCAGACTTCCCAGTGTGCCCTGGACCGGGGGGAAGGTACACACACCCACCCCTTTCAGAAGACCGAGCTGCGCCGCAATAACGTAGAGAACGAAAGCTCCAATCATAAGTGAAAGGGCAAGACCCAGCATCTCGTGTATGGTGAATCCTCCTGTCTGGCCTTTAGAAATCTTTTTCATGCTAGACTATACTCCGGGAGAGGAACTGTTGGGCAAAGTCCTGTGCCGAGGTTTTGATTATCAACATTATCATCAGGACTGCGATAGCCGCCACCACTATCACCACGAATCTGTTCTCGGCGAAGCTTCCTTTTCTACGTTGTTGCAATTCCACTTACGATACCTCCGAAGAGTAGTCCCACTATTATCAGGGTTATACTGTAGAAGAACATTCCTGAAATAAGTACTTTTCCGATGAACATGTTCCTGTACGTCTGGTTTTCTCCCTCCGTGATCTTCATGTAGAACGTCCCGAGGATGTAGAGCAGCTGGATCAGGTAGATCCCGACGACGAACTGGAGAAGCTCGGGCGGGATAGCCGAATCCAGGTTTCCAAGTATGCCGGAGAAGCCCGGTCCCTGGCTGGCTCCTCCTGACGGTAGCGAGGCCTGCGCTCCCCGGAAGGACTGCCCGAGCTTGTACATCGCCGTTATTATTGTCTGTGACATCCCGACAGCGACCCCTGAGACTACAGGCGCCAGGAGATACGCCAGCATCTCGATCGTGGTCGTGGTCTCCTCCATAAGATCGTTGAGCTGTTCCTGGGTCTTGTGGATGTTCTCCAGGTACCTCGATATCGTGGTCATCGCCATCGCCGCCATCGACGTGCCTTTCTGGGAGGACTCTATTATCGCTCTCATGACCGTCTCTATCATCTGGCTCGGGTACGAGCGTATGGCGCCGTAACGGTCATGGAAAATTGCCTCCTCAAAGGTATATCCCATCTCCCTCACGTTCCTGGACGCCTTCTCGAAAAGCCCGGAAATCTCGAGATCGCTGGTGGACTTGGCAGCCTCCTCAAGTGCCAGCTCTATGGGCGTTCCCCCTGAAATCTTGTTGCCGAGCTGGAAAAGCGCCGTCGGGAACTGCTGCTCTATCGACCTCAGGTGTTCCTCCGCGTTTCTCCTCTCGATATTCCCCAGGATCTTGGTCACACCTATACCGATTCCGAGCCCGAAGGTTATCGACAGTGAACGCATCAGCATCGGCATGGGCGCCAGTGATTCTCCGGAGCGGAACACCGCGGGAGCTGTAGCCGCGGAAAGCGTCGAGTTGGAGCCGAGCGGATAGAACGTTGGAAACGAAAGGTATCCCGTGATACCGTAAAGAGAGACGATAAAGAACAGTAGTGCGCCGATCGGCCAGACCTTCATACGGAACTTTTTCCCGAAAATATCGAAGCTGTACTTGCCACGGTCAGGCAGCTCTCCCTGCCGGGAGGGCGTGGAAGATACGGATGGTGGTCGCGAACTCAGCACGCGTTTCATGAACCACCAGAGGAAACCCGGCAGCATGATGTTGAACAGAAATATCAGGTGTATGGGCTTGATAGTATCCCCCATGAAAACCGAGATCAGCGGCAGCATTATCATTCCCAGGACAGGAAGCATGGCTCCCATGGCGTTAAGTATCATTACGGGTGTCTTGAGGCCCTGCGCGTAATGCTTCATCTTCTCCTGCGTTCCGTCGAGAATCCTGTCGATCGCGTCCTGGAGAAGAGTGTCCCGTCTCTCGCTGTTTCCCTCGTTCATCGCGGCCTGGAGAAGCTGCAGCGACTCAAGGAAGTCATCGTTGTAGTTCTTCCACCGCCTCGTGTAGTAGGAGAGCGCGTCATGTACATTGTTGTAGTTGCCAACCTCCACATCCCATAGAACACCTTTCAGGTCCCGGGATATAGGCCCTTCAAGGTTAAGCGCGGCAAACCTTACGGCTCCCTCCATGTTGGGGGAGGATCTCATGTATACCACCATGTAAAGTATCGCCAGTATCATCTCGCCCGAGCTGCGGATCACCTTCTCCTTGGCGGCGTAAACAGGCTTGTAGAATGTATATATAGCTGATCCTATGGGAACCGTCAGCGCCAGCAAAAGTATAGAGTTCGGAATTATGGGTGAAGCTCCCGGCGAGAAGAAAGACGGCGAGTTGTTGGCAACAAAGATAAGGATCCATGCAAGGAATGAGAAAAATCCGACTCCAACGGATGCTGAAAGCACCATGCCCGGGGTCACGTCCCATCCAAGCAGCTTGAGAGGGGGCGATAACTTGTCGTGGGCGCCATCGCCCGCCTTGAGGTTCAGGATGCCTCCCATCTTTTTGCAGAGCTTCTCGAACCGCGTTTCCTCGCGCTCGTGTTTCTCTTCCTCCCTGTACTGTTTGTATTCCCTGGAATAACCCCGGGAAGAAGCAGTGTTGTATGGAGGCATCTCGACATCCCTGTCAAGCTGACCCATTATCTCCTCCACGCGTTCCTTCTCGTCGTCATCCAGCATCCTTTACACCTGTTGGTCCAGCCACTCGTTCCAGCGCGCGAAGATCCTGTCCGGGTCCTGTTCCCCGTACTCCTCCCTTACCCTGTTCGCCAATAGGTGGAACCGCTGGTTTGCTTTTACCGTGAACTCGGCCTCCAGCAGCTCGGGATTTTCGTTTTCATTCGCTCTTTTCACTATTTCCTCCTTCATGCGCTTACGGAGCTGGATATTGTTCCAGACCGCCTCCCAGTTGTTCTTCCATTCACGTATGTTCTCCGCGATCCTGTTTATGACAATTGATTCCCCGTTGAGCAGAGTATCTGTAGGAACAAGTTCGTCCTCCGAGGCATCATACCTCATCAGGTCGACAAACGCGTCTTCCTGCCGCGGATCATCTTCCCAGTCCTTCCGGACCTCGGTTATTCCCGTGACGCGCCTCTGGGTCTCGAGCCCGTCGGGGGAACGGATCTTGTTTACAGAGATTATGATATCAGTGGCCTTGAAGGAGGTACTAGGAACTCCAAGATCGTTGACCACGCGGTCGAAAACAGCGTATGCAGACTCGCCGTGAATAGTGCCGCCCACGAAGTTTGCGACCGCTCCCACTCTCATGGCCTCGTAGAGAGTCCTGGCCTCATCCGAACGGACCTCTCCTATCACTAGCGCCGAGTCTCCAAGACGTAAGGAGGTCCTGATAGCTTCATCCGCCGCCATCTCGTTCTCCACCTGTGTTATGACTGACCGGGATTTCATCCTCTCGATATTGTATCCTATATCCTTCATCTGGTTCACGGGAAGCTCCAGCGTGTCCTCGACCGTAATAACTCTCGTCTTCTTTAGCAACTCCAGCATTGAAGCCCCCAGTAGCGAGGTCTTTCCCGCACCCCTGGTTCCGGAAAAGATCATTGAACGTCCCCCGTCCACGAAGAAAGATACGAGGGCGGCGCCGAGAGGATTGATCATCCCGTCATCAATGAACAGCGGGAGAGTCCATGCCCTTGAACGGTGGCGCCGGAACGCGAACGCCAGGCCTTCAGGGGAAAGATTTTCCTGGATTATGGCCACTCTTGCCCGTCCTCCCGGGACTTCAGTATCCGTATCCAGTACAGGGTTAGCCTCGTCTAGAGGACGTCCGCTCTGGATCCTGAACCGTGTCGCCCAGGACTCTGCCTCTTCCTTTGTCGGTATAAGGTTGGTTTCACACTCCTCGTACTCCTGATGATCGATGTAGATAGGTGCCTGGCCTATGGGCGAGTTGATAAACACGTCCTGGATCTTCGGGTCGCTGAGAAGCAGCTCCAGCACTCCAAGTCCCGAGGTATACCTGTTAAGTATCCCAGTAAGTTCCTCTACTTCCTGTCCAGAGATCTGTATGTCCATCTGGCTGGCTATATCTCTCAGCATGTCTCTACCGATGTTTTCAAACACCTCCCGCATCCTCTCTGGACGGGCGAACTCCCCTGATTCAGGTTCATGGGAGGCCATGAACCGCCTGGCAGCATCGAGCAGGGTATACTTCTCCTCGCTGAGGTTGAACTCGGGAGGATTGACGTGGTAGACGGGTTGCACCTGGTCCGGAACATCGTATATGGACACCTCTATATCATTCCTTATCTCGTACCTGTCGATCTCCTCACCTCTCTCGGGCGGGAGAGACATGTACTTTGTAAGCATGAAGTTCGGTCTCACCAAGGGATGGAAGAACTCCCTGTAGACATCCCGGTCGCCCACGTGGTGGCCGGTAATATACTCCTGTTCGAGAGCCTGGGTTATCATCTGTGTATCTTCAAGGCGGGAAAGCACAGGATTCATGACGTCCTGGATAAAGTACTTTATACATCTCTGGCGCTGTGGATAGGTATTCTGCTGCTGCTCCCTCAGATGGCGTTTCATCCTTCTCAGGCTTACATAGGCGCCAACAGGGTCTCTCCTAAGCCTGTCAACCACCTCGCGCTGGACCTCCGGTAGCTGCTCGCTGTAGAAAGAATCACATTTATCGCTGCCTGGCTGTGACAGGTAGCCCTGTGAGGAAATATCCCGGATGGCGTTGGCTATGCCTTCAAGCATTTCCACCTGCTCTTCACCGTACTCGTAGTCCCTGGACTCGCTAAGGACCACGCTCGAGGCATCAGGCACCTCCTGGAGGATATTTATGACTCTGGACATGACCTCCGGGTAATCCTCTATAGAGGCGCCGTAGATCGATCCCAGGGTGTTAACTTCGACTGTCCCTGTCTCATCGTCGTACTCGTAGTCGAAAACGTCAAGATTCTGTACTGCCATACCCAGCATTATTATTCCCGAGTTACTTGAATAAAAGATATGGCGCGACAGGATCTTCTCAACCAGGTAGTCGACAGGGTGAACGACTTCAACCGTCGAATGAGAGATATCGAGGAAAAAGTCAGGAACATGAACGCCCGCGTCAACAACCTCGACGAGTCGCTGCTCGACAAGACACAGGGATTGAACGATGATATACAGGATCTCGAGGACGAGCTACAGCAGGTGAGAGACAGGATAGCCAACCTCGAGGTAGATATACAGGAGCTGAACCGGGAGAAAAGGAAGTTTGTCTCCTCCCAGGAACTGGACGAGATAGAGAACTACATGAAGCTGATGAACCCCATAAACTCATCCTTCGTGACCAAAAGTGAGGCTGAAGAGCTGCTGGAGGAAAAATCCATGACAGAAGAGGAGATCGAGCGTCTGGTGGACAGAAAGATAAAAAGCATGGAAACTGAAAACAAGGATAATGAGGAGAGAAAAACCTTTGGAGAGGATGGAAAATGAGGTTTAAACTGTTCGGCAAGCTCCGTGGAGACGACTCCGGAGAAGACACCGGAGGAAACGATATGCAGGGACCGCCAAGCGATGACACGCCTCTTGGCGGAGGTAGCCTTGACAGGACTGTTGAGAGCATGTTCTCCCAGGGATACAGCGAGGAAGAGATCAAGCAGGAACTCCAGGGACAGTACGATCCACAGGAGATTGAAAGAGCCGTAAACAACGCGGTCGCCTCCTCTGCTTCAGGGGAGAAGCAAGGCCCCGAACCAATGACCCCTTACCAGGGAGAGGGAGGAGCAACCAGTCCCGTGGACGAGGGCTACGGCGTTGAAGAGGAAGACGATCTTTCACCGGATACAGGTATGAACGAAACGCAGGAAAGTTTCCAGCAACCAGTGGATGCTGGGTCGCCCGCTGAACCAGGAACGGTTGATTCAGGTGCAGAGGAACTGATCGAAACCATAGTGGCTGAAAACTTTGATGCCGTTGAACAGGAGTTCGAGAACGTTTACAGCGAGATCGATGAAATAAGGGAATCAATGGACGAACTCGAGCAACGTGTAAACGACCTGGAGGTACGGGACGACGAGGATCAGCAGCAGTTCGTCCAGAAAGTGGACGAGATGGAGGACCACATCGACCAGTACCAGTCCCGCATAGGAGGACTCGAGAAGGCCTTCCAGCAGGTGCTACCGTCTCTAGTGGACAACGTCCGGGACCTGACCGATCTCGTGCAGGAGATCAAGGCCGAGCGGGGTATAGAGACCTCGAGAAACGTTTCTTCTGAAGACATACAGGACATCGACATGGACGAATGGGACGAATAATCACGGATCTTTAGTCACCACTACCTCTCGCGGTTATTGCAACAATACCCAGAAGGAACACCAGTATGAGTATGGGCATCACCACCTCCTGGAAGGTGTTTTCGATTCCGCCCAGAAGCGTCTCAAGGTCGGCCTGGAAGGCGAAGGCTCCTATGAACGAAAGGAGGAACAGGATACCGATAAGTGTCGGTAACAGTCGGCTGTTGTCCGCCATATCCTCAATATCTATCCCTGCCACGGCCGCCATAATCATGAGCCCCAGAATCCCGAAGACCGAGAAGGTCAGGCTGGCGGCGAAACTGGTCATTATGCCCGGCGGCAGGAAGAAGTGGGCGCCACCTATCGCAAAGAAGGCAACCGAGAAGGCTATGGTGCCGTTGACCGAGGCATCCTCGCTGAACACGTTGTACTTCTCAAGGACACCGTAAGTAATCGCCACGACAAGCAGCCAAGGGAAGAACAGCTGGAAGACATCCATCTCCGCCATCGTCTCGACTATAGTCGCGAAAGCTCCCATTTTATTTCACCTAAGGATCATCGTTTTCCTGGACCATGCCCTCTAAAAGCCTCTGTGACAGACTCTTGCGTGTCTCTTCCGAGGTGGTAGGTGCCTTCCCTGCCCACCAGAGAAGTACTATTATCAGGGCTCCCCATATCAGACCTGTGTCCATTAGAGTGGCGAAGGCGCTACCTAGCTGCGGTCCCAGCTGGATTCCAGGGAACAGCAGACCCAGACCTCCCGATGCAGACCAGGCCGCTACCGCTATAACAGCAGCTATAACCGCCCACAACCTATAGGTTAAGACTTTCCCAGGGATACCGGTGAAACCGATAGCAACCAGTAGACCCAGCAGGCCTACAAGACCAATCGCAAATGTTCCGAAAAAGTCGACGAAGAACAGCTGGTAGGCGGGGTTCGTGACAAGGAAGTAAGATACGAAAAGCGATAGTACTACAGACACCAGCGACCTGAAGCGCCTCTCTCTTCCACCGGCATCGCTAAAAAGAGGGATTCGACCCAGCGCCAGGAAGAAAACAACATATGTAAGCACGAAAGGTAGAACTCCTATAAAGAAATCAGCCTGTTCAAGGCTGGTCAAAAGCTGCGTGAAGCTACCTGGATCAGCCACTCAGTCATTCACCTTCCGCTTGCTTCCTTTTGTGGAGGTTCATTAGCCATAATTCGCGGGCTATTATCATCAACGCGAGCATCGTGACCCAAGGCTCGATTATAGCTCCCAGAGACGCGAGAGTTACATTCTGGGGAGCCGCGAAGAACGCCCACAGAGTCACAAATATCGCTCCGAAAGACAGTGCGGCGATTGCAAACTCGTCAAGCCAGTTCTCAACCCTGTAAAGGTATTCGTGGAATTTCTGATCGTTCATT
>CAZKLW010000014.1:0-12609 GCA_964553995.1 uncultured archaeon
AAGGCTGCTAGAGCAAAATTCACGCCGATCATGGCTGATACAGCAACCGTGAGCGCAAGAGGTGCGACAGAAGAACTACGGGCAAATCCGTTCACCAGATCCGGGACAAGGGAAGCTACTAGAGAGTAATTACCAGACGACAGGTAGGTGAAGATTAGCGAACTGTTCAGCAGAAGAGCGTAGAAGATGAATGATACTGCGGCCACGACCAGGCCAAACACGAGATATACAGGTTTTCCAAGAACTTCGGCGGTCTTAAGCAGCTCGTCTCTCATTTTCTCGCTTTCTCAAGTTCAGTATCTATAACGTTCTTCAGAGACGAATACGGCTGTGCCCCCTGGATCATCACGAAGCCGTCATCCGTGTTTCCTATAAATATGGCTGGAGTCCCAAGGCGGCCTGTGAGCGACCCTATCTGTCGCTTATCTTTCTGGACTTCGGAGTTGTCAGAGCTCTGGTAGCAACTCGTGAACTCGGAAACGTTGGCTCCTACAGAATCTGCGAAGCTTTTGTACTCTTGGAGCGGCTGGTTGCTCTGCTTCCACTGCTCCCTCTTCTCGAACAGCTTGTCGTGGAACTTCCAGTAGAGAGATTCATCCTGTTCCAGGATGCAGTTAGCGGCCTTGTGAGCCGAAGGTGCGTTAGGATGCAAGCTTTTCACAGGATAGTCCTTGAAAACAAATCTCGCGTCACCCGTGTCAACATAGTTTTCTTTGATCTTCTGTAGCGTCTCCTTGTTGTCTATAGTTCCTGTTACCCGCGTAGCGTCATCCGGTATTGCCTCAAATCCTGCCCATTCTGCGCACCATGGGCATCCGTAGTCGGAGTACTCAACTATCGTCAAAGGTGCATCCGAACTACCTAGGGCAGGTTCATTCTCCAACATGTCAGATGTTATTTGGACACGACTGTTCCCGCTGTCCTGCTGTCCCGACTGGGAGGCCGCGGTATCTGAAAACCGGACAGGTGAGATAGCGCCAGCAAGGAAGCCTATACCTATGCCGAGGATGAAAACTATGATCAACGCCTGATTCACCGAAAGCGAGAGATTAACCGTTCTCTTGTCGTCATCCGCATCCTCTACATTCTGTTTGTCATCGTTTTCCGCGGAATTACTACTGTGAGACTGTGACTCATGGACACTGAGTCCTCTCTTCGTATCAAAGCTTCTCCCGCATACCTCGCATTCGTGCTCCGGCATCTGTACTCTAGTTGTCAGCCTCCACCCTTAAAAACAGAGGTTACCTGGAGGGAAGTAACGATAAATCAACCGGCACCTGCTGGAGCCTTAACGTACTGCGAACTCGTAGGAAATGCCTTACGCATTTCACTGCGACGAGTCAAACTGCCTGAAGGCAGTTTGCACGACTGCTACGGGAGTTCATGCGTAATAATCTGGCTGATCGTCCTCGCTCTCCATCTTCTGCATCCTCTGCATCATCCGTTCGTATTCCTGCATGTTGTCCTCGGTTGCCGTGGGCTGGATCTCTTCCATCGCATCCCTGAAGTCCTGAATCGAGACCTCCTCCGAATCAGGGTCGTCTCTAAGCGCCCTCATACCAGCCTCCCTGGAAAGGGCCTCTATGTCGCTTCCGACGTAGGTGTCAAGTTCTTCCGCCAGTTCAGCGAGATCAACATCATCAGACAGAGGCATCTCCCTGGTGTGAACCTCGAGAATCTTTTCCCGCGCCTCGAGATCAGGATTCTCGACCTCGATTGAGCGGTCGATCCTCCCAGGTCTCGTAATCGCAGGATCTATCATGTCAGGCCTGTTTGTGGCTGCTACTACCGTTACGCCTTCCAGCGACTCGATGCCGTCAAGCTCTGTGAGCAACTGGTTGACGACTCTATCACCTACACCGGAGTCAGTTCTTGATCCACGCCTCGTCGCGATGGAGTCTATCTCGTCTATGAAAAGTATGCATGGAGCAACCTGGCGGGCCTTCTTGAAGACTTCTCTTACGGCCTCCTCTGATTCACCGACGTACTTGGAGAAGAGTTCCGGGCCCTTTATCGAGATGAAGTTGGCGTTAGCCTCGTTGGCGACAGCCTTCGCCAGTAAAGTCTTACCGGTTCCCGGGAGACCGTAGAGCAGTATGCCCTTGGGAACCTCTATCCCCATCCTGTCGAAGCGTTCAGGATACTTCTGCGGCCACTCAACCATCTCACGCAGCTGTTCCTTGGTGTTCTCAAGCCCTCCAACGTCTTCCCAGGAAACCTTGGGTATCTCAACCATGACTTCACGCATCGCCGAAGGCTCAACCGCTCTTATACCGTCCAGCATAGCTTCGCGGTCAACGACAAGCTTCTCCATTACGTCGCTGGGTATCTCCTCGTCAAGATCGATCTCCGGGAGCACCCGCCTTAGGACCGACATGGCTGACTCCTTGGCGACAGCTTCGAGATCCGCACCAACGTAGCCGTGTGTCTTCTCGGATATCTCGTCGAGATCCACGTTATCGGTCAGGGGCATGTTCCTGGTATGTATCTGGAGGATCTCCTTTCTGCCCTCGATATTGGGGACTCCTATCTCGATCTCACGGTCGAAACGGCCTCCGCGCCTCAGGGCCTCGTCAACCGCATCAACCCTGTTGGTGGCAGCTATAACTATTACGTTTTCGCGCTCCTCGAGACCGTCCATCAGGGAGAGCAACTGGGCCACGACCCTGCGTTCAACTTCTCCTCCCACCTCGCTACGCTTGGAGGCAATGGCGTCTATCTCGTCGATAAATATTATCGCGGGAGAGTTATCCTGCGCCTCCTCGAACTTTTCCCGCAGCTGTTTCTCGGATTCGCCGTAGTACTTCGACATTATCTCCGGCCCGTTTATCGACATGAAGGTCGCATCGGCTTCATTCGCAACGGCCTTCGCCAGCAAAGTCTTACCGGTTCCAGGAGGACCATGTAGCAGAACTCCTGAAGGCGCATCGATCCCCAGCTGCTGGAATACCTCGGGATGCTTGAGGGGTAGCTCTATCATTTCCCGGACCTTTTGAATCTCGCTGTCAAGACCTCCTATATCCTCGTAGGTTACTTCAGGGACGCGGGCGGTCTTCATCTCTTTCTGGTCGACCGCCTGCTGTTTCATCTTGATCTCTGTCTCCTGAGTAATCTTTACCGCATCCTTGGGTGTGGTGCTAACCACTGCTAGCTTGGTCTCGGCCCCGAAAGAGAACCTGAACTGGTCTGCCTCGAAATCAAACATGTCGTCGAAAAGAGATCCGCGACGTTCCTTTCCATCGCCGGGGACTATGATGTCTCCCTCCATTACTGCACGACCAGTCAGGGCGCGCTTGAATATGTTCGGGTCATTTACCTGTATCATCACGCCTTCTTCTGCAGGGGCAAGGGTAATCTTCTTCGCCTCTTTAAGTTCGGCGCGCTCTACCTCAATCTTTTCTCCAAGGGACGTACCTGCGTTTTTTCTCATGTATCCATCCATTCTGGCTATCCCCAGACCCTTGTCCGCGGGATAGCTGCGGGCAACCCGTCCAACAGTCTCTCTATCACCTTTTATCATGACGGCGTCGCCCTCCGCAATACTCAGTTCTTCCATGACTTTTGAGTCTATTCTGACGATTCCGCGGCCTATATCCTGCTGGGCATTTGGAGGCACCTCTCCAACGCGGAGTTTTACCGTGTCGTCTTCAGTGTCGTTCATTCAGATCACCCTTTATCTTCTCAAGTATGCTGTTGTCCTCTATGAGGACTGTAAATATCCTGTATTCAACCTTTCGACCCCATTCTTCGAAGTATTCCTCTATATCTTCTATACTTGATCGCGCAAGTATGAAGACGGAGTCATCTATTCTAACGTTCGGTACCTCATCCATCAGTCCATCCTTCTCGTACTCGTACTTTTTCCCGTTCTTCTTGACGGTCTGTTTGTAGCCGAAAAGGCCCCGGTAAAACTTGTTGCGCTCATATACCGAGTTAAACCGTTCCCGCTTGGTATCATAGGTCAGGAGTGCCGCCTTTCCGGACATAACTGAATTTTTGTTCACAACATTTAAATGGGTTTTATTCACGTCTTGTAAAAATACGGGGTCGATAAAAGATTTCGATCCCAGTCTGAAACGTGGAAGTCAAACGTCTATCTACAGGTAGCGATCCCATCGATTCCTTCCTGAACGGTGGAATAGAGAAGGGTATAATCACGAACGTCTTCGGGGAGTCAGGTTCCGGGAAGACCAACTTCTGTATACAGGTGGCGGCCGAGGTTTCATCCAGGGGAGGCAAGGTCGGCTATATCGACACGGAGAAAGGTTTCTCCGCTGAGCGGTTCGTCCAGGTCGCGTCCGAGGAAGAACTTGAACAGATAGCGCTCATGGAACCGGTGAGCTTCGATGAGCAGGAGAGAGATATCGAATCCCTCCATGGCCTCGTCGAGGAAGAGGATGTAGAGGTCATAGTCGTGGATTCGCTGGTATCTCTTTACCGGCTGAACGCGAACGGCGACAACATATCCGAGGTAAACCAGAGGCTATCAAAGCAGCTTTCTGAGCTCTCAAAGATCGCCCGGAAAGAGGAAATACCTGTGGTGGTAACCAACCAGGTCTACACCAATTTCGACGAAGAAGGGATAGAGCTTGTGGGACGTGACGTGCCCCGTTACTGGTCTAAATGCCTCCTGAAGCTCTCCAACGAGGACAAGAACCTGAGAAAAATTGAGATCGAGAAACACCGTTCGCTCCCCGAGGGAAAATCGATGCAGTTCCAGATCACCGATGAAGGACTGGTCGAGCCAGAGAACGGAGGGCTGTTCTGACGTCTGACGCCACACGATTTATAAATGATCCTGACATCATTATGAAAGCATGAAGTCCACCACACACTTTCACCGGAAGGGTGGATGCGTTCTGCTCGGATAGAAGTAGTTCTAACTTTTCACGTATCTCAATTATCCTGCTGATTTCACTGCTACTGCTGCTGTAAAAAGGCGCAGTGGTGCTTCTCGTTTCTCTCAGTTTCGAGGTGCAACACTCTATGACAACACACAACTACGACACAATCACGCATTACAACACTAAAAAACCTGAAAACACTCGATCAAGGAGGCGTATAGCCTGATGTATAACGACTCCAATCCTGATCGGCCGAGCGAATTCATTCAGTCGGAGTTCCTGAAAGCAAAATCTCCACATGAAGGCTACGACCATCCAGTGGAACCTAGAAGTAGAAGTGACGCCGTGGAAGATATCGCTTGCGAGGCGCTGGAAGATCGACTGGAGAGGTGAGATGAATGGATGAATACGACGAGAGATCCCGGAACTTTGTCAATGTGGATGACTGGAAATCGGTAAAGCGAATGATGGAGCAGACCGAAAGGTTCGATTACCGGGAAGAACACTCCTCCGAAAGAGACGTAACAGAACACGTCTTCGAGGAAAGCGGTTTTATGGCCAGAATAGGCGAGGACGGAGTCATAAACCATCTTTCCAAGCCTGAAGTATGCACTGCCGCGGTCCACTGGTTTGCGAACGTTGCCCTGCCGGAGAGCGATGATGTAGACCTAGATTTCACCGACGAGGTTTATGAATGGGCTGCCGGGGGATACCGGAAATCGAGGCCTGAAATCGTGACGGACGGAGGAATCCGTGGCGAGAACTACCAAGGTAGAATGGCCAACGTGGATCACGAAGGACCCCTATCCGAAGAAAGCTATCTGCAGGGATTTGAGTGACAGTGGCGACTACCAGTCGTCCTTCGTTGGGCAGTCGGGATCAACGCACATGTTGTAGTTCTTGGCGTTCTTCCGGTTGACCCAGATCTTGGGGGTGTGGCATTCGTCACAGACCTCATCGGTGGAGTTGATCTGGCCGTTGTTCGGGAGCGGGTAAGTATTCTCACAGTCCGGGTAGTTCGAGCAGCCGACGAAACGGCCGTTCCCTGTCTTGACTATCCTCAGGGTTCCGTCTTCACACTGGTCACAGGGGCCAAGCTGCCGCTTTCTTTCACGTTCGGCGTCTATAGTCTCTACGAGTTCCGCCCCTATCTCTTTCTCCTGTTCCTTGAACTTGGCAAGTATCTGTTTGAGTTCATTTCTGGCCTCTCCCAATACTTCCTCGCTCGTCTCCTCCTCGTTGCGGATTGCCTCCATCTTTTCCTCGAATTTTCGTGTAAGCTCCTCAGAGAGAACCTCGGGGCAGTGATCCTCAAGAGTCTCAGTGATAGCAAGCCCGAGTTCTGTCACCTCTATAGGATTCTCTTCTATAAAGTCCCGGGAGTAGAGCCGGTCAACCGTATCAGCCCTTGTAGCCTTTGTCCCGAGTTCTCTTTTCTCCAGCTCGTTGACGATCCCAGACTGAGAGTACCGGTTCGGTGGCTGGGTCTCCTTCTCCTCGAGGTCGAAAGACTCCACGTCAAGCACCTGGCCCTCTTTCATGTCCGGAAGCTCAGCCTCCTCAACGTTCACGTAGGGATCATAGAGGTCGAACCAGTTCCTCTCCTTGGTAATCTTTGACTGTGTCTTGAACCCCTCTCCCGAAACCGAGAGCGTGAAGGTGAGGGTCTGGCGCCTCGCTGCGTCCCCGAAGACCGCGAAGAACCGTTTCACGATAAGGTCGTAGATCTTCTTTTCCGCGCCTCCCAGACCCGAGGGCTTCTCTCCCGTGGGATATATCGCGGGGTGGGCGTCGTCCTCCTTACCGCCCTGCCTGGGGTATATGCTGTCCTTGTCAAGCACCTTCTGGGCGAGCTCCTCGTAATCCGACTGGTTCTTGAGCCTCGACAGCAGAGAGCTGTAACCGATCTTCGCCGGCAGTTTCTGTGACTCGGTTCTCGGGTAGGAGATCAGGCCTGACTCGTAAAGGTCCTGGGCGATCGACTGCGTCTTCTTGGGGGATATCCCGAACTGGGAGGACGCCTCGCTCTGGAGCCCTGTCAGGTTGAAAGGCACCGGAGGATTGTGTTTGTAGTTGTTGACCTTTACGTTCGTGACCTCCGCCGTCTTCTCTCCCTTGACTTCCTCTAATACCTCGACGGCATAATCCTCTTCCCAGATACGGTCTTCTTCGTCCTCCCACTGGGCCCTGAACTCTCCGTGGTTGAGGTAGACCTCCCAGTACGGATCCGGGTCGAACGCCTGGATTTCTCGCTCCCTGTCAGCCAGGACCTTGAGCGTTGGGCCCTGAACTCTTCCCGTGCTTAGTGTCTGGTAACGGTCGTTCTCCCTGACCGCCTGCATTAACGCCCTGGAAACGTTGATACCGTAGTAGTAGTCAAGCGTGTGCCGGGTAACTCCTGCCTCCGTCATCCCACGGTCGAACTCTTCCAGGGAGTCGAACGCGTCCTGTAACTCTCCTGGTGTAAGAGTGGAGAACTTCATCCGTTTTATGCGTTCCTCGTCCGGGTCAGCTATAAGGCGTATAACGTTGCCGCCGATCGTCGATCCTTCAACATCAAAGTCGCAGGCGTTGATGTAACGATCCGCGCGCTCCAGCTGATCTCTCAGGTTGTTGTAGTACTTCTTCACGTAGTCCGAGGAGTCCTGGGTCTCGAATATCGGCTTCCACTCCACATCGAAAACTGGGTAGTCCCAGCCATCGCTTTTCTGGTCGAGGTTGAAGATGTGGCCTACCGCGGGAGCGATAATTATCTCTTCGTCCCCGGCATCTATAACGTAGTTCTTCACGCCGCGGTTTTCCCTTACCGTGTAATTTCCCAGTGCGTCGGCTATACGGGAAGCCACCTTCGGCTTCTCCCCCACCATTACTGTGGTTGGCATTTTAAACACCGGTTGAAGGTGAAAGCTTAAAGGTTGTGAACCCTTCACCCCCGGGCTATGTTTATAAACGATAATACGAAAAAGGATGACGTATGCAGCCGACCACAACATATTCCGGCATGGACGAAAACCTTTCATCCAGAGTGGCTGCTATCTGGCAATTCTTTATTATCTATTCCGCAGCGTTTGCGCTGCCTCAATAACATTTTCTCAGGTGGCGCAAATGCAACGAAACAACGACCAGAAACGGTGCTGTACCGCACCACATCATACTTCTCCAAAACCAGTCAAAACTTCAGAAGGAGGTGAAAACTATCGGCGGTAGAATCGGACTTTCCCCCAACGAGAGAGATGACATAATGGGGGGAAGATTAGACGGCAGAAACAGAGTTGTAGATCCTGTAACTCCCTCAGATGAGGATATAGAGTCGAGCCTCGACAAGATGGACGAAGAGGTAACCGGGAATGAAGTCTACATGGCAGGTCCTTCAGAAAGTCAGATGTATCTTCAGAGGTAGCCACGAAACTTCCTCTCTTCACCCTCTAGAACAAAAAGAAAAAGAAGGATTGAGGCATCCTTACCTCTTCATGGTTCCTGCGAGGATGGAAGCTGCCACGAGTAACGCGGCTGAAAGGACCACGAAGTCCCCGCTCGGGGAGTAGTCTGCCATCTGGCTTCCCGTCTTCACCACGAAGACCGTGACGAAGAAGGAGATCACTCCAAGCAGGATCATCACTACGAAAGCAACTACGCTTTCGACAAGCCCGGAAAGAGCTCTCATTACACTCATTCTTGATCACCTAGGGCCAGTTTGTGGCCTTAAGGCTTAATTAGTTTCGATATATTCCCGGCCCATGTAATCCTGTAGAGGCTCCGGAATCTCAATTCCCCGCTCGCTCTGGTTGTTCTCGACTATCGCGGTAATGATGCGTTCAGTGGCCAGAGCTGTCGCGTTAAGGGTATGGGCGGTTTCGGTTTCATCCCCCCGCCTGATCCGGACCTTTACTTTCCGGGCCTGGTAGTCCGTACAGTTCGAACAGGAAACAACCTCGCCGTACTCTCCTAGTGGCGGTCGCCAGACCTCGATATCGTACTTCTTCGCGGCGTTGTCGTTCATGTCGCCCGTGCAAACGTTGACGACACGGTAGGGAAGCCCCAGCTTCTTCATGATGTCCTCCGAGTTCTCTATTAGTTCTTCGTGACGTTCCCAGGATTCTCCGGGCTCGCAAAAGATATACTGCTCTACTTTCTCAAACTGGTGGATGCGCCAGATGCCCCGGGTCTGTGTACCGTGCTTTCCCGCTTCACGCCTGAAATTGGTGGAGAATCCCCCGTACTTCCTTGGAAGCGTGTCAGGATCCAGGATCTCATCGTAATGGTAGTTGGCCAGCGTCTGCTCCGAGGTGGCGATAAGGTACTTGTCGCTCCGCTCCATGCTGTAAAGCTGTTCGTGGAAGTCCTCAAGCTCGGCCGCGGCCTCCATCTGCTCTCTCTGGAGCATAAATGGTGTCTGCATAGGGATGTAGCCTTTTTCCCGGATAACGTCCATGGCGAAGTTGATGAGGGCCTGGTTGAGCCTGAAGATGTCGCCTTTCAGGAAATAGGCTCTTTCACCGGAGATTTCTGTAGCTTTCTCAGTGTCTACCAGGTCGTTCTCTTCAAGTATATCAGCGGCGAGCTCGGCGTCTTCGACCCTTCCAGAATCCTGCTCCCAGGTTCTCAGCTCAACGTTTTCTTCCTCGTCTTCGCCTTTAGGAACGGATTCATGTAGTATGTTGCCTACCCGGTACCTGAGATCGTCCCGTTCTTCCTTCAGTTCCTTCTCTTTCTCCTCCAGCTCGGATATTTTCTGCTTGACCTGCTGCATCTCCTCGATCTGTTCCGTAGCGTCCTCTCCCGACTGTTTCAGCTCCGCGATCTCATCACCCATGCTGTTACGTTTCTCCTGTAGCTCCTGAAGCTGCTGTACTGTCTCCCTCCATTCCTGGTCTACCTCGACCACTTTGTCTACCCGGGAAACATCCTTGCCTCGGCGCTTCTCGGATTCACGTATAACTTCCGGGTTCTCGCGGAACAGCTCGATGTCAAGCATGTAAACCAGTTGGGAAGAAAGTTTTATCTAGAACAGGTTTTAAGACTTTATCTCGGAAACGTGCCAGCGGAAAAACGTCCACCTTTCATTGTGGTAGAGAATAAGAAAAGAGAAAGTTAAATAACTGTCGCTAGCCGATATAGTCGGGTTTATCGTGACCTATCTCTTCAAGAGGATCTAGAAGACCGGGCTCCTCTTTGAACCGGTCTCTCACAGGTTTAAACCTCTTCATTACTTCGTCGGCTACCGCCTCCTTGAGATCCTGAGGGTGTAGCTCCTCCGCCCTGAAGTCTTCCTTGAATTCATCGTAATCGGTATATGTGACGTTTCCACCGTATTTCTCCGGTCTCTCGACTTCGAGGCTGCGGTCCGCGCCGAAGATGAAGTACAGGGCTATCTCCACCACCGGGTTATCCTCCACCTGCCCTGCGGGACAGTAACCTTTCTCTATCACTTCTCTTATGTGCTCGGGATCCGAATGCAGCGGGAACATCGTCTCTTTTTTCGAGGAAGACATCTTGTCACCAGTGCCCTGAAGAGACGTGAGCATCGGCCAGTGGAGGCAGGCAGGCTTCTCGTAACCAAGGCTGGGAAGTTTCTCCCGGGCCAGCATGTGGATCTTCCTCTGGTCGATACCCGCGACAGCGAGATCCAGGTCGAGGTAGACAATATCCAGTGCCTGCATCAGAGGATAGATTATCTGGGAGATGTACGGGTTCTCCTTGTCCCTTGCGACCTCCGCCATCGCCCTTGTACCTCTATTTATGGTGGTTTCCTTCGCCATCTCAAGTATGTCGTGGAAGTATTCGGTCTTCTCCTCGAAATCTCTTCCGTGGACGTACTCGGCTTCAAGTCCCAGTGCCTCGAAGGTCGCCTGCCAGTAGTCCGTCATCGCCTGAATCCATTCCTCATCACCCTTCCTGTTGAGATAGGTGTGAAGGTCTGCCCAGAGGATAACAGGTTGAAAACCTGCCTTCTGGAGGTCCAGCATCTTCCTTACCGAGATCCAGTGCCCGAGGTGTACAGGGCCCGAGGTCTCGTAGCCTACGTATGCCCGGGGATCCTCCTTCTCCTCTAGAATCTCGACCAGCTCGTCTTCCTGGACGATTTCCTCGGTGTTCCTCAGTACCAGTTCCTTGCGTTCATCTATACCCATTCCAACCACGTATGAGAATCGGCAGCGGACTTTAAGAAGGTGGAGCTGGCGCTAGAAGGTTTTGAAAGGTTCCTAAATGTTCCCGACGTAAAAGCGTCCACCTTTCATTGGTGTGGCAACAGGATTGTTCCCGAGACTTAAATCTCTTCGGGAAGTTTACTCCGCGAGATCCGCTAAATCTCCTTCGGAGACCTCAAGGAGATCCTCAGGCGTCATTTCTACACCCGCGACACGGGAACCTGCCGCTGCGTTCACAACCTCCAGTTCCATTATTGACTGCTCTACATGGACCGGGAGTTCAAGGTCAAATGGTGATACGCCACCAACTGTGTAACCTGTAGCTTCCTTTACCTCGGAAGGGTTTGCCATCCTTACCTCTTTCCCTGTCAGGTCCTCGAGTTTTGACTCGCTCACTCGCCTGTCGCCGGGACAGAGCACAGCAACAGGTTCTTCTCCCGCCACGAATACCAGTGTCTTGACTATCTGTGACCGGTCCGCCCCCTTCTTCTCCACTGACTCTTCTACGGTTTCCGACTTGGAGTGGACGATGAACTCGGCATCTACGTCCTTCTCCCTGACCACGGATACAGCCCTCCTGATGTTTTCGATGTCTTCCTCCAAAAAATCGAGAAATGTTTCAAGTTCTTCAGGCGACTGGCGAAAACTCTGGGTCATACCTATCTTTAAGCCTCGAGGATTGAAATACTGTATGATACAGATCGATGGTTCAAGCGGGGGTGGACAGATGCTCCGTTCCGCGGTTTCAATGTCCACTATAACCGGGAAAGATTTCAGAATGGAGAATATCAGGGGTTCGCGCCCCAACCCTGGACTAAAGAGACAACATATTGAAGCCGTAAAGGCTGCGAAAAGACTTTCAAGCGCGGAAGTCAGCGGTCTACGGGAGGGCGGTCAGGAACTTGTCTTCAGACCCAGGAACCTCCGGCCGGGGTCGTTCACCGCAAATATAGGTACCGCGGGATCGGTAACTCTCCTCCTGGATACTATACTGCCGGTGGCCAGCCAGTTCAACCAGGGATTCCGGCTGACCGTAAAGGGAGGAACCGACGTTAAATGGTCTCCCACCATCGAATACTTCAGGCAAGTAAAGCTTCCGATACTGAGAAAATTCGGTTTCAGGGCTTCCGCAGAGCTCGAAAGAACGGGATATTATCCCCGTGGAGGCGGGAAGGTTACTCTGGAGACGGACCCTTATTCCCTGGAAAAGATAGTACTAGATGATCGGGGGGAACTCCAGGGATTCAAGATATACTCGAAGGCCTCGGAAGAACTGGAAGAACAGGAAGTCGCGGACAGACAGGCGGACGAAGCCGCAAGGTTGCTCAAGAACAGTCACATATCTGCCGGAATAGAAAAGAAAACGGTATACGTGGACACGGATTCTACAGGTTCATCTCTGCTTGTGAAGGCTGTCTACGAGGATTCAGTTGCAGGTTTTGACGCCCTGGGGGAGAAAGGAAAGAGATCGGAGACGGTTGCACAGGAAGCCGTAAGAGATTTCAGGGAGTTTCACTCCTCGTCGGCCGCAGTTGACAGCTACATGGCGGACCAGTTGATGGTGTTTCTGGCGTTAACAGGAGGAAAGGTATCTGTAGCATCCATCACTGGTCACG
>CAZKLW010000015.1:0-12107 GCA_964553995.1 uncultured archaeon
AGTCCACTCCTCGCAGTAGATTCTCTTTCCTTCCACTGAAAGCTCCTGGAGACGTTCCCACATCTGTTCCAAAAGCTCCCGTGCTTTCCCCTCCCGTTCTAAGAGCCTTCCAATCTCCTCTACGGAGTCGAACACGTCTTCCAGGCTGTGGGGACTGAACTGGTGTACGTTAACGTCCCTTTCCCGGAGTTCCTCCACGACTGAGTCCTGTAAATCGTCGGAGGCCAGCGCGATGTCCGGCTCCATCTTCGTGACTTTTTCAGCATCCAGGCCCTCACTCCATCCGCCTATAGAAGGTTTTTGCCGGGCTTCCTCGGGGTAGTCGCAGAGCGAAGTAGTGGCTATAACTTCATCTCCCGCATCGAGCGCATAAAGTATCTCGGTGTTGGAAGGTGCCAGGGAAACAATTCTCATGAACAGGTTTTCACATGCAGAGTTAGAAATCTTCCGAAATAGTTTTGAAGCTATTTTTACCCCGGTTGAACATGACTTTCCGTGTAGGTGCACATGTATCGGTCTCAGGTGGAATCGAAAAAGCGGTCAAGCGACAGAAGGAGGCAGGGGGCAACTGCGGCCAGATTTTTGTCGGTTCTCCGAGGACCTGGGCGACTTCTGATTACAGTGAAGAGGAGGGCGAAGCTTTCCAGGATCTTCGGGACGAGGAGGGCCAGAATCCCTATTCGGTCCATTCCACTTACCTCGTAAACCTCGGGACGCCTAAAGATGATCTTTTCGAGAAGTCGATCAAATGTCTCCAGGCGGAGCTTGACGCCGCCTCGACTCTCGGTATCGAGTACCTTGTTTTCCATCCTGGAGCTCATACCGGCAGCGGACGTGAAAACGGTCTTGAAAGGATCGCGGAGGGGATCGATAGACTGGAGATACCGGAAGACGTAACCCTCCTGCTGGAGAACACCGCGGGAAAGGGAACGACCCTGGGGAAATCCTTCGGAGAGCTCAGAGAAATAGTTGAAAGATGTGAAACATCTGATGAAAAGATCGGTGTCTGTATCGACAGCTGTCACGCCCACGCCGCGGGCTACGAGTTGAGAGACATCGACGGTTTCAGGGACATGATACAGGAAATCAAGGAAGATCTTGGACTTGGACGGGTAAAGCTGCTACATCTCAACGATTCGAAAGATACGAAGGGAAGCGAGAAGGACAACCATGAACACATAGGAGAGGGAGGTATCGGTGAAGAGGGTTTCCGGAACTTCATCAATGCGGAAGAGTTAAGACATCTCCCTATGGTACTTGAGACTCCTGTAACTGGAGAAAAAGGTTACGCAGAGAACATTGAACTGATCAGGGATCTCCGGCAGAATTAATAAGCCGGCGTTTAAAGTTTTCTACATGGCAGTCCACGGCTGGAGGTTCGATCTTGAGTTCCTGGGGATAGCTGTCGCAGCCATTGCAGCAGCTTTCCTACTGTCGACCTATACCGGTTACGTTGTCCACAACGCGCTTACAAGCATCCTTATCGCGGTGCTTTTCTTCCTTATAGGAATTCACCTGGATATCAGGAAACTCGGGAAGAATCTGCACCATACCGGGGAGATAGGCCTGGGAATCCTGCTGGTGTACGTATTTACGCCACTCCTGGCCCTGGGATTCGCCGAGATATTTACAGGTATGGCCGATGCCTTCCTCGCCATAGGTGTTTCCGCGGCCGCGATAGGGGCGCCCGTGGTATGGTCTAACGTGGCTAAAGGCGAGGGATCGGTTGCCCTGGCAGTTTCAGGACTGTCGGTAATCCTGGGGCTTGCCGTGATACCGCTGTTGCTGCAGTTCCTGGGAATCGGTATAGATATTGGAGGGGTTGCAGGAAATATTGCTGCCTTTGCCGGCGTCCCACTGTTAATCGGTATAGGTTCCCAGAGGTTCCAGAACTTCCTGTTTGACGATTTCCGGACCCATTTTTCAAAGCTGGCGCTCTGGTTTATACTTCTTGTTACGGCAATTCAGGGCTATCAGCTCTTCCTCGTGAAGGGCTTCTCTTTTGTAGGCGAGCTTTTCCTGGCGGTACCTGTTCTGGCAGGCTTTGTACTTCTTTCATTCTTCGGGGGATATCTTTCCGGGATGTTGTGGAACGTGCCGGAACGGAAATCACGGGCACTGGGATTCACGGCGGCTTCCAAGTCACTGGGTATTTCACTCCTGATCGCCACCCAGTTAAGTGCGGAGGCGGTTGCGTTCGTACTTCTATACTTCCTGGTGCGCCAGGCCACATGTGGCGGTATAGCTGAGTATCTGAGGCATGGAAGGATATCAGGCCTGGAAAAACTGGTTGAAGGAAAGGTATCCTTTTAACTCTACCGTGTCCTTTTAGAGTTGAAAAACGGAATTTTTGATTCCACGTTTCTTTCAGGAGGACGTAAACTATGTCATCGATACACAATGATCAACGTGTCGGCGTATACGTCGACGTTCAGAACATGTACTACAGCGCGAAAAATCTATACGATTCAAAGGTAGACTTTGAGAAGCTTCTCGATGCTGCGGTGATGAACCGTGAGCTTATCAGGGCAAAGGCCTATGTCATCAAGGCTGACACCCCCGATGAGGAAAACTTCTTCGAGGCCCTGAGGAAGATAGGATACGAGGTGAAGGACAAGGATCTCAAGGAGTTCTACGGCGGCCAGAAGAAGGGAGACTGGGATATAGGCATCACGATCGATATGATTCAGCAGGCGAAAAAGCTGGACTCTATCGTGCTTGTAACAGGGGACGGTGACTTTGCACCGGTGGTCAACCATCTCAAATCCATGGGATGCCGCGTCGAGGTAATGTCCTTTGGACGTTCAAGCGCCCGGGAGATCCGGGAAGCCTCTGATAACTTTATCGATATGGACGACAATCCTGACAAGTTCCTAGTGGATAGATGATGGAAGCAGACAGGATTTCGGCGGAACAGGTAATGGAGACCGATCCCGTGACCGCGTCGGAAGAGGAATCACTGAGCCAGGTAAAGAACAGTATGGAGGAGCACGGCTTCAGAGCCCTGCCTGTAACGGATGAAAAGGACCGGCTCCAGGGCGTAATAGGATACAGGGACCTTGTGAGGTTCATCCAGTTCAACCCTGAAACAACGGGTCTTGAAAAGGTCATGCACCAGCCGCCGGAGTTCAAGGAGACCGATTCCCTTCTTGATCTCGCCGATCTCAGGATCAACTCCGGGAGGAAAATGCTGGTCAGTAAATCCGGGGAGAAGCTTCGTGGTGTTATAGGCGACCAGGAATTCCTTGAGGTTCTTGAAGACGTGGACGAGCTTGAAGATGTTTCCACTGAGAGGATCGCAACCTTTGATGTGATTACAGTGGACGAGGAGGATTCCGTCGAAAAAGCCCGACACATGATGCTGGACAACGGTATCTCCCGTTTACCGGTTGTGGATAGCGGGAAAGTAACGGGGATAATCGACAGTATAGATATACTCAGGATGCTGGTGCCCCGAGAATCCCAGGACTCCGGTGGAACCTCGGGAAGCCGCCATGGAACACGGGAAATCAATATATCTGGAGGCGGAGAAAAGGAGTCTCTTTCCGGCGTTACAGCGGACCAATTGATGCAGGTCAATCCCTCCACCAGTGTAGAACATATGACCGCATTGGAGGCTGTCGAGAAAATGCTTGAGAGAGGAACCCAGGAGATTGTCTTCACCGATGGAGGATACCCTGAATCCATAGTAACCCTGAAAGATCTCGTGGAGTACGTATCAAAGCTCAGACAGCAGAACACGGTACTGGTCCAGCTGACCGGGCTAGAGGTTCCCGAGGAGAAGTCCGCGGTCCATAACAAGATAGCCAACCAGCTGAGGGGTTCCCTGGGGAGAAAGCTCCGCAACCCGGAGGAACTCACCTTGAGGGTGAAGAAAGCCGAAAAGGATGGACGGAAGCACAGGTACGAGATCGATCTCAAGCTCTACAGCGAGTACGGAGTCACAACCATAAACGAGGAGGGATGGGATCTGCTTGACGTGGTTGACGAGGCGCTGGATGAACTCAACAGCGTTATACGTGAAAAACACGGGAAGAGAACGGAGCACCGCTAGCCTATCTCTTCGTTCTCCATCTTTTCAAGCTTCCTCTCCTGTGAAACGCCGTAGTCCTGAGCTACCTCCTCAAAACCTATTGCGGCCCACATCATGTATAGGAATACTATTACGAGCAATAGGTATAGCAGGGACTTCGCGATAACCGAGCTGGGTATGAAGGTGTTGTACGACAGGAAGTAGGAGACGTAGAGTATGAGCACCGCTATGGACATCGTAAAACGCTTGGAGAACCGTTGAATCTTCTTGTCCTCTATTCCTCGAAAGGTTGTATATACTATGAAGAAGGTTATGCCGCCTATAGCAAGTGTTCCCGCTATGTTGATGGCCAGAACTATCTCGGCTATTCCCATAGGCCTGATTTGGTCTACGTTTTTAAATAAACTAGCCAGCTGGGGCAAGTTCCCTAATTCTAATGCTGTAGGAGGTTTCTATCGAGTCCCTGAAACGGGTCTCGTTGTGGTCGCCTATAGCCGTTATGACTACTTCCGAGTCCCTGAAATTCATCTCCAGTAGATCATTCCCGAAGAAGCTGTTCGCGGCATCCCGTACCTCCTGCTCCTCGAGATAATCCTGATAACCCTGGTAGGAGGAGTAGATTACCGGTGCAGCCATAACTCCAAAAAGTAGAAGCGCGGCGGGAACCACGTACTTCAGTTTTTCCGCCTGCTTCTTCCTGTAGTAAGTTGAGGGTTTGAGACCCAGTAAACTGAAGGTGACGAATCCTGAAACAATAACGGCTAGAATGTTGATGGTTGCGATAGAAGCTGCGTGGACGGCGAAGACAATATTCTGTAGCTTGAGCCCGATTCCTACCGCCGCGAGAGGAGGCACCAGGGCTATGGCAACCGCGACACCTGCAATCTGTTCACGCATCCCTGTCGAGAAACTCAAGGCTGCTGCAGCCCCTACAAGTAGCGATAGAAGTACAGTGATTATGCTTGAAGAAACTACCAGATCCAGTGTGGAATTGATCTCCAGGGGGAAAGGCAGGATAGCCAGGAAGGAGACGGCTACCACCAGGAGTATACTGAGTCCGCCGGAGACAAGCGACTCCTTTATCAGGGTGCTGTCGCCTACTGCAAGCGAGATAGCTCCCGAAATGAAGGGGGAGAGCAGGGGAGCCAGCATCATGGCGCCTATGACAACGATGACATTGTCGAGCGCGAGACCGTAGGCTGCTATAGCTGAAGCGACTGCTATGAGGCCCCATTCAGCCCTCGAAAAGCCCGATGATTCCTGGGCTTTCGAGTAGATCTCCTGCTGTGAAAGCATGGTGTTTGAGCCCCTTGTCTTCTGGCCTTTCTGTATAAGCGACTCCTGTTCGAGAACACGTATCGAAAGTTCGCCTGACCCTAGATCATCTATATCCTTCAGCTTTTCCGACAGCTCATCGATATCCTCCGAATCGGCGGAGATCGTGAACTCCACTGCCTTTTCATCCTTCCTTTCCACCTCTCCTGAAGAAACATCGCTGCTATAATTCTCAAGGATCTCTTTTGCATCGTCCTTGAACTTCTTGGGAACCGTGACCTGTAACTGTTTCACGTCTGGATTTTGTAAAGCAAATTAAAAAACGGTATGACTATAGTCTGAATCCCAAAGTGATTTATTTCCTTATTGGGAAATATTCCCTATGAAGACTCTGGACCGTTACGAGATCCCGGATAAGGTAGTTGATGAGATACGATATAGAATTAAGCAGATGTCTAGAGATGAGATTGACAAGTTCTATCACGAAATAGGTTTTATAGTAACTGATGCTGAAGATGATTGTAACAAGGCGTTGACGGACAAACAGTTGGATTCGATCGAAGAAGGAGCTGACTTTATGATAGACAATTTGATCCGAGATGTAGATAAGGATACTTTGGAAGAGATTGTGGATAAATTGAAACAGTCTGAAGAAGAGGATTTTGGAGAAGAATAAAAAAAGAGGAAAGCGGGTGTTTAACCCTTATCTATTCATCTTCATAATCTATCCGAGCTCCGCTGTCCTCGTCGTAATGGATGGTACCGTCAGGATGGTGAACGGTCTGGTGTTCGCCCAATGGGCCGCCAGAGTCGTGGTTTCCTGCTGCCAGACCAGTAGCCAAGTCGTTTACTACAGGGTCAGTAATTGTAGGATCACTCATGATATCGGTGGCGTAGTCTTGCATGCTGTCGTAGGCACCAGGACCTGCTCTTGGGTCCGGATCTATTGAGTAGAGTTCTACCAGTCCGGAGCCTTTAAGTCCAACCGGTTCACCCTCCAGCATCTGGTCGACTGTGTCGAGGCTGGAAGTCATGGCATTAAGATATTGGTCTTTATTTCTTATTAATCAATTCAAAAAAGGGAATATAAGGATTCAGAAAATGGAAGAATATTTGTCAGAGGTTGAATCTCTGCTGAAAGACTCCGAGATAAACTCTTATTTTGATTGAAATAAAACAGTTTTTGTCATCCTATACCCTGACCTCGAGCTTTCCTGACTCCGAGGCGCCGAGCACCCTTGATGCGAGCTCGGAGTTCTTGGTTACCGAGACCTCGCCGGACTTCCCTACTGTCGCAGAGAATAGAAACTCGGAGCCAACGTAAACGTCGACCTCGTTTCCGGAATGTTCCTTGCCGACCTCTACTATAACAGAATTACCTTTCTCGCTCACACTGTAGTCTATACTGTTCTTCATTGTCGCCTTGCCCCTGGGTTCAACTGTAATGTCGAGCCCGATTTCATCCTCGAGTTCATCTATGTTTTCGCCACCTCTTCCGATAATTCTGGGAATGTCGTCCTCGTCCACGAGAAGTCTTATGTGGTCGTCCGATATGAACTCGATCTCGGGATTGTCAATCCTTCCCTTAAGCAGATGCTCCAGCTGTTCCTTCGCTAGCTTTCTGGCTCCTGACTCTACTTCACCGCCTGTTACAGGTATCACGACTGTCTCCTCCCCGTAGGTGTAGATCTCGTACTCGGGTTCATCGTCCTCGAGATCGAGAATCTGGACTACAGGTCTCGCGAGGTCGGCCTCTGTCATTCCCTCGGGAACCTTTACAGTTAACTCCAGCCTGTAGACTTTCGCGACCTCGGCGTTCTCGATATGGATCACTGTGTCACAGACCTGGGGAATCATTCCAAGTTCAACGCGGCCGATCAAGCGCTGCACAGCGTCAACTGCTTCGGCGGCATGTACAACCCCTATCATCCCGACTCCCGCCATCCTCATATCGGAGTAGACTTCGAAGTCATCCGTCTTTCGAACTTCGTCGTAGACCGTGTAATCGGGCCTCACCAGCAGCAGGAAGTCCCCGGTGTTCTCCATGGATTCCTCAAGTTCCGCGTACTGGGTGACATCGGTACCTACATCCAGATCGCGGGGCTTCTCCATTGTCTTTATTATCTTGTCACGTTCTTCGTAGTACTCGGCAAGCGCCTGCGCGAACGTCGATTTTCCGTGCCCCGGTGCTCCCGCGATCAGGATTCCCTCGGCCCTCTCTTCGAGCCGCTCCTTCAACCTGTCGGTAAGGTTGTAGTCATCGAGCGAGACCTTTGAAACCGGCCGGACTGCGGTTATCTCGGCTGCCTCGGAGAAAGGAGGTTTCGCGATGGCTATCCTGTAACGCCCGAGCTGGATTACGGTAGATCCCTTCGCCTCCATCTCTATTAGGCCTTCATCGGATGCTTCCGCGGCCTCGATACTGTCCTGGATCAGCTGGTTGATCTCTTCCTTTTTGAGAGGCTGGTCTCCAATTTCCTCGAGCTTGAACTCTCCAGGGAGACCTCTCTTCGCCTTCGGCACCGACCCCTGCTTGAGGTGGACCGACATTGTTTCCCCGTCAAAGTATTTTTCGAGCGGGAACCTTGTCTCGTGTTCCATCTCGAACATCTTTACATCGATCCCTTTTGCTTCAGCGATCCGGGACTGGACGGAGTCCGCGGTGTAGAGCTTTGCATCTTCTTCCTCTGCCACGTCTCTTATCAGGGCGTCTATTCTACCCGCGGGCGCCAGCTCTATCTCCTCTTCCGTGGGCTTTCTTCCCGTGAATGAAACGGTATAGTTGCGGTCTTCCGAGATCTTCCTGAGCTGGTTGATCTCCTCTATCCCAGTGTACCCGATCTCGAGACCTCTATTGGCCTGGGACTCCAGCTCGTCGACAACAAACTCAGGGATCAAAAGCTCTCCCTCGAGTTCGCGTTCGGCCGCGAGCTCCGAAAGCTTCCCGTCCACCAGTATTGATGTGTCAGGAACTATCTTTTGGGTCATACCTTACAGTTGTACGCAAGTTTGAAAAATAGGTGGAGGTCAACCGCACATGTTCAAACAGGTTTCACAGTTCAATCTTCTTCAACACGGCAGGGTTTATAAGGACCGGTTTCCAATCTTGGGTTGAAAACACCATATGTTTGGGGTCCCGGATTGTTTGACCCCGATATGTTGTGGTTGATGACAGCAAAAGCTTTAAATCAGCTAGCTTCAGCTATGCCGTGATGAAATGCCCGTACTGTGACCACGAATCGACGAAGGTAGTGGATAGCCGCGACTCCCGTGAGAGGATCAGGCGACGCCGTGAATGCCGGGAATGCGGACGACGCTTCACTACCTACGAAACAACGGAGAAGCTTGACATAGAGGTCGTCAAACGGTCGGGCGAAGTCGAAGAGTTTGACGAGGAGAAGATCCGATCCGGTATAGAGAGGGCGGTGCAGAAGACCTCGATCGGGAAGGAGGAAGTGGACAAAGTAGTTGAAAGCGTGAAGAAGAAACTCAGGGGTTCCGCCGAGGTTTCCACAGAAGAGATCGGGGAGACCGTGAAAGAAGAGCTGAAGAAGCTTGACGAGGTAGCGTACATAAGGTTTGCCTCGGTCTACGACTCTTTTGAAAACGCCGAATCATTCGAGAAGGAAGTTAAACAGTTGCAGGAGGCGAGTTAAATCTTGATTGTAACCTATACTCTGGATTTTGAACCATACTCAATGGGGGATCAACAAACATGACCGACACTGTTACCGAAACTGGAAACGTTAAACAAAAATCCCGATTCAAGCTGCCGGTAAAACGCGTGACCGGCGACACCGTGGAGGAGAGGCTTACAGAGAACGCGTACGAGCGTATACTTCCCGCGCGGTACCTTCTCAAGGACGAGAACGGTAACGTCATCGAGACACCCGAGGAGATGTTTGAACGTGTCGCGAAGAATGTCGCGCAGCCGGATAAAGAATACGACGATATAGAGTACGAGGAGTCATGGAAACAGTACTTCGAACTCATGACCAACCTCAAGTTTATGCCCAACTCTCCTACTTTAATGAACGCGGGCGCCGAACTTCAACAGCTCAGTGCGTGTTTCGTTGTCCATCCTGAAGATGACATGGACTCCATATTCAACAAGGTCCACCACGCCGCCAAGATATTCCAGAGCGGTGGAGGTATGGGCTACCCGTTCCATCTAATGAGGCCTAAAGGGGACACTGTCTCCTCGACGGGCGGTATCGCCTCGGGACCTCTCTCATTCCAGCAGGTTTTCGATACGATGTGTGGAACCATCAAGCAGGGTGGCAAAAGACGTGGGGCGCAGATGGGTATTATGCGTGTCGACCATCCCGATATACTCCGTTTCATAGTATCAAAGAGGAAGGAGGGCAACCTCTCCAACTTCAACATCTCCGTTGGTCTAACGGAAGAGTTCATGGAGGCGGTCAAGAACGATGAGGAGTACGAGCTGATCAATCCCCGAACGGGCGAAGTGTTTGAAACTTCAAGGAAGACCGCAGAGTTCTACAATAGAGACGAGGAATGGTATCCTGAAGCCGCGGGAAGCGACCAGGGGAAAGACGACAACTTCTGGCGTGACTTCTCGAACACCTTCGGTGACGCCGTTGAAGAGTTCGACATTGAACTCGAGCCTGGAGAACCCATGAAGCTTCCCGCGAGATTTATCTGGGAGACTCTTGTCGACGGCGCCTGGAGGAACGGCGAACCCGGACTTTTCATGTACGATGAGACCAACAAGATGCATTCATTCGATGTCGAGAAACATCCGGAGCACCGTATCGAGGCCACCAATCCATGTGGGGAACAGCCGCTTGAGAACTACGAGGCCTGCAACCTTGGCCACATCAACCTCTCGCTGATGGTGAAGGACCAGGGCGAAGAGATAGGTCTCAACTTCCATGAATGGGTGGAGGAAAACGGTATTGAATACACGGAGGAAGAACTTGACCAGGTGATGAGGGAGTTCCTTCAGGAAGCGCTCAAGATGGATGAACTTGAACGCGTTGCCAAGATCGGGACCCGGTTCCTCGACAACGTCGTGACGCAGTCCGACTTTCCACTCGAAGATATCGAGGAGACCGTAAGCTCGATGAGAAAGATCGGTCTCGGGCTCATGGGATTCGCACAGATGCTTATACAGCTCGGGATCCGTTACGGCTCCGAGGAGTCTATAGCAGCGGCAAAAGAAGTCCAGAGACTGATCACACGTTTCGCGGTCGAGGAGAGCCATAGCCTCGCGAAGAGCCGGGGAACCTTCGATGAATGGGAGGACTCCAAGTGGACCTCGCCTCTCGAATATCCTGAATGGTTCCGACGTTACTCCGGGGGTTACGATCCCTCCGAGTTCGAGGACGGCCTCGAGGTCAGGAACCACAACATGGTGACCATCGCACCTACCGGTACGACTTCGATGATAGCGAATACTTCCGGAGGCTGTGAGCCCATCTACCAGGTGGCTTACTTCAAGAACGTCGCAAAAGATATCCAGGGCGAGGACATGCTCGTCGAGTTCGACGACTACTTCATCCGGGCGCTTGAAGCCAACGACGTTAACGTGGACGAGGTGCGTAAAGAGGTCGAGCGGCTGATGAACAACAATGAGTGGGAAGGAGTCGATTCGCTACCCAACGACGTGCTTCCTCCCGCCATGAAGGAGCTGTTCATGACCTCGGATCGTGTCGCCGCCCGCGAGCATGTGGATATCCAGGCCGCGTTCCAGTACCACAACCACTCGGGTATCTCCAAGACGTGTAACTTCCCGAACGAGGCGACCAAGGAGGACGTACGCGAAGCCTACATGCGGGCCTACGACAAGGGCATCAAGGGCATGACAGTTTACCGTGACGGTACCCGTGACGTACAGGTCATGCAGCAGAACAAGGAGAATACTCTAACGGATATGGACAAGGTGGACGCGCTCGCAGAACTTATCAGCCAGTTTGGAGGCCCCGAGGAGTTCCTGGAGAGCAACGAGTTACAGGAGGTAATCGGCGAAACCAGTCTCGAACTCGAGGAGGAAGAACTCGAGCAGGAGATCTCCCAGGAAAACGTTGAGGTAGACGATTCGGGTAACGGCGAACACACCTCGATGGGTGCAAGTTCTTCCGAGGTCCGGGATCGACCCAAGACGATTTCAGGGACGACACAGGAGATAGAGACCGCGTACGGCGACCTCTACGTCACGATAAATGACGATGACGAAGGACCGTTCGAGGTCTTCTGCCAGGTCGGCAAAGCGGGCGGATACACCCAGTCCTTCACCGAAGGTCTCGCCAGGATGATCTCGCTTGCGCTCCGTTCAGGTGCGGAAGCCAACGAGGTCATCAACCAGCTTGACGATATTCGTTCGCCGCAGATCGCATGGGACTCCGGAGAACAGATCCACTCCGTTCCCGACGCGATAGCGGAGGCGATGAAACGCTACCTTTCAGGAGGACACTCTCCACAGCAGACGGTTGACGACTACGACTCTTCGCCCAGAACGGAGACCGCGGGAAAAACCGAGGTCGAAGAGAAAGCCGACGCCGCATCAATCGTCAAGGACGGAGGCAACCCTGAATGCCCGGAATGCGGAGGCATGCTCGTAATGGAAGAAGGCTGCAAGAAATGCCCCGAATGCGGCTGGAGCAAGTGCTGAAATAGCACTCACCTATCTTCCTCTCTTTATTTTTCCGTTTCAACGTAGAACCAAGATTCCGGTTCAAATCAATTGAAAATCCTCAGGATTTTCTGGGGATGCAGAAACTTGCAGAGTTTCGAATCCGGACCCTGCCAATTGCATATATCTTGATTTGATGGGGAT
>CAZKLW010000016.1:0-11885 GCA_964553995.1 uncultured archaeon
CGCCAGCTGCGTTCGCACTGTTGGGGGTTATGAGCATCTATATGATACTGGATCTTGACCTGGCGGGTTCGTTTCCTTCCATCTCGGCCCCGGAGTTTGAGAATCCTCTGGCAAACGCTTTCGGCTTCGGCTTCTTCTTCGGCGCGATAGTCATACCATGTAATCCCGGGCTTATAGCAGCCTTTTTTGCCCGCTCGCTTCTCTTTGAAACACCGGTCTCCAACGTTCTCAACTTTGGCGCTTTCGGTATCGGCATAGGCTTCCCGCTTCTGATATTCTCTCTTGCCTCTTCGAAGTGGAGCAGGCAGGTGATAGGCTTCCTTACGGAACATGAAAAACTCATACACCGGGGCACGGGACTTATACTCCTGGCGGTCTCGGTATATTACCTCGTCTTCGTCTTCAACGTACTGGGGATAGCATGAACTACAGGAACACGTTTCTTGTATTGCTGGCTATACTCTACACCTTTCTTAACGCGTTGCTGGTAGTGGGAGGAGTCCTGAATCTCATGCAGTCATTCTCCCTGACGGCGGTTATAGGCTCCGTCATAGTGCTCGGGATGTCTCTTCCCGTAAGATCAGTCTATCGAGGGCTTGAAAATCCTGGAGAAAATTTGAGGAGCCAGTTTGATTCCAGGAGGAATACTGTCTATCTTGCAACCGTACTTTTTGTTGCTTCATTCGCGAGTTTCAGCTACGGATACAGTTTTCCCGGATCTCAAGTTCTCAGCCTCTCCTTTCAGGCTTCAGCCAGCGTCTTCTTCCCCATCAAGCTGTTCTACAGTGGAATACTGGGTTCAAAATTCTCGAACCTGCTGTTTGAGTACGGTATATGGCAGCTCCAGCTTCTCTGGGTCTACCTGATCTCGGATCTGCTGGTGAAGGGTCTCGGAAAGACGGCAGATATAGCAGGATACGAATCTGTAGAGGATGCGCCACGTGCAAGCCTGATACCATTTACCGGGAAGGCGGATATAGAGGTCTACATAGTTACAGGTTTACACGGCTTCTTCCGGATCCCGGAGAGCTTCTGCAGGGAATGCAACCTGTTCGTGAAGGCGGCCCAGGACGCAGCTGAACAGGTAGATTTTGATGTCGATATCAGGGTCAAGTCCTACTGGACCCGTTTCCTTAGACCGCTTATCCGTGGCGGGACGCATCCACCTGTTATGCTCGTCAACGGGGAGATAGTGGCCCAGGGATACGATGTCCCTGAAGTGGATGAGATAGTGGAGAGGCTGGAAGAATCTAGCTGAGAGGACTGTTCTCCCACACCTTCTTCACGAATCCTTTCCGTCCCGAGGCCCGGGTGTAGGTCTCGTAACGGACGGTGTTCTTCCTGGAGTAGTTCTGGTGGTAGTCTTCCGCGGGAAAGAACGTGGTGAAGTTGATTACCTCGGTGACGATGGGTTCGTCGAACTTGCCTGATTCGCTGAGGTTCCGTTTCGAATGTTTCGCGAGACGATACTGTTCCCGGTCATGGGCGTAGATGGCGGTCGTATAATGATGGCCGCGGTCCGTGAACTGACCTCCCGCATCCGTGGGGTCGATACTCCTCCAGTACATGTCTAATAGTTCCCCGTAGGAAATTATTGATGGATAGTACCTGATCCTTACCGCCTCCCGGTGATCTGTTTCCCCGGTTGAAACTGTCCTGTAGTCAGCAGTGGATTCTTTCCCTCCAGCGTATCCGCTTACAGCAGAAGCTACTCCCTTAACGTCTTCATATGCGGCTTCCATACACCAGAAACATCCCCCGGCGAAGGTCGCTTTTTTCGGCGTCCGGTTCTCCACCTCGGAAAGCCAGTCTTCCTTCTGTACAGGCCTATCAGGAGCCTGTTCCTGGGTCATGAATCCTCCGGCGATCAATATCAGCCCTATCGCCACGGCAGCTGTTACGGTCTTCATGTAATCGAATGTTCTTCGAAAGGTAAATACCTAACTTACACCCGGGTAAGCCTCCTCTTGAAAAGTAAGAGGAGAAAACCAAATTTATGGAGAACAAGAATCTTTTCGTGGCTGGAGTCGGCATCCTTCTAGCCGCCGCCCTGGCTTTTTCCCTAACCGGATCCGAGGAGACGAGAAGAGGTGAAACAGTTGAAGCCTCTGGGAACTACAGCGTTACCGAGGACGGGACCCGGTACACGGTTCACCCATCGGAGATCTCCGCTGGCTGCCCGGGGATGGACTGTATTCCCTCCATAGATAACCCGAAATACGTTACAGGTAACCCTGACTGGATGGATCCCGGGAACCTGGTAATAGGCGTGGAGATCGATGGTGATGCGAGGGCTTTCCCTCTCAAGATACTTGACAGGCACGAGATCGTTAACACTGAAGTCGGCGGGGAACCGGTAGCGGTAACCTACTGTCCTCTCTGCCGCTCAGGCTTCACCTATTCCCGGGAGATAAATGGCGATACTGTGGAATTCGGTGTATCCGGTAAGCTCTACAACGCGAACCTGGTAATGTACGACAGGAAGACCGAGACCTACTGGAGCCAGCTTACGGGAGAAGCGATGCTTGGACCTATGGTTCCTGAAGAACTTGAACTGGTACACTCGTCAATAACTAACTGGAGCCAGTGGAAACAGGAACATCCCGACACCCGGTTACTTTCAAGGAACACGGGCATATATTCAGCATCTACCTACAGCGGCAGTGCCTACGCCGGTTACGAGTCAAGCGGCCGCGTTGGATTTGGCGTCGGAAAGGTAGACGACAGGCTCCATTCCAAGGAACTTGTATACGGTGTGAAGACGGGAGGCGAAGCGAAGGCCTACACTGAGGAAGACATCCGCCAGGAGAAGCTTATACAGGATGAGGTGGGGGGAGTACCGATAATGTTCTTCGTGACTGCCGATGGTTCGATTTCAGTTTTCGAGCGGCGCGTCGCCGATGAAACACTGAGTTTCAGTCGAACAGGTTCAGGTCTAGTAGACGGGGACGGCAATACCTGGAGTTTTTCGGGAGAGGCACTGGAAGGCCGCTACCAGGGCGAGAAACTGGGAAGATTGAACTCCCATGGAATCTACTGGTTTGCCTGGAGCAAGTTCCATCCTGATACAAAGGTTTACAATCAGGGCGGATAAAATCAACACTATGACAAGGAGTATCCTGATAACCGGGGCTTCGGGGACTGTTGGACGTGTCGCGGGCGACTACCTATGTAATCAGGGCTTCAAAGTTATAGGAGTCAGCAGGAGCGTGCGTGACGATAACAACTGCTACACCTCGACACGACAGCTTGACCTTCTTGACGCGGATGACATCGATGAACTTGAATACTTAATGGGTGAGGAAGAGGTCGATGCAGTTTTTCACCTGGCCTGGAACCTCTCAAAGGAAAATTTCGATACTGATTCCAGGTGGGAAGGCAACATGGAGATGTTCGAAAACGTCCTTGAAGCTGCGGAAAAGGCTGGAGTACCGATATTTATCAACGGTTCCTCCATTCATGCCGGAACCGAAGGCATACCTGCCTACACCGCGGAGGCCTCGCTAGAAGATACGCCGGAACCCTACCGCAGCAGCATCGATCCGGGAAAAGATTACGACCTCAGGAAAGAAGATCCCCAGAAACTGCTGGATCCCAGAGAAAACGATCCTGACAGCCCTTATGGGAGAGATAAAGTGGAGACTGAGGAAAAAGTCAGGAAAGCAGTCGAAAAAGGCGACTTCGAAATCGGAGTCAGTATAAGGATAGGAGGCGTTAACCCGGATGATAAACAGGAAAAGGAGGGAGAACCCTACTACACCTCACTATACTGGAGCCACAGCGATATAGGCAGGACACTGGAGAACATCCTGACCGTGGATAAAGAAAAAATGGCGGGCTACTACCAGTTCTACGGTGTCTCTGACAACGAGGGACGGATATTCGATATCGAAAATCCATTCATGGGTGACAGCTAGTGGAGCAAAACTTATCCGAGAAAGAACGCAAACAGAGACTGGCAATCGGACTGATACTGATAGGGGCCTCGGGAGCAGTCCACTATGTTTCCGGAGACCTTCTACTTTCACTGGTACTGCTGATAGGTTCTCTTGGGTTTATTGCGAACTATTTCACGTGTTTCTGCGGCACGAAAAAGCTGATTAAATCTCTGAAGAACAGGGCCTAGAAATATGGTAGTTGAGGAAGAATACAGCGGCCAAGAATCCTATAGATGCGAGGAATGCGGATTCCATTATAAAGAAAAGAGGATGGCGGAGAAATGTGAGGCGAAGCGACTGGAAGTCGCTTCTTTGAGCATCGTTTCCGGAGGAAAGATGCGGAAACACTGCCGGGACTACGACGCCTGTGACACTGAAATAGCTGAAAACTCGCTGGAAAGGTCTGTATGATGAAGTTCCCCAGAGTTTCCAGAGAACAGATGGCGGAAGTGGATAACAGGGTTCCAGGGGAATACGGGATAACTGTATCCAGGATGATGGAGAATGCCGGCTACCATATAGCAGACTTTGTAAGGAAAGAGATAGATCCGGATGGATTGACAGTCTATGCCGGGAAGGGAAACAACGGTGGAGACGCTCTAGTAGCTGCCAGGAGATTGCACCTATGGAACTACCAGGTTGAGGTCGTTCTGGCGACTGAAGATCTAGATGGTATAAGGCGGGAAGAGCTGGAGATACTTGAGGAGATCGGAGTTGAGATCAGCCTGGAATCTTCTTCCAGGGATCACAGCCTGGCGCTTGAGGGTTTGATAGGATACAACCTGAAGGGAGATCCCAGGCCTCCATTCGACTCCATGGTGGAGGAGATCAACGATCACGAAATCGTTGTAAGCATCGACATCCCTACAGGATTGGATGCTGACACCGGGGAAGAAGCTGATCCCTCAATTGATCCGGATTACACTGTTACTCTGGCGTTCCCGTTTCAAGGAATGAATGAGGGGAACTCCGGCGAGATATGGATTGCTGATATATCGGTTCCTCCTGAAGCTTACGAGGAATTCGGTTTCAGAGGCGACATCTTTGGCGAGGAATCACTGGTTCTCCTCGAAGAGTGATGTGTACTTCCCGTAACCTCTTTCCTCTAGCTTGGAAGCTGGTATAAATTCAAGCGCGGCGCTATTCATGCAGTAGCGTAGACCCGTAGGTGTATCCGGATGTTTGAAAAGATGGCCTAGATGGCTCCTGGCGTGCCTTGAAGCGATCTCGACACGGACTCCCGCAGGTCCCGGGTCACGTCTCTCCACTATGTTCGAAGGTTCAAGAGGCCGGTAGAAACTGGGCCATCCGGTGCCCGACTTGAACTTGGCTTTGCTTGAAAACAGGGGTTCACCACTCACCACGTCCACGTAAATTCCAGGACGGGTTTCATCGTAAAGCTCGTTCTTGAATGGCAGTTCGGTTCCGTTCTTCTGCGTTACGTGGTACTCGGTTCTGGAAAGGTTCTGTATCTCTTCAGTATAATCCTCCTGGATCCAGTGTTTATCCCTGGTTTCCTGGTCGGGACCGAACCTTCCCTGATCGATCTCCAGTCCCTGTGTGCCGGTCATGAAGGCGACGCCCGATGTAAGCTGCTGGGAGAAAACGACGAGAGCGACACCCATAGCTGCAGCCAGACCGAGCACTATCTTTGACCTTCTTGAATCGGGAATCAGTTCCATGGCTAGGCTTTAGTTCTAGATCTTGATATAGTTGAATCCCCTGTCCTGCAACTGATTTAGCTTTCCTACTCCCGAGGTTGCGGTCTCCACTCCTTCCAACATGTCCTCAGGAGATATATTCCTGTTCTCCAGAGAGTTGCTGCATGAATAGAACTGTACTTTATCGGGGAATCCTGTTATGAATTTTGATGCCTCCGAGTCCTTCTTCACCATATCGATGGCGTTAGCGTTTACCACGGCTGCAATCTCACTAACCTCAACTGTTTCATCGTCCAGAAGGTTCTGGATGTTGCCCAGCAGTTCACTCTGGTCAGAAGCCTTCCCGGAACTGAGGTGGAAGACGGTTTTCATATCTTTTCCAGCCTGCTTTTTTCACGCTCTTTTTCTATATAATCATCCTCGCCGAAGGGATGGCCGCCGAAACCGTGACGCATGAGCGCGATCGCTCTGTAGGCTTCTTTCTGTTCTCCACGAGATTTGAACAGTTCCATGACCGACTGCGAGATTACAGGTACGGGGGTCTCGGAGTTGATGGCTTCCTGTACCAGCCAGTTTACCTCTCCTGTATCCTCGATATAGTTCGGGATGTCATCGAATTCAGGATTATCTTTGTTTCTCAAACCTTCTTCCATAAGCTCTACAAGCCAAGAACGGATCACACTTCCGTTGCTCCAGTTGTGGAAGAGATCCGCGAGCTGCTCATCTTCCAAGTCAAAGTCGCCTCCCGCACCATCCTTCAGGAGCTCTACTCCTTCTCCGATAGCCTGTAGCATCCCGAACTCAATGCCGTTGTGAACAAGCTTGACAAAGTGCCCGGTCCCGGGTTCTCCAACGTGGAGGAAGCCTCCTTCTACTGAGAGTTTTTCCAGTATTGGCCTGGCCTTGTTCACTGCGTGTTTCTCGCCGCCAACCATGAAGCAGGCGCCGTTCCGTGCACCCGTCCATCCGCCCGAGGTGCCGCAATCAATGAAATCGTATTCCCTGCCTCTTATCTCCCTATGGCGCCTGAGAGAGTCTCTATAGAAGCTATTTCCGCCGTCCATCAGGACGTCTCCTTCTTCCAGGTGAGGTTCCAAATCCTCTATGACCCTGTCGATGGTTTCTCCTGCGAGAAGTGAGAGATAGATGATACGGGGATTGTCGAGTTCTTCTGTGAATTCCTCGTAACTATCTGCCTTTTTGACACCTTTTTCTTCCAGTTCAGGCTTTTCATCAGGGTCCTTCCCCACGACCTCTATGTCTTTTTCTACTGCCTGTTTTGCAAGGTTACCGCCGATCTTTCCGAGACCTATTATACCTAGCTGTTCTGTCATAAGGTTCTCTTCCCGGAACTCGAATTAAAAGAAAGGGGTAACCTGGATGTAAGCCCTGATGAGATGTGACTTCAGTCCTCGAAATCCACGGAACAGATTCTGTCCTGTCTCCCTGTATACTCCAGCGAGGCCAGGATCAAGAGCAGGCTCAGTCCCTGGACCCCCAGGCCGTTGAAAGGCAGAATCGCCACCCCGCCCGAGAGGCCGAGAAGGGTGAGAAGCCCGGCTCCACAGCTTGCGCAGCCTGCCCCTGCTACACCTATAGCCCCTCCCAGTGTTCCACCGAGCGATCCCGAGGAAGTGTAGTTGTTGTAGAGGGATAGTCCCGTAGTTACAGATACTATACCGACGAGCCCGGCTATCAGGACAGGAAAGATAAAGTTGAGAACCCCGGTGGCGAACTGACTAGCCACCAGTGCGGGCAGGACTTCGGTCATCGTGAGAGGGTTACCGGATACCATCTGGAACGAGTATACAGGGTTTACAAGGAGAACGAAAAACACCCAGGTCAGTATGCCAACTGAAAGTACGGCCACGACCCTTTTCCGCGTCTTCAGGGCTTCCCTTACAGAGTTCTTTGTGCCCCTGAAATCCATCCTAGCTCACCTTCTGGATCGCGCTCCTGAAACGATGTACTGGTTGCGGCCCAACAAGTTTTTCCGAGGATCCGGTATCGGTGTTGTAGATTATGAAGGTGGGTGTTCCCCGGACGCCGGAGTTCCGACCTTCTCTTAGATCCTGTCTTACCTCCTGGCTATGGAGATCCTGGCTCATGGCGTTCTCCACCTTGTCTACATCGATACCGTCGACCTGTCGCGTGATCCCAAGTATTCTTTCTTCCGTGGCCCATCCCGAGTGTTCGCTTCCCTGGTTGTCGTACACGAGTGCGTGCCACTCCCAGAAGGCCTCCGGGTTTGAATCCCCGACCTGCTCCCAGACCTCCTGTGAGGCCACCGCCAGCCTCGGGGACTGATCGGTGACTATCGGGAAGTTCTTCTTCACGAACTTCGCCTCACCTGTATCTATTACCTGTTTCTGGAGTTCCGGGAAAATTCTCTGCTCGAACCTGTTGCAGAGAGGACAACCGTAGTCTCCAAAGTAGGCTATCGCCACAGAGGTGTTTCCCTGACCAATAACAGGGTCGTCCTGAAGGGATATGGTGCCGGAGACATCGCCGCTGGAACCCGAGGAACCTGAGACCGCGTTGAAAACCAGGAAACCTCCGCCGATCAAAATGGCGGCGATCACAGCAAGAGTCGTCAGGTTTGAGGTCATTACCCGTTCCTTCAGCGAAATGGTTTCATCTTCCTCTTCGTGGGTGTAGTCCTCAAGATGCTGCTCCATGGCTTCCTCGGATTCAAAACTCTTTCCGCACTTGGGGCAATCCGTCATCAATCAGGATAACACGTTCTGGATTTTAAAATGGGGAACGAACCTTAGGGTAAGTAAGGAGGGGATTCACGGGTCAGCAATTTTTAAGGAGAAGAGCGAACTTTTACCTGAGGTGATAGAATTTTCGAACCCGGTCTGGCGTTGCTCCTCGGCTTCCTCATGTCGGCCATACATTTCCTCGGGGAGGAACTTGAGGAATACATGACCGGTTACAGGGAGGAGGTTATAAGCTTCACAGCCGGAGCCTCTATCACCTACATATTTGTCCAGCTGCTCCCGGAGTTCCACCGGATCGCCCTGGATTCTACTGAGCTGATCTTCGTGTTTCCCCTGGCAGGCTTCTCATCCATACATCTTCTGGAAAAATACCTTGCCAAATCAGGAATCCCGGAGGAACAGGTAAGAAAGGATTATGGCGAGATTCACTCGGTATTCCTTCTTCTCTATCACGGTGCCATAGGTTACCTGATAGCCTCGCTGCTGGCTGAAAGTACTGTGTCCGGCCTACTTTTCTTCATACCTGTAGTCATGCATATAGCGGTTAGCAGCTTTTCTCTCAGTGAACTTCACGAAAGTGTCGCCAGGAGACCCGGTGTAAAGGTGGCGGTCTCCGTTGCACCCCTGCTCGGGGTGGTGTTCCACCAGGCCGGTATTGTATCCCGGCAGCTGTTTGATCCTCTTTTCGGGACCGTAATAGGTATGTTCTTCTACGTCGTGATCCGGGATTCGATTCCCGGCGAGGAAGTGGGCTGTCCACGTGAATTCATCGTGGGTATGCTTGTCTACCTGTCGGTAATACTTGTGGCCAACTCCATCTAAGCCTTAAAACAGCTGGTGGCTATAAACCTGGTATGAGCCGTCAGATGCCTGAATGGTGCGAGACCGAGGAATGGTGCCCGGTAACAGTTACTTCAGAGCTTCTCGGGAGGAAGTGGCATCCCGTTATCATCCACAGGCTGATGGAAAGGCCGATGGGTTTCAATGAACTGCAGCGAGAGGTGCACCAGATCTCGGACAAGGTTCTTTCTGACAGCCTCGATGACCTCCGTGAACGCGATATAGTCGAGAAAGAGGTCATAAACGAGAAGCCGAAAAAGGTGCTTTATTCGCTTACCAGGAGAGGGAAATCACTTGAGCCTGTAATAGTTGCGATGAGAGACTGGGGCAAGGAAAACGCTGCTTCCTTTTAACTTTCTTCGAGGTAAGTCCTGATTTAATAACCTGTGAACCAAAATAACTGGTCATGACACTTTACGAGTTCTACGGGGAAGGCTGCCCGCACTGCGAGAAGATGGAGCCCAAGGTCGAGAAACTTCAGGAAGAGGAAGCAGTTGAGGTGGAACAGCTGGAGGTCTGGAACGACAGGGAGAACGCCGAAAAACAGCAGGAACTGGATGATGGCAAGTGCGGTGGCGTACCATTCTTCTACAATACCGAATCCGGGGAATGGATCTGTGGAGAAGCAGATTTCGAAACCCTGAAAACCTGGGCGAACGGTGGAGAAGTTAACTGAGGAGGTGAGTGAAATGGGAGACGATAAGGTTTGCAAGGCTTGTGGAACCCAGTTCGATACTGAGGAAGAAAAGGAAGACCATGAATGCGGGGGATAGATTCCCGCATCGAAAGCTCTTTTACATCTGCGAATACCAGCTATACCATGGAAGAGTTTGATGCTATCGTGATCGGCTCTGGTTCGGGTCTTGACGTGGCGTCAGGTCTTGCGAACCGCGGTAAAGACGTTGCAGTCGTCGAGCCGGGAAGGCTTGGTGGGACCTGCTTGAACCGCGGTTGCATACCCTCCAAGATGCTTATACACCATGCCGATATAGTGAGGCAGATTCAGGAATCCGGGCAGTTCCATATCGATGCCTCGGTAGAAAATATCGACTTCGACACCGTCATTGAAGAGGTAAACGAAGAGGTACATGACTCCTCTGACAGCATAGAGGAAGGTCTGAAGGCCTCTGAGCAGCACACGCTTTTTAAGGAAGCGGCGAGGTTCGTGGACGAGAAAGTACTTGAACTCGAAAGCGGTGAAAGAATCACGTCCGATACTATAGTGGTCGCGGCGGGATCAAGACCATTCATACCTCCTATAGAAGGTGTTGAAGAAGTCGATTACTGGGTTTCAACCGATGCATTGAACCCGGATTACCAGCCGGAAACCCTTGTTGTTGTAGGCGGCGGCTACATTTCTCTGGAACTGGCGCATTTCTATGATGCCATGGGTACAGATGTAACCATACTTGAACGCGGCGAGAGGCTTCTCAACCGTGAAGACGTGGACGTATCCGAGAAAATCACCGAACTCGCGAAAGACAGGTACCAGGTTGAACTCGGCGTCTCCGCGACAGAGATAGCGAATGAAGGAGACGGGAAGAAAGTAGTTGCTGAAACGGAAGAAGGTGAACAGAGAGAATATGGGGGCGAAGAGATAATGATCGCCGCGGGCAGGATACCGAACACGGACTCGCTTGAAGTCGAGAACACCGGTGTAGAGACTACTGATAGAGGGTTTATCGTGACCGATGAAAAGATGAGGACAAGTGTCGATGGAATCTATGCCCTTGGTGATATCGCCGACAACTGGATGTTCAAGCACTCCGCGAACTACGAGGCCGAGATAGTCTTCAAGAACATAGTGACGGACGGCGGGTATAAAGTCGACTATCCCGCGATGCCCCACGCCGTCTTTACTTCTCCACAGATAGCAGGTGTAGGCAAGACCGAACAGGAACTGGAAGAGGAAGATGAGGAGTACGTTTCCGCCAGCTACGACTACAGCGATACTGGCATGGGTATGGCCCTAAAAGAGGAGGACGGGTTCGTCAAGCTTCTAGCCTCTAGAGAAGGAGAGATACTTGGATGCCACATAATAGGTCCGCACGCTTCACAGCAGATCCATGAAGTCCTGGTCGCCATGAAAGCGGGCTCAGGAACTGTCGAAGACATAAAAGACACGATCCACATCCACCCGGCGTTAAACGAGGTAGTCCAGAGAGCGTTCAACCAGCTCTAGGTGGGGGAACCGAAACTTCTCTGGATTATATAGTTCACTGATTTCAACGTAAGGACTACTTCTAAAAGATTCTAAGGTAGATTCCCCAGTATGACTGACTGCAAATACTGTGACGAAAGCTTTTCTGGAGAAAAGGAAAGGATAGAACACGAGTTAGAGGAACATGCAGACGAGATGACCGGTCATGAAAAGGACGAGAAGAAATCTGAGCTGAACAGGCTCCGGCAGAAGCAGAAGACCGCCAAACTCAAGAAGAAGAGGAAAATCCAGTACAGCGCTCTAGGCATCCTGCTGCTCGGACTGGTGGCTGGAGGAGGCTTCTACCTCTACCAGAATGCGGACAGTATCGGCGGATCGCAACAGACCAATGAGGCTCTAGGTATAGGAACACCTGTCCACTGGCACGCACCCTACACGATAACGGTATGTGGTGAGAACCAGGTGCTCCAGGGCGGACCTACCAAGGCACATACGCACGGACAGACCACCTTCCATCTTGAAGGCGTACGAAACACCAGGGAACAGGCAACACTTGGATGGA
>CAZKLW010000017.1:0-9613 GCA_964553995.1 uncultured archaeon
CGGGCGGGGCTGGCTCCTATCCGTTCACTGTCTTTGAAGCCCTCTCCTTCCTTCTTTTCCCGGGCTCGGTTGTTCCTAGCCTAGTAAAGTTCTGTTATGAATTCGTTGAGAGTTCTACGGTCTTCTTCCGGTGTTTCGAAATATGAGATATTTTCTACCCTTCCTGAATTGTACTGGTAGGTGTCGAAGTATTTACATTTAAAATCGGTGGTAGGTGATATAGCGTACTTTGTCTTATCGTTTGATAGCCTATTCAATGTTTCTTCAAGTTCTCTTTTTGTGTCATCTTTTTCAAAGTCAGTTTCAGATAGATTTTCGTGGGCTTGGAAACCGTTCCTGTTCCAGACTACATGTACTCTGTCGTAATCATTGATGTCATAACGGTTTCTTGACTTCACAGTTTCTCTTGCAAGTGTTTTAGCCTCTGACTCTGTGAAAGGCGTGGTTAGATTATCGGGTATACTCGAGACAGGGGAAGCTCTTGCGACCGCTCCTGTACCTAACATTCCCAGTGAGGGAAGAGCTACATATTTCTTCGCGAAATCTCTTCTGTATTGTCTGCGGTATTTAGCCATCCTCTAATACTTACATTGGTTCCAAGTTAATTTAAATATAAACCCTATTATAGCCCTAGTAACTGCGCTATGGAGTTATAACTGTAGATCTATCCGGCTTACCTTGGGTAATTACCACTCTGGAATTACCTGACGTTCAGTATTCTCCTTAAGTATATTGGCAAGTTTTGTAGTCGTATGACAGAGTTCAGTATCCTGATGGTTGATGACGACATACAGGTGCTGGAGCTGGGTAAAGACATGCTTGAGAGAGACATGTTCAGTGTTGAAAGGACGACTGATCCACACGAGGCGTACAGTCTCTTCCTTCAGAACGATTATGACGCGGTGATCTCGGACTACGAGATGCCGGAGATGAACGGAGGTGAACTGCTGGAAGAGATAAGGGAGGTTGATGAGGAAACACCATTCTTCATCCACACAGGAAAAGATATACAGGAGATCGCGATAGGCGAGACTAGGGAATGCATCACTGAGTACTACCGTAAGGTAGGACTTGAAAGGTATAGGGAACTCGCGGACTCCATCAAGAACTGTTCCGGTCTTTACTGAGTTTCCGCAGCATGATCACGTATGGATCCATTTCTGGATCTGTTCAGGTTCCTCCTGGTCGAGCAGAAGGGGAGAGGTACTGTTCCTGTCGTATGAGTCCTCCAGGTAGAGGTTCTCTATGTAGATCAATGTGTCAGCCGCGGCGGATAGAATGGGATAATCGAAGGGAGCACTACTGTAGGTTTTATCCAAGAAACCTGTATCCATGGACTGCATTCTTTCCCGGGAGATTTCATCCAGTTGATTCAGTAGTGCCTCCACATCTTCCCCGTTTTTAGTCCTCGATACCAAGGGAAAGATTTTCTCATCAAATCGGGATTGGTAATCCATTATATCCTCTTTCTCATTACTGATCTGGCTTCTGTCCAATTGATGCACACGTTTTGAGTTCAACACCAAGTCCTGGAGCTTATCTGAGAACCAGGAGATGTCATCGTTCTGCTTCAGAAAAGCAGCGGCAGATTCTGTGAGTTCATATTCCACTACGGCGCTCCAGGTTTTGTCCCCGTAGTCCTCGATGTAGTGATCGAGATCCTTCATTTCCCTGGCAAACCATCTACCAGCTTTTTCACCGGACAGATCTCTATTGCCGTTTAAAAAATTTATGAAACGGTTAAAGACCTCTATCTCCTCACCTAGCTTTTTTTTCTCCTTTTCAAGGGGGAGAGCAGCGTCCTCGAAATAATCTCTTTCTAGCACTTTCGACTCCATCGTTTGGACAATTAACGGGTTAAATACTTTACTATTTCGAATCCCGCTGATAATCAGACTTCTTCCATCTGGCTACTAAAGACTGTATTCCATCGACCATTACCTTGCCTGCATTAACAGGAAAATCGTACCGGTTCCGCGGCCCATTAGTGAACCAGAACCCGGGTTCCCCATCCTGATTTACCTGGATAGTTCTCATTCCATACCTGTTCGCACCGTAGATATCTCTGTGGGGTCCATCCCCCAGCATCACAACTTTTTCCGCGTCTTCTTCAGGATTTTCAAAGCCCATTTCAGCAAGAGCCTGGCGATAGAACCCAGGATCAGGTTTTGAAAGCATTTTTCCGTTACTGTCTTCTCCCTTCAAGACCGGTACACCAAAATATTCTTCGATATCTTGAACCTGGTCTTCAATATTATCGGCAAAGTCGAACCTATTTGTGACTATACACACCTCATACTCCTGTTTCACCTGATTGAAAAGCTCCAGTTCTCCACCACTAATCGCATCTTTTGGCGTGAAACTTTCGTGACTATTCACCTGTGTGAGAACGCCATCAAGATCTATAACCGCCCCTTCAATCCTGGTTTCTTGAAGGATAGCATCCAGTGCTTCATCTAACGTCATGTACCTTTCATCAGGTAGAAAGCTGGAAAGATCGAGCTTGTACTTGGAAATCATTGAATGGGGGCGGCAGGATTTGAACCTGCAACCTACCGCTAGCTCCTCGGGTATTAATCATCGAGCGAAGCTTGCGCTTCTTGAACCGCCATCTCTCGCGAGAAGCCGGTGTCTCTCATCCCTCCATTAAACTGCCGAAGGCAGGAGCCCTCAAAAGAGGGCGACAGCGTTGTTAACTGCCGCAGCAGTTACTGGAGGCGGTCGCTCTCCCGGGTTGAGCTACACCCCCTGGAAAGTGAAGTCTACCGGAGATTTAAATTAGCTTCAGAAAAGTGCGGGTAGAAAGGCCGAGAAAAGAACCGCGAGCAGGAGACCTGCGACCGCAACGGCTTTCAGAAGCGAGGACCATTTATCCTCAAGTAACTCTGCGAAGCCTGCTGAAACGTAAGATACCGCGAGAAGCACGGAAAGAGTTACCAGTGTTCCGGACGATCGACCAAGAGATGCCAGTAGGGTAGCTGCCGCCAGAACTGTAAAACCGTAGAAGACAGGCCGGATTATATCCCTTATTTCTTCTGGCTCCGCATCAAGTCCGTAGTCTTCACTCATAACCCCCATTTTGTATTATGGGTATAAAAAAGGTGGAAGTACTTGGTGGATCAGACGAAACTTTTTCAGGCCTTGGGAAAAAAGAAACTTGTATGGGTCCAGATCTTTCCTCCAGTAAATGTACTCCATGCAGCGACGGTGCTGAACCGCTTCAGACCGATGAGTTTGAAGATTACTCTGAAGAAATCGATCCAGAGTGGGATATAGTCAACGGACACCACCTTGAACGGAAGTTCGATTTCGAGGATTTCCAGGAAGCGCTTGAATTTGTTAACCGTGTCGGCGAGATTGCGGAGGAGGAGGGCCACCACCCGAACATAGAGTTCACGTGGGGCGAGGCAACGGTAAAGTTCTACACCCACAAGATTGATGGGCTCCACGAGAATGACTTCATAATGGCCTCGAAGGTTGACGATATCTACAAGGAACTCTGATAAAGAGCCTCGTGCTTCAGCTTCTCCAGTATCTCCTCGAAACTTTCCGGCATCACAGGACCTAGGCATCGGTGGTATGGGAAAGAACCCATCTGTTTTCTGCCGTTCTCCCGTAAAGCTATCCAGGGGCCCTCAGTGGTTATAGTCACCTGGCCTTTAGCGCTTTCAAGGGCGCTGGAATCCTTTATATCAGAGAGATATCTCCTGGATGTACTGGAGTCTATCGAGGCGATGTATTCGTCTGAACCATTAATGTAAGTTATCCTGTCTTTAGACAGGGGTTGACGCTCAATTCTTACAGTTTCTTCAATGTGGCTGTTATTATGCCAGTGGTACTCAAAGGCGGCATAATCCTCAAACATCATACCAAAAGAGTCGGAAACAGAGTTAAAAATTCATCGAGGGACAAGCCTGTCGAGCGCTGCCTCGACAAACTTCCTTTCTTTTGAGCGGAAAAGCGGTTTTATTTCTTCTATAGTTCTCCGCCCTGCAGAGGTTAGCTGTTCACCGAACTCTTCACGGGAGCTTCTCACCACATCGATCTCTTTTTCCAGTGCGCGGGAGATCTTGCGTCCCTCGTCCTTCCCATGTTCATCGAAATCCGTGAGTACTCCTATCCTTCCAGCTCCACGGGAAACGTCCTCCACCAGTTCTTCCATAGTCTTCTCTGCGGACAGAAATATCTTCCCGGAGAAACCCAGTTTTTCCATAACTTTTCTATCGTCGATACCTTCAACCACTATCGAGTCAAGATCGCGATCAAGTTTTTCAACCACGGCCTCCAGTCTTTTCCTCTCCCGGAACTCTTCTTCTCTCACGCCTTAATATGGGAGAGATAAAATTTTAACTTGATTGTTCGACTACCTCGTAACTGTCAATCTCTCCATCGCCATCGATGTCCCTACCTCTTACCACTGTGTAAAAATCTTCGGTCACGTTTCCCGTGACAACCGTTTCCAGATCTTTAAAGGCGAGGACAGCGGCCCGGGTTCCACGGTTCCTTATTCCCGCGACCATATAGACTGATTTTTCCGGATTCCCGGGATTGCCTGTACTGGCAATCACTCCTATCTCGGGTTCGCTATACTCCGATTCAGGAGTTTCAAGTTGGTGATACGGAAAGGATTCTCCCGAAAACCTGGCGGGAAACTCCCCATTGAACTTCTTGGTCACTGTATTGGTGAGGACTCCCCCGATCATCAGCAGGTTTTCATCAAACAGGTTCTCTCTTTCGACCTCGGTGTCGAGCTTTACGGTTGCGGAGTCGCTTCCCGAGTAGTTGCCGAGCTTGAAGGCTACCTCGGCCGCGAGATGACCGTCTCTTGCACGCACCTGGTCAGGGCCGTGTTCGTCAGGCGAACCAAATACTATCTTGCCATCAAGTTCCGCTTCCGATACCAGGGGTTCAAGGAACTGTTTTGCATCTGTATCGTTAGAGAACTGTACCCTTTCACCTCCTGTTCCAAGGTCGAGCATGTACGCGTCTCCGGAAGGCGAGTAGAATGTTGCTGTTCCTCCCGACCGTTTCTCAGTTCTGGTTTCCGTTACAAGACCTGCATCCTTTAGTTTCTTGAAATGGTAATGGGCCTGCTGTTTCGAAAGTCCGAGCTCTCTCGCAACCGCCGCGGGATATGAATCTTTTTCTGCAAGCATCTCAAGGATTTCAAGTCTTGTCTGATCCCCAAGCGCCGATATCATCTCGCTGTCAAGTTCCTCTGCATCAACTATGGAGCCATCCCTGAGTACATCCGACATATTTGGTAACTCTTTAACCAGTTATATAAATCTTTTACCGACTGTTTTCTTCCTTTAGTATTTTTTCCCTGAAAACAGGAAAATGGGTGCAACCGGTCAACAGGGCTTGAAAGCGCCCTTTTTATAATAACAGCGGTAGTTAAACAACGTAGCCATGTGTGGAATTGTAGGTTACTACGGCGACAATGCATCCGAAAAAGTTGTGGAGGGCCTGAAAAAACTTGAATACCGTGGCTACGACTCCGCTGGAATGGCGGTTGCCGGAAACCCCTCGGTAAAGGTTGTGAAAGGTGAGGGAACCGTTGATAATGCCGTGGAGGATCCACACGAGGGAAGCCCGGCGATCGGCCATACAAGGTGGGCGACACATGGAGAGGTCAACGACACGAACGCCCATCCACATACCGACTGTTCAGGAAGTATAGCAGTGGTACACAATGGCATAATAGACAATTTTGAGGAGCTCCGGGAGGAACTTGTAGACCATGAATTTGTATCCGATACCGATACCGAGGTCATTCCACACCTTATAGAGGAAGAACTCCGGAAAACCGATTCAGTCAGGGAAGCCTCGGAAAACGTAGTTGAGAAGCTTGAAGGCTCCTACGCGGTAGCCATAGTATTTGATACAGGAGAGATAGTCGCCTTCAGGAAAGGTTCACCGCTTGCCATAGGGATTGATGCCGATGGCTACCATATTGCATCAGATACCACGCCTTTCCTCGAGCATACAGACCAGGCAATTTTCCTGGAGGAAGACGATCTCGTGGTCATCGATGGGGAAATAGAGATTTACAACAGGGGGGAAAGAGTTGAAAGAGAGGTAAAGGAGATCGAATGGGACGCGGAACAGGCATCTAAAAGCGGTCACGATCATTTCATGGAGAAAGAGATACTTGAACAGTCCAAGACGGTTAAAAGAGCGGTGTTCCAGGATCGATCCGACATGGAAGAAGCTGTCAAGATGATTGAAGAGGCTGAAAAGGTCTGGTTCACTGGATGCGGGACTTCAGGCATCGCGGCATCTCTCGGCTCCAAGTATCTCGGGAGGAGATCAGAGTTCGAGCTCTCCCATGAACTGGAATACAGGAGCGGCGAGATCGGAAGCGATGACCTTTTAATCGCGCTGAGCCAGAGCGGAGAAACTGCGGATCTGCTTGAACTCCTTAAAAAAGTGGATGCCAGGGTTCTGGCACTGGTCAACGTCAGAGGATCAACTCTTGACAGGGAGGCAGAGAAATCTCTCCACGTCAACGCTGGTCCAGAGATTGGCGTTGCATCAACAAAGGCCTTTACCGGGCAGCTGGCGCTACTGAAGCTCCTGGCCCGGGCCTCTGAGGGAGAACTTGAGGAGGGAAGAAACTCTATACTTGAGACAGCTGAGAGGATCGAAACTGTAATCGAGGACAACCGGAAAACCGTCGAGGAGTTATCGGAATACCTACAGGAAAGAGAAGACATTTACTTCATAGGTCGGAACAGGGGTAGAGAAGTGGCACAGGAGTCCGCCCTCAAGCTGAAGGAGCTTTCCTACATACACGCCGAGGCATTCGCAGGGGGAGAGTTCAAGCATGGAACTCTCGCACTTGTAGAGGACGGGACTCCCGTGGTGGCTTTCCTCAAGGAAGACTCCTACGAGGAGATATTCTCCAACGCCATCGAAGCTCAAAGCAGGGGTGCCGACGTTATAGGTGTCGGCAACGGGAAAGATTTCCGTTTCAGCATCGACATTCCCGAGGATGAAAACCAGGAGATTCTCGAGGTCGTTCCTTTCCAGATGCTGGCCTACAGGACCGCGGTCAAGCGCGGGAACAACCCTGACAAGCCCCGGAACCTTGCCAAATCCGTGACTGTCAGGTAACTCTACTCTTCCTCGAGGTTGTCCAGTATCTTCCTGAAGTAGTTGGGCGAAAACCAGGTCTGCTGTCGATTCTCCAGCACGATCTTCTTCCCGTTGTCGGTATCAACCACCCTGACCTTGGTTTCCGTACCCTCTTCAAGCTGATTGATTCGGGTTTTAACTTCCTCTAAACCCTCTTCAAGATTTTCTAGCCTTGATTGAACATTTTTAGAGTCTTTTTCATCAGATTCTGTCATGGTAAAGCGTCTATAGTTCCTAAAACTTTTAATTATACCTGAAATTATCAGGCTGTAACACCTTTTATAGATTCAGGAACCGCTCTTACCTGTTAAGTACAGAACGGCCGCGACGGTAATTCCCAAATCATCACTTTCACTTTCGACTGTAGCAAAGACCAGAGCACTGGAGCAGAAAATCTGGAACGAGAGCATAAACCGCCGGGAACAGGAAAAAATAAAATCGGTCAAGTTCACGGCTCTCAGAATCTTTATCTAAACCTCCACCCGGCTTATTAAAAATTCTTCGTATCGAGAAATTCTTGTAGACAGATGAGGGGGTAGCAAAGCTTTGCCAAGTTTGCGGGGGTAGCCAAGTGGTCAAAGGCGCAGGACTTAGGTTCCTCAAGTTCTCGAAAGAGAACGGGGACTGAGAAAATTGCGTAGGCAATTTTCGATCCAGAAATCCTGTCCCGTAGGGGTTCGCAGGTTCGAATCCTGTCCCCCGCATTTTCTACTCTTTGAAGGTTAAAACTATAATTTCTCTATAAAAACGTATTTCTTATGGCTGCCGAAGACGCTATCGACAATTGCCTTCTATGGGAGCTCTGTAATCAACAGGATATTCAGAGAATAATTATGGAAGATTCTCCTGATGGAAAAGAATTGAAGGAAGAAATTATAGAGGAGGCAACCTAAAATCGGTTTCTGAACTTAGTTCTATAGATAGACTCCTATTATGTGTCAATCATTTAATCCCACGAAAGAGTTTGTTAAATCTTTTAAATCTTTACAACACTTACAACATCATGTCTGCGACCAAAAGAATCCCAGTTTCCGAGGAAACATGGAAGGAACTAGGGAAGAAGAAAGAATCAGGACAGACCTGGGATGAACTGCTGGAACAGCTTCATGTAAAGGCCATGAAGAATCAGGTGGCTTCAAAGGCCAGAAAGGCAAAGGATGGAGATCTAGACACAGTGAACCTGGATGACGTATGAAGTAAGAATAGATGTAGACGCGGCTGATTTCCTCAACTCGCAGGATGAGAAAACTCAATCTATCATCAAAGATAATCTCGGAAAACTGAAGGAAGAGCCGTATCCGTCACCTGAAGCACAGTCAGGAGATAGGGAAAAGGTAACCGTGAATAGCGAAGAAGTTTACAGGATGCATATATCCAGAAGCTATACCGCTTTCTACATTGTCAATGAGAATGAAGGCCAGGTAATTGTCACCGAGATAGTTGACATTGACACAGCACACAAGATGTACGACTAATCTTCAGCTAAGTCTTCTGCAATTTCACGGTAATTCTGATTCCATATCTCAATCCGGGATTCCACATCTGACTCGGCAAAAGTTTTCTCTCCATCTTCCAGCTTCATGACCCTGTCCCAGTTCCTTCCAACACCTCTAATCTCCTCGGATATTTCGATCGGCACCCTGAACTTATACTCCTCTATGTCGCCGTCTGGAAGCCCTAGAACAGCGACAATCTCGAAATAACCTGTCCTTGGTTTGTCTTCGAGAATATCCAGAAGTGTCTCCGCGGAAATTTCACTATCAAAGTAGCTCATGTATGGACCAGGGAATCCAGGTATCGCATCAAGATAAACACTGTGATCCTCTCGTATGACCGGCCTGTCATAATCCTCTAACGCCTGTTCAACAGTATGTCTCGCAACCTCCAGGCTACTGGATGCCTGAATTTCAGGATAGTCCTTATCCAGCTGTTCCAGTTCTATCCCTGTTCCTTCGAAAGCTTTCCTAGCCGATTTAACTTTTTCAGGATTGCCTGTCAAGAGAAATACTTTTTGCCCCACATTCTAACCTTCTTATCCAGCTGTTTAAATTTAGCCTGAAGAATGACGCATAAGTCTTGTCGCAGATTTATCGCACAACACCGGAGATATTTTAGTCCTCCAGTTCTATATCATAGTTATTTTCGAGATACTCCGCCTGTAAAGACATTACCTGTGTAACTCTTTCTTCCTCACTTCCCTCAAGACTGTCATAAATGTCAAGTAAATCCCGCATGGTATCTTCCAGACCGTCAATATCATAGCATTCAAGACTCTGGAAAATACTTTCTCTATCGCCCTCAAGGTTGTCTTCCCTGTATGAGGTCCAGAACTGTGCGTAGGCCTCTGTAAAATCTTGTGGTAACTCTGCACCTTTTACCATTCTGTCAACATACGGCTGCAGGAATTCTGAGAAATCACCTTGAAGCTCCGCTTCTCTGAAAATAGCATCTTCTAAGAGTTCTACTGCCTGGT
>CAZKLW010000017.1:9623-10799 GCA_964553995.1 uncultured archaeon
GAGAGTTTCTTTCAACTCCTGTTTACTAACTCCTGCCTGAATCAGTTCCTGATATTTTTCTACTCCCTCTTCTTCCAGCTGTTCGATGGTACCCTCTATGCTGTCAAAGTCATCTACGTCATCCATTCTTGGGTCTGCGATATCGCAGATATCGTCGAAAGCAAAACGTGCTTCAAAGTCGAGAGAATCTGTTATTTGAGATTTAATTGCCCTCTTCTGCTCAATATACTCACTCATTTTGCTGTCATATTTGGTCTTCCACCTGTGATGTTCTCTCCCAGCTATACTTACAATTTTCTGCAGTCGATCATCGTCCAGAAAGTTTATTGCAGCAGCAATCTCAATATCCATCAGGTTGGAAATTCCCTCATTCATGGTTCTTTTCCCAAAGTCATCAAGTTCCTGATTGATATTACGGATATCATGGACGTAACGTCTGAAATCTTCATCAAGAGATTCTACATCATCCTGGAGTATTTCCTGATAATGTGATGCGTGTACAAGCTCATGCTCAGCGCTGAAAAGGAGCTGACTTCTAATAGAATCTTTCAAATCCTCCTTCAATTCTCCATCAACTTCGTCATCATTAAACACAGCCAAAAAATACATTTTAGACAATTTTACTAGATCACTGAAACTGCTGACTCCCTCATCGCCATCTCTAGGAATAATCCCCAATAGCTCATCTGAGAACATATCTTTGTTCCTGTCAAATGCATCGCTAACTTGTTCAAAATCTTCATCTCCAAGTTCATTAACGACCCTATTAACAGCCAGGGGCTTGTAAACATCCATACGATCATCTAGAAAACTGTAAGTAGCCGTTTCCAAACCTTCCTGAACTCCAAAATTCGAAAACAACTCTGATTTAGAATTTATGGTATTATGTGATTCAACAGTCTCAGGTATTTCAACCTCGACCCCGTGATCCTCCAAATTTTGCCTTGCATCATCTAAAATACCCATATGTTATTACTATAAAGTAACACTTATAATTGTTTTTATTAAATATACAGGTGTTTAGAGTGTGAGCCTTACATCCAAAACTCTGGTGTCAAATTTCCTCGAATCCTGTTCTCCCGCAAACTATTCAACTACTCTTCAGGGCTCGCGGGAACAACAGATCCGGAGGCAACGAAACCCTTCGATTCTTCCGTTTCTTCAGTCTCTTCGCCG
>CAZKLW010000017.1:10809-11376 GCA_964553995.1 uncultured archaeon
CATTCCGAGCGCAGTCATTATTCCTTTTTTCGCCTGTTCAGGGACTTTCTCCAGCACCGCGTTCAACACTTCTTTAGAGGTTGTTCGGTTTATATCCTCTTCGATCCGGTTTCTCTCTTCTTCCGGCAGTTTATCAGCCACGCCTTGAGCTTTTTCGATCTGGTTCCCGAACTGCTGCATAGCCTTTCCAGCTTTTTCGGTATCGTTGTGTTCCGCCATCCTTTTCGCGACCGCAAGCCGCTTTCTAGCGAACTTTAGTCGTTTCTCCGCCTTTTTCTCCTGGTCAAAAGTGAGCGTCATGCTGACGGCTTCCTGGGCCTGCATAAGTCCGTAACCGAAGCTGCCTGGTGTCGCCTTGACCTCTGGAAGTCCCCCTGAATGATCGGTGTGTGCCGCAGCGGAGAAGACGAACACGAGCACCAGGGCGAGAGCAATTCTCCTCATGAGTTCTAATTGGTCAAACCTGTTTTTAAAGCCGGTTTTATTATTATACAGGACACAGGAGAAATTAATGAGGCGGGAAGTGGAGTTCGACGGGAAGAAAGTGACCATTGTCGGCACCGCACA
>CAZKLW010000018.1:0-10312 GCA_964553995.1 uncultured archaeon
TTCCGAGGGATTCTTCTGCTTGTCCGCCGTGATTCCAAGTTCCTGGGACATTTACCTCACGGAAACACTGTCGACGTTAGCTATTTCAAGGTTTGCTGGACACCCGGGACCATGGCTGAATCGCCCTTCGATGTGGATATAGTGGTCGGCCGAGTTGTAGAGGCCGAGGCCTTTGAAGAGGCAAGGAAGCCGAAACTGGTAAAGCTCTGGATCGACACCGGGAATCGAGAGATTCAATCAGCGGCACAGCTGCTCTACAACCATTCTGTGGAGGATCTTGAAGGCGAACAAGTGCTTTGCGCAGTCAATCTGGGAGAGGTAAATATCGCGGGCTTTGTTTCAAAAGCCCTGACAGTAGGCGTTCCCGATGAAGACGGTCATCCCGTGCTTGTCACACCCGAAAAAGATGTTCCCGAGGGCGGGAAACTGCACTAAACCTCAGATTATCCTAGTCTCGATCTCGTCCACTTCTTCAAAGTCTGAATCGCCAGAGTAAAGCTTTTCACAGCCCGCCAGGGCGGCTGTTGCCAGGTGTATGGCGTCCGCGTACGAAAGTTCACAGTCGCCTCTTCTGTAATATTTCTGCCTGATATCGGCAGCGTAGAGACCCACCTCGGTTGTCACTGGCAGAACCTCAAGACCTTCAACATCTCTTATAAAAGAAACTGCCTTTTCAGATTCAGCTTCAGAAGCCTTGTTGGTCAGCCTGTATCGGACCTCCATAAGGACTGTGGGAGTTACAACGCCTCCTTTCTCATCTATGGAAAGTATCAGCTCCTCTGCTGCCTCCGCCTTACTGCTCTCCGCGAAAAACTCTATCCATATCCATGAGTCCAGAAAGATCATTTATGGCTGCTCCACGTCTCCTTTGAATCCCTGATCATGTACTCTATCTCCTGGTCGGAGAAACTTATCTTCTCCCTCAGCTTCCGGAGTTCCTCCACCGGGTTTTCGGATTTCGGAACCATCACGGCCTCGCCGTTTCTAACGCGGAAAGACACCTTCGAGCCCTTATCCAGTCCCAGCTTCTCCCGTATACTCTTTGGTATCGTCACCTGGCCTTTTCCGGTTAACTTTGCGTCTTCTTCAAGCACGTTTTCACCTTACAATATAACATAAAGTAAGGAGAATTTAAAAACATTCTTACTGGACGCAAAACTTGTTTTAATGGCGGAGCCGCAACCTTTTCTATGCCTGAAAAAGAGATCCACGAGTGCCCGGAGTGCGGGAAGAAGTTCGGAACCAGGGAGATACTTGAGGAGCATTCCCGGCTCGAACACGGTTCCTCGTCCATCCTGGATCTCGTCCCTGAAAAAGGTGTGGATCTGGAAGACTTCAGGAGCCAGGTATCACGGCTTCGACCGGACTCATTCTCCTCATTCGGTTACGGGTTCCTCGTGGGCCTACTAGTGGCGCTGCTCGCGTTTGGAGGTTTCAGCTACTACCAGTCGCTTGACCCCGGAGTTCCCGTAGAGGTAACAGTGGTAACTTGTGACAACTGCTCATATGAAAGATTCAGGACCGCAACGGACAGACTGTTCAATACCCGTTACACCGAGGTTGACTACCGGAGCGAGCGCGGTCAGGAACTTATCGAGAGGTACAACCTGAAGTATGTGCCGGGCTTCATCTTTGAACCCGAGGTAGAAGAAGCGGAGAACTTCACCAGGGTAAAGTCAGTACTTGTCAGGTTTGAAGATGCATACGTTCTCCCTGACGAGGGAAACAAAGCCGCCCAGAGGTTGAGCTCTGGAATAGTACTCGAACGATAAAAGTTTTTGATACCTTTACTTTTCCAGATGAAGGTAGCGATCATAAGCGACACCCATTTCGGGTACAAGTGGGGGGAAGAAAGAGGCGGGGATCCCTTTGAAAACGCACGCGAGGCTTTCGAGAAAGCAAAAGACGCCGATGTTATCGTTCTGCCCGGCGACATCTTCGACCGGAAGATTCCAAAGCAGGAGGTGCTTGACAGGGCGGCGGAAATCCTCTCGATACCCATGGATGGCGAGAGAAAAGTGGAAACTGACCAGGAACTCGGGATGCACGGCTCGGGAATCCCGGTGGTCGCGATCCACGGAACACACGAGAGGAGACCTAGCAGCTACACCAACCCCATAGAGCTCATGGCGAACACGGGGCATCTCCACCATCTACATAACGACAGGATAGTATTCGAGAAGAACGACGAGAAAGTTGCGGTCCACGGCATGTCCGGGGTGCCCGAAAAATACGCGCCGAAGGTGCTCGAAAAGTTCTCTCCTGAGCCGGTTCCCGGTGCCTTCAATATTCTGGTGCTCCACCAGTCGATAGAGGGCTTCGTATATACCGGTGATGGAGACCACTTGACCCTGGAGTCGCTGCCGGAAGGTTTCGATCTTATCGTTGACGGTCACATCCACTGGTACAATATCGACCGGTTTCCGGGCAACGGGGAAAAACCACTTGTCTTCCCTGGATCAACGGTAACGACCCAGATGCGGAAGATAGAGGCGGAGAAGAGCAAGGGCTTCCTCAGGCTCGACACCGAAAGAGAAGAGCTGGAGTTCGTGGAGCTGGATTCTCCCCGGGAAGTACATTACCTTGAGATGGAGGTCGACGATGAACCCTGGAACGAGATACGTGAAAGAGCGGCTGAGAAACTCAGGGAGATCGAAGGCGAAAAACCTCTAGTGAACCTCAAGATAACGGGGAAGACATCGGGAAGGATAAACGCCCGGGAGCTAAAACAGCAGTTCCGCGACCGGATGTTCCTGAACGTGAACTCGTCTATAAAGATAGAGGAGACGGGAGGTGGAGAGATGAAGGGTGAGATCCACGCCCTGGAGGAGGGGAAGAAAATTCTGGAGGACAGTCTCGACCACGACATTGGAATCGACGGCGACGAGTTCTTCCAGTTGCTTGAAAACGGCAATGCCTCTGAAGCCGCAAAGCTCCTGAAGGAGGCGGAAGAATGATTGAATCCGTCAAACTGGAGAACTGGAAGTCCCACCATGAGACTGAACTGGAGTTTTCCAGGGGAGTAAACGCGCTTATAGGCACCATGGGTTCCGGGAAATCCTCTGTACTTGAAGCCATTACCTTCGCGCTCTACGGGACTACCCCGAAACTGAACTCCCGGGAGATCACGCTGGACGATGTCATCAGGAGGACACCCGACACTGCGTCGGAAGCAACCGTGGAGGTGGAGTTCCAGGTCGACGGTGAAAGCTTCGCGGTCGAGAGGACAATCGAGAGAGGCTCGGGAACAAAGAGATCCGAGCTCCGGAAGTCCGGAGAGTTAATCGAGGCTCCTTCAACTGAAGAGGTAACGGAGCAGGTGGAGAAACGCCTTGGAATGAACTTCAAATCCTTTTCCCGGGCAGTCTACTCCGAACAGAACCGGCTCGACCTATTTCTGGAGATGAGGCCGGGAGACCGCAAGGAACGGATCGATGAGCTGCTGGAACTGGACAGGTTTGAATCGGCTCGCCAGACCGCGGTGAAGGTGCAGAACCAGTTAAAGCGAGATTATGAAAGAAAACAGGATGAACTCTCCGAACTCAAGGAAGAACTCGACGAAAAGGAGCTTGAAGAGCTTGAAACCGATATCGAGGAGAGCCGTGAAGAGAAGGAAGAGCTCGAGGAGAAGATCGAGGAACTGGAAAACAGCATAGAACAGAAGGATGAGGCAAGAGAAGAACTGGAGGAGGAAAAGGAGGAATACGAGGAACTGGAGAAAAAGATAACAAAGCTAGAGACCCGCCGCGAATCCCTGGAGGAACGGAAGCAGGAGCTGGACGCACCTGACATCGAAAATCCCGGTGAAAAACGCGAAGAGGTCGAGGAAGAACTGGAAAACCTGGAGGAAACCCGGGAGGAAATTGAAGAGCTGGAACGGGATATCGAACATCTCGAGGACGAACAGGAAGGACTTGAGGAGAAAAAAGAAGAACTCGGGGAAAAGTCGGAAAGGTTCAAGGAGTTCGAGGAAGTCGAGGAGAAACTCGAAGAAGTCGTGGAAGAAACCGAGTCGATAAAGGAGAAAGGCAACCGTCTCTACGCCCGGAGAACTGACCTGGAGGAGAGCGTGGCGCAACTGAAGGAACTGGACGGGGACTGTCCCACCTGTGGAAAGGAGCTCGACGAGGAACACCGGGAGGAGTTGCTCGAGGAAAGAACGCAGGAGATAAAGAAGCTCAAACAGAAAGAGAACAAGTTGAGGCGGCAACTGGAAGAGAAGCTGGAAGAGAAAGAAGAGCTTGAAGACAGGAGAGATGAGCTTTTACAGCTGAAGGATTCACGGGAAAGACTCGAGGAAACCCGGGAAAGACTCGAAGAGGTCAGATCCAGTATAGCCGAAAAAGAGGAGCGACTGGAAAAGCTCGAAGAAGAATTCTCACCCGGCAAAGCAGAGAAGCTGGAGGACCGTCTTGAAAAGCTTGAGGCGGCTGAAAAAGCTGCCGAGTTCGAGGAAAAGCTCGAACATATACGGGAGAAACTGGAGGAGGCTGAACAGGAGAGAGACGAAAAAAGTTTCGAGGAAGACCGGCTGAAGGAACTCCGTGAAGAGCTCTCGGAGCTCAGGGAGGAACGTTCAGGGACGCGGGAAAGACTGTCCTCCATCCAGGAACTGATCGAGGAGAAGGAGAAACGCCACCAGCAGCTAGAGAACCAGATCGAGAAACAGGAGGATCTCGAAGACGAACTTGAATCGCTGGACGGAAGACTTGACTACATACATGACTACCGGAACGCGCTTGAGAACACACAGGTATCGCTCCGGGAAACCTTTGTGGAGAGGCTGAACAACCTTATGGACAGGATCTGGTCCCAGGTCTATCCCTACGACGACTACTACTCGATCCGGCTGAACGCGGGAGAGGGCTACCTGCTTGAGTTACTTGACTCGGAGAACAACTGGATCGGCACCCAGGAAGTATCGGGGGGCGAACGCCATTCAGCCGCGCTCGTCATGAGGCTCGCCCTGACCTTCGTGCTTTCACCCAGGATACAGGTGCTTATACTTGACGAGCCGACGCACAACCTGGACTCTTCCGCCGTCGAAGAACTCGCGGAGACTCTCCGTGAACGGACTTCCGACCTCATCGACCAGCTGTTCGTCGTCACCCACGATCCCGCACTTGAAGCGGCGGCAACAGGAAAACTCTACCAGTTCGAGAAGAAGAACACGGAGACCGGTTTGACGAAAGTAGAGGAGGTCAACTAGGTTCTTCCAGCAGTCTCTCCACTTTTTCCCTTTCGAAAGGCTCCATAAATCTATCACGTCGAAGAGAGAGCTCCTCATCGAAAATATGTTCCGAGAGTTCATCGAAATCCTCGGATTCCAGAGCCTTTAGAGCCGAGTCTGCCGAACAGTAGTAGCTACCGTCATCAAATTCCTCGGGCAGCAAGTAGTCCTCATCTATGTTGGTCGCCAAAACAACGGTACCCATCATCTCCCAGTCAAAGCCTGGTACAATATCTCTTGCGTTCCTGAATGATTCCTCACAGCGTTTAAGCTGCTTCTCGGCCCTTTCCACACGTTTCTCCGTTGATTTCACTTCTATATACCGGACTATACTGTTGTCAATATCAACCAGCGCTACATCAAACTCGCCTTTTTCATGGGAGATCAGGTGGTCGGACTCTTCCGGAGAATTTGACAGGGTATACTTGTAGGGAACTTCCTTCAGGATCAGGTCAACTCCCGTACTGTCGTACTGCGCAAGATTGTACTGTACTATCGCATCGACCGCGAGCTGGTGGTAGCTCCTGCTATCTTCCAGATCAAGAAGGGGGTTGCGAGAGTTCCGCGTGACGGGTCCGCCCTCGATGGCAGACCCTGACATACTTAGTCGTACCTAAGCGAAAATGTGGAAGAAACAGATTTTGAATTAAGCCTCCTTACCCCCATGGATTAGAACTCTCCTGCCAGTTTATAAAGCTAGTGCAGCTGCGTCCACCCGTTGCCCTGATTCCAGTATATCGTGTCCAAATACCTCAAGCGAAAAATCTTCGAACAGGGATGTACGGAGCTTCCATTCGTCTTCGTCCCGGTAGTAGAGATTTCCTGAAAGTTCAGGGCTATCCTCGAGGACTCCTGCAGGAACCTTCTGTACCGAGTAATCCCACTCCTCATCCAGATTCTGGAGTCTGGAGGCAAGAGATTCATAGGCAGGCAGCTTATCTAATGGCCGGTCCCCGATATCCATGAAATCTGCTCTCTGGCGGTCCATGTCCAGCCGGAGTATATCTACTGAGCCTGTGCTTCCACGCCTGTAAGCTATATTCTTCCCGAGCATATCGAACTCTGGCCCGACACTCCTTACCTGGGCATAGAAAATATCGTCTAATCTCTTCTGTCTCGGGTTTCTGTAGTCTCTCACATCCTTATTTAGGGGCCCAAAAATGAAGTAAGCTTCGCTACATGAAAGCCTCGGCGTCCTTTTCTTCCCGCCGTTCTTCTTCCTTCCAGTCTTTTATGGCGTCTTCAAGACCTTCACCAGCCTTTGACTCCTTCGATCTTCTCTCCCTGACATCGATGAAGGTAGGGTAGTTAACTGCTTCACCCATGACTATGGCTTCACCCGTTTTAAGCCCGGGGATCTGCCCTCTCACATCGCTCGTGATACCCTCGGACGACTGTGAGATGTGCTCGAGGTCGTTTGGATTAGTCACGCGCATAACCAGTTTGGTGTTGCACTGTGAAAGCGCCGTCGTGGAAAGTCTTACCGGTCTCTGGGAGATGAGTCCTAAAGAAGCGTGGAACTTGCGTCCCTCCCGGGCGATCTTCTCTATAACGCCTTTCGAGGGCGCGGGCTTCTCCCCCGGTGCAAAGTTGTGGGCCTCTTCGACAAGATAGAGAAACGGAGGTATCGAACCCTGTCTCCTCAGATGGAAAAACCTCTGGCCGAAGTACGCCACTATTATCTGTTTCTTCTGGTGGTTGATGACTTCACTGAGATCTATTATCGTGAGCTCACCGGGTTCAAGCTCGTTCCTCGAGGGCGAGTCGCTCTTCCCGAAGATGTCCATCGACCTCAACTGGTTGAGTTTCCTCAGAAGCGAGTACTTTGATTTCTCGTTCATCTCCTTGGCCTCCACTCTCTCGATCACCGTTTCAAGCCCGAAATCGGTGTTCTCCCCCCTCTTTAATCGGGAGAAGATCTGGGAAAGCTCCTGACGCTGGACGGAGGACATTCCAGGGAAGAACATAGCTACCCGGTCCGCGCTTAAATTGCTCGCGGCTATCGAGATCTCGTCGTTCCCGAACACCTTCACATCCTTCATGTAGTTCTCGTCCTCCGCGAAACAGGTGTAGTCGCCGTGTGGATCTACCGCGATCACGGCGGGTGCATCCTCTCGATCCATCAGCTCTTCGAGAAGGACTGAAGCGGTGTAGGACTTTCCCGCTCCTGACTGGGCGAGTATCGCGAAATGTTTCTGTAGAGTATCGGTAAGATCGAACCTTGCCTTCACGTCCTGGTGCTGGATCATCCCGAGATCTATACCGTCCTCTTCAAGCCCGATGAATTTTTCCACGCGGACGGGATCAGCTTCCTCGATGGTGGTTCCTGGAGACGGCGCGGAGTCAACCCTCTGGATTCTTTCACCGGAGAACTTTCCCATGATCCTGGCCTTCCCGAGTGAGACTTCCCATTCATCCACGGGAAACTTTTCATCTACCGCTTCCCCGCTCTTCATGGCCTCGGATACGCTTTCGGCGTTCTCGAAGTAGTCGTTGGAGCTGTAGACTTCGGATACGCGGGCGATGACTTTTCCAGATCCATCGTACTCGACAAATGATCCCTTGCTTACACCTTCCTCAAACACGAAGTAGAACTCGCCGCTGTTCGGTGTTTCATCCCTCGCAACTACGGTTCCTATCATACAGTTAAACAGCTAGGGAAAAGATTTAACTCTGGGTGTAGAACAGCAGCGCCGAAGCCAGTAAAATAAAGACGAGCTGGATCATGCCTATTCCAGGGACATTCTTTGGTTCTCCTGTTTCCTCCGTCTCCCCCTTCTCAAGTATGTCCACGAACATCCTGTCCTCTCCCGAGTAGCTTGGATCGTCTACCGCGGAGGCCTGCACCCTCAGGTCTCCGCCACCGGACTTGCTTCCATCAACCTCGGAGTTCCCGCCGTAGACTGTCAGCTGGAACTCTTCCGAATCCTCTCCCGCAACGGTAGTTGTAAATGAGTCGCCTTCCGTAGGACCGAAATCTCTCACGAACTGTGACACGTGGGGATCCGAGGTTCCCTCAAGCAGTTCAACTTCAAATGTTACAGGCGAGGACTTGACATTGATAACGGAGAACCGCAGCCTTTTCTCCTGACCGAACTCGACATCGGTACTGTCCTGCTTGAAGACGACAGGCCATTTCTCGTACCAGGTTCCCCGGAAACACGAGATCGATGTGCCTCCTCTAACCGAGAGCTCGACCTTTTCTCCCGGAGCGTACAGCTTTCTTTTGTCGTCGGCGGGATCGCTAACGGGAAGGTCGCTGCCGTCGAGTACGCAGTAACCAGGATTTCTGGCGACACCCTGGATCGATTTGTCACTCCTGCAGAGGTTGGTGTTACAGTCCTGCGTCACGAGATATTCCGCGGTATCGTCTCCCGCGCAGAAGCCCGTGGTGGCTATAGTTCTATTCGGTGAGCCTGTGTCAACCGGCGATTCTTCTGAGAAGTCCCAGGAAGACTGGTCCGGTTTCGAGGTAACGTTACCTGTTACATCGCCGTCCTCCCATTCGTCTCTCAGGTACTTGTTCCAGTCATCGTCGATTCCTCCTGTAACCGCGTGAGGGTCGTCGTTAACATAGCTTTCATCCATCCATCTTACACCTTCCGGTCCGTAGAGAGTGTTCACACGACAGGTGTCCTGGACGCCATCACCATTAAGGTCGCCGTAGTCCTGGTCCCACCACTTCGCGACATCATCTCCATCCTTGACCCTGCAGAACTCTTCATCGACCTTGAGCCGGTCAACGCCCTCGTCAGGCTCCTCGACGTTCCTGTACTCGCCGCTGTCAACTACCTTCGCAGCGCCGCTAAAGTCGACGCAGGCATTCTGTTGGTCGGCGCAAGCGTACTGTCCATCGAAGAAACCTGGATTCTTGGACTCGCCGAGCTCTTCAAGCAGGTACTCGTTTGTATCGTCCCCGCACATCGGCGGTTCAAGGAGGGTCGTGGTCTCCCCAACAGGATTGGAAGGGGTAACGCCTTCCCAGTCTCTGCTGGCCTCGTTATCTCCAGGAACCTCGTTTGTCATGCCATCGTTATCGTTGTCATCATCGTCGTTCTCTCCTTCCCAGTAGATGTTGCCCCACACTATTCTTCCACCGTCCCTGAAACTGTAGCCTGAATCGGGAGTCGTAAACCCAAGTCCGGAATCCGGACCTGTAATATCGATCTTCCATTTCAGCTTCGCGGTCCATCCATCGGAACCAGAAGGCCAGAAGTTCTCGTGCTGGTAACTGCTCCAGTTCGCTTTTATGACGTCCGGATCCACCCATACGCCGTCGCCTTTATCCACCGAATGACCTTCCGAAGTTGTGAATGATGTGGAGGCGACATCGGCGAAAGAGTTGCCGAACACCTTCTCCGTCTTGGAGACCGGGTCCTCGTCGATATCGGAACGTGCGTTTGCCGGGTTCCTGTAGTAGACGTTGCCCGCGGCGTAGACGTTCCCGCGGTTGGAAACGCTTGATGACAGGTTGTCGCTTATGGCCCACTGGTCGGCCTCGCTTGCTCCACCATCGGAGTCGGTCCAGATATCGATGTTGCCCGCTGCGAAACTCGCGTCGTAGTTACTGGTGTCGGAACCGCTGGAGTCCATCTCGCCTTCCAGCTGGTCCGAGTCGTCCTTCAGCTTGTTGAAGTGCCCCCGGAAGGTTGGGTCGGAAACATCGGTGTTCTCGCTCTGGGGATGGTAGTCCTCATCCGTATCGTTCTCCACGAAGTTGGAATAAAACAGTCCTGACTTTCCATTCGTGGTGGAGCCGGCCTCGTCACATCCAAAAAGGGCGGGGCCGCAGTTGTCTTCAAGCGCTACTCCGGAGTTCCCTCCCTCAGGGTTGTAGGTCGAGTGCTGCGGATTAGGTTTTGTATGGTAGTAGTATGCGATGTCGTGAGGATCAGAGGAGTCGCCGCCGGTTATCAGGTGGTCTCCATCACCGTTGAGGTAGCCATTTATTGTTTCGTTGTCGAGGTCATGCCACTCCCCACCAATATCATCGTCGATATTCAGGCAGGCTTCCCAGTCGGGAGAGGCACCGCCTTTTTCGAATTCAGAGGTCGAGCCGTCGGAAGAGATATCCCCGGTATA
>CAZKLW010000018.1:10322-11347 GCA_964553995.1 uncultured archaeon
ATCCATTTCTCACACACTGATCCTTATCCGTTATACACATCTGCTCTGCACTGTCACCGATTTCTGATTCATCGACTTCCGGTCCTTTCATGTAGCCCCACCACTCGCCGGGTTCGTCCCCTACTGCTCCACATTCACTCGGGGTCGGACCACCGTCATCGTACTGACATGTTACACCGCCACCGCCTAACTCCTTGTACATCATGCAGACTCCCAGTGACTCGTCAAGGTGGTGCGGATTCCCTGTTTCAAAGTGGAAACCGATGCCGTCGCCCGGCGAGGTGCTTGACCACTCGTTCAGGTTGGTCAGGTTAACATCGACGCTCGCCACGCACTTGGTATGGGAACCCGGGCAGGAGATCGACAGGTGATCGGATATATCGCCTGTATCCACAAAACTGGAGGAGTCACCGGTCTCCTCGTCAAGGAAGTTATTGGTAGAGCCCACGATGCTGCCGTCGTCTATAGCTATAAAGCCGTCTCCCTGGCCGTCCTTCCCATCAGCATCGTAGGTCCGGTAATTGTCCCGTTTGGAAATGAAATCATCGCTTCCACCTACCTTTACCGTGAACTGTGAGAGAGATATAGCGGGATCGTTACCTTGGTTCTTATTGTCATGGGATTTTACCCAGGAAAAGTAGCCTTCACCGCCAAACGAGTTACTTGTTGTATCACTGCTATTCCAGCTATTACTGCTTTTGAAGGTGTCTCCATTGAAAAGCGCCTTCTCCACAGATGTACTATGAGGGTTCTCACCGGGATTGGTATCGAATATCTGCGAGGTCTTTAGATCGATAATTTCGTAGTAGTAAGTCACATCCTCAGAGGTGAAACCGTCATTATAACTATTCGAGCCACCGGAAGTATACTCATCACTCGATGTCATGGTGCAGCCGTTGGAGTCTCCACTGGTGAGGCAAGAGTAAGTTGTTGACGTACCACCACAGTTGTCCGCCTCTATAGTGGTGGAAGAACCTTTGTCGTCATAAGTAACGGTGACATCGAATGATTGCGAGGATGTGTCG
>CAZKLW010000019.1:0-5554 GCA_964553995.1 uncultured archaeon
CGCTCCCTTGAAACGTCCACCGGGTAGCTCCCATTTGCCCGCCATCCGGCCGTAGAGAGTGTATTTTTCGCCCGAGGTTATCTTGTCCTCCGGCGTCTTCTGGACGGCCAAGAACTTTCCCTCATTGTTCCTGATAAGGAGTTTTACTACATTTATCTCCTCGCCGCTGTTGCTGTAATCTACCTCTGATTCAAGGTATTCGTCGAGATAAACCATGGGTACGATGTTGTAGGAGGAGTCCTGGTGCCATTCAATTTTCCTGACCCTGTCAGCCTCCACCCACCTGAATCCTTCGATTTCTTCGCCTGTATCGATTTCACCGGAGAAGCTGTTTGAGTATAGAATGAAACAGTTGATGGTTTCATCCGACTCAATCTCAAGCCTTACCACGTCTTCGAGCTGGTCAAGCTTCAAGCTGGTCTCGGTTTCCACTTCTCTCTTTGCAGCCTGGAAACGGTTCTCTTCGGCCTCTATCTTCCCTCCGGGCAGCTCCCATTTTCCGGTATCCGAATCCTTTACAAGCAGGAACTCGTTATCAGTATTTCTTACAATAACTTTTGAAACCGGTATCTCTTCAGCCATCACGATCACTGTTCATAGTATTCGTCCCGCTCCCTCTGCTCCCGGTCTTTCTGGGAACCGGGCTTGTTAGCCCGTGGCCTCCCGCTTTCCGGGTCCTTCCGGTAGGTGATCTCGACCTGTTTGAGGAAGCTGTTGAGAGCCTGGGAAATCTTCTCCGGTTCCGAGCTTCTGCCTTTCGCACCGGGTTCGCCAGTGAAGACAACTCCACGGTCAGAGATGTAGTCCAGGAGCATCAGGTCGTGGTCTATTACCAGCAGAGGTTTCCCGGTCTTCCGGGCGAACCTTTTCAGGGTCCGTGCGAGTTCTACCCTGGCGTCAACATCGAGGTACGCCGACGGTTCGTCCAGCAGGTAGACCTCGGCATTCCGTGACAGTGTGATTGCGACGGCGACGCGCTGGAGTTCCCCTCCAGATACTTCTTCAAGGTTCTGCTCGTACAGGGGTTCAATTGAAAGAGGCTCTGCAATTCTGGTCCTGAACTTCTTGGATTCCGGATCCACGTGCTTCTGGAGCGCTTCCTCCACGGTTTCATCCCGGGCCTCGATGTACTGTGGCTTGTAGGAGATCGGTATTTCTGGTGATTCACCGCTGTCCGGCGGGATGGCTCCCGCAAGCATCTTTGCGAAAACGGTCTTTCCAAGCCCGTTCTCTCCGAAAATTGCGAGAATCTCTTCTTCATGTAAGGTTCCTGGTGACGTCTCCAGTGAAAATTCTCCCTCGCCGAAGTCTTTCGTGAATGAGGGATAATCAAGAACAGGATCATGTTGCTCGACCCTTGAACGTTTGCTGCGGTCGAACTTTATTGGTTCGTCACGTATACGGAGGTTGTGGCTCGGCACGTGCCCGTCCAGGAACTGGTTGATTCCTTCCTTCGAACTCAGGCGGTTGGAAACCATCCCGTAGCTGCCGGGATCTCCGTAAAAGATGTGGATGGAGTCAGCGACCAGGTCCAGAGTCGCGAGGTCGTGTTCTACCACTAAGACAGGTCTTTCCTGACCCAGCTTCCTTATTTCTCTCCCGACCCGTAAACGTTGACTGACATCTAGGAAGCTTGAGGGTTCGTCGATCATGTAGATGTCCCGATCCTTGAGGAGCGTTGAGGCTATCGCCACTCTCTGGAGTTCTCCCCCCGAAAGTTGTCCGAGCTCCCGGTCAAGCAGCTTTTCTATATCAAGCCTATCCGCGACTTCTTCAACTGATAGTCTTTCACGGTTTTCTTCAAGTAGATCTCTGACATTTCCGTCGTATACTTCAGGTATTGCCTCGACCTTCTGTGGCTTGAAAGCAGCGTTTACGTCACCCGATGCCAGTTTTTCTATGTGGCCCTGTAATCCTGTGCCCCTGTATTTCTTCTTGATCTCTTTCCAGTCCGGTTCTTCCCCGTAGCGCCCAAGGTTGGGCTTTATCTTTCCCGCGAGTATCTCGAGCGCGGTCGTCTTACCAATCCCGTTCTCTCCCAGGATTCCTACAACGCGTCCGGCCTCGGGTATGGGAAGCCCGTAGAGCCTGAAGCTGTTGCTTGAGAACTGGTGGACCTTCTCTCCTTCCTCGTGGGGGAGCTGCACCATCTTTATGGCGTTTTCGTAGGGATACTTCTTGATCGCCATCCTGTGGGCCTCCATGACATCGTCTTCCTCGATGTGGAGCTCCTCGTTCTCGTCGATGTAGAAGCCGCCTTCCTTGCCCGAGCGGTTAAGAGGGTCAAAATTGATGACGGTCTCCCTCGCCAGGTCAGGTTCAATCTTGTCCTGGTCGATGACGACCACGTACTTCTTTTGTTTTTCTGTTGGCATACAGTAGCTTTCGGCCTGAACTTCTTAATAATCCTGTAGAAGAGAAGGGCTGTAACCTACTCGAAGCTCAGGTTGTATTCAGTTCCCGTTATAGCGGAGATAAGTTCTTCGAACTCTTCCCTCGATAGGTTGATCTTGTCCTCGTATTCCTCGTCTACAACGATCTTTTTTTCCTGCCCTTCGGGCTTGAAGACAGTGTTGATTGATTCTATCTCTCCTGGAGATAGAAGCCCCTTGATGACCTCTCGGTCGTCTTCAGCAGCTTCCACGACTCTTATAGACTTGTCTATCTTTTCGGCTACAGCCTTCACTATGTCTCCCTGGCGTCCAACCACTTTTGCTCCATCTCCTTCAGCGGTAACTATAACCACTACCCGCTCCGCATCGTAAATCCTCTTGATCTCCGAGTCCCTGAGAGAACCGTACTCCTCGCTGAGATCCTGCAGTATACGGGATATTTCTATATCAGTCTCAGAGATTTTGTCTTCATCGAGCTTGTCCTGACATGCCGAGCAGAGCTGATCGCTCTTCAGGCATATGTTACAGATTGGAGCCTTCATGGGAAAAGAGGTTCAGCCAATAATTAAATAGTTGAGGAGGCGATATATACAACAGGAATGACAGTTTTTGAACGCCTTCTGGAATCTGAAGATGGTTTACTTCATCGTTTAACGGATCCTGACGTTGATGGGCAGGACCCCGAACAAGAATATAACCAGAACACCGGGATTGAAGAGGAAATCCAGACCGGCAATCAGTACTAGCCTAGAGTTCTTCCCGGATCTGATGGATCAACCGTAACGAGTCGTATGCGGCAATCAGAAATACGAGTGCTACACCGTAGAACAGGTAGTAGGGCTGGAAATGGTAAGCCGCCGTTGAAGCAACAAGCACGAGAACTCTTGCGTTCCTCCCCAGGTCCTGCGATACAGTAGACTTGAGCTGCTGTGTGAGTTCAAGATCCAGTGACTCCGCGAGCGCTATACCTGCCAGTGCTATGAAACCTATCTCGGGATTCTCTGTTATAACGGCTGTTGAAGCAACTCCAAGGAAAAGCAGCAACTCGTAGAGTATAGAGGCTGATATGAAGGTGGTCTTCATCCTGTCGTCACGACCTGTCTTCCGGGAGCTTCGATCCGCGTACTTCATCAATAGGAATGCTGTGAATCCTAATGCAGCGGCTAGAAGCGCTTTGTAAGCAAGTTCTGTAGTCAGTACTGAAGCCGAGACCAGTGCCAGCAGCACGGCGCCCGTAACTGAGAGATAGAATGAGGTCCTCTTCACGAACTCCATTTCCTTTCCGCCATTATAGGTTTTTCGGTGTGAAGAGATAAAGAGAAAAACGGCGGGCCCCGTCAAGAGGGGGGAGGGGAGTGTTTCGTAGGAGGCTGGAGGTTATTTTTTCCCCAGCCTCCTGGGGGTTGTCGGGGCCTGCCGGTGGAAATATGATAAGGTGAAGCCGAGGGAAGGCTTCCAGACCTTGGGGGGAAGGGAGTGTTAAGTTGTGGTCTGGAAGACCTTCCTCCTGCTAATATCGTTTTTACTGCTCCATGACCTCTATACCCAGGTCGTTGACGTTTCCTGATACCGTAGTTTCTTCTTCCTCTACTTCCCCGAGTACGTAGGGTGATTTTACTCCAGTGACTATCGAGATGACCTGTACTTTTCCTTCAAGCTCTTCTTTTACGCGTGCTCCCCAGATAACCTGTGCCTGAGGATCGAGCCTCTTCTGTACTGTCTTTCCCACGTCGTTGATTTCGTTGAGCGTGAGATCCTGTCCTCCGGCAACGTGGATGAGAGCTCCGTTCGCTCCTTCAAATTCCACCTCGAGTAGCGGATTGCTTAATGCCTCGTGGATTGCTTCCTCTCCCTTGTTATTGGTATCGCTCTCTCCGTATCCTACGACTGCGACTCCGCCCTCGTTCATTATTGTCTGGACATCCGCATAGTCCAGGTTGACGAGGCTTGGCCGGGAGATGGTTTCTGTAACTCCCTTGATCATCGTTGTTATGAGCTCGTCCGCGACTCCAAATGCCTGGTCGAGCGGCATGTCGCCCGCGATATCAAGCAGCCTGTCGTTTTCTATCACGATCGCGGTGTCGACGTGCTGCCTTAGTTCGTAGAGTCCTTCCTCTGCCTTGCTCATTCTCGCGCCTTCGATCTCGAAGGGCATTGTAACTGTTCCGATAACTATGCAGTCTTCTTTCTGTGCAATCTCTGCGAGAACAGGAGTTGCTCCTGTCCCGGTTCCTCCACCCATTCCGCAGGTGAGGAATACCATGTCTGCGTCCCTGAATAGCGAGCGTAGCTCTGCACGGTTCTCTTCTGCTGCTCTCTCTCCCTGCTGTGGATGTCCTCCGGCTCCAAGACCTTTCGTCAGGTCTCTGCCGACCAGTACTTTCCTGTCCGCGCTTGAGATCTCCAGGTGCTGCTTATCCGTATTGATCGCTACTGTTTCCGCGCCCTGGATGTCCTTGTTCTGGATGCGGGTGATCTGGTTGTTTCCGGCACCACCTACACCCACAACCACTATCTTAGCATCTTTTACATCGTCGAAGTTCTGAGCACTGTTCTGGCTCTGTGTCTGTTCAGGGTTTTGATTGGCGTTTGCAGTGCTGTTGTCGATTATCGATTCCATTTTGGGATCAACCTTTTCTGGCAGCGTTATACCTAACCTTTTTAAACCGGTATAGGTAATTCTACCTTAGAACTTAGTCCAATAGCCCAAACGTATTTGCCCAACACGGTTCGAAGCCCAATTCGAACCAGACAACTCGCGCCCAAACGAGTTGAGTCGGAATCTGTGATCACGCGCCCAAGCGTGAATGTTCTAATACTTACATTTCCAAGGCTCCTTTATAAATGTTGTCTCTATCCCCTGGTTTCGTTGTTCACAGGCCTTGAACACTGAACTGTTCACGAACCGTTTATACAGGTCGATTTCAAAAGAGTTGAAGCCTGTTTTCTTAACTAGTATGGTATCTTCTGAAGAAGTCAGGAAGGTGGCGGAAAACTCGAGGCTGAACCTGGATGATGAAGAAGTGGAAAAGTTTGCCGAAGACTTCGATGAAGTTCTGGAGATGTTCTCGAAACTTGAGGAGGTTGATACCGAAGACATTGAACCTGCTTTCCATCCTGTAGAGGTCGAACCTGAAACACGTGAAGATGAGGTCGAGGAA
>CAZKLW010000019.1:5564-10976 GCA_964553995.1 uncultured archaeon
CGCGAGCAAATATTTCGTAACACCGACAACGAGGAAGACGGGAAGTTTAAAGGTCCGAGCGTGTGAAGATTTAAGACTTAAAGCTCTGATCATTAATTCTGGCTTATGTCCGAAAGGCACCGTCCACATTCTGCATCATATCTGATACTGGAGAGAGATGGAGAGGTACTGCTCCTGAAGAGAAAGAATACGGGTTTCAGGGATGGCAAGTACAGTCTTGTCGCGGGTCACGTGGATAAAGGCGAGAACTTCCGTACCGCAATGGTGCGCGAAGCCCGGGAAGAAGTAGGGATCGAAGTCGAGGAGGAAGATCTGGAGACGGTAACTGTTATGCATCGGAACTCTGGTTCAAGAGTATATGTGGACGTCTTCTTCAGGGTCAAGAAATGGCAGGGTGAGATAGAAAACAGGGAGCCGGAGAAATGCGCGGATCTCTCCTGGTTTAATAGGGGTGATCTGCCGGATAACACGGTGGATTATGTACGGGAAGCCATAGAAAACCTGGAAGAAGGTCTCAACTACAGGGAGTTCGGGTGGTAAATATTAAACTCGGAATAATCTCGGATACACACGACAACCTTGATCTGGTGCGCGAGGCGGTTGAGTTCTTCGAAGGTCGCGTTGACGCTGTAATCCACTGTGGTGATATGGTGGCTCCGTTTACCGCGGAGCTTTTCGATTCGGGTTTCGACTTTTATGCTGTCCGGGGAAACAATGAAGGAGAATGGAATCTCAAGGAAACGGTGGAGGAGTTCGGCGAGTTTTTCAACAACGTTGCCGAACTGGAGTTCTCTGGCAAAAGGATCGCGGTCTATCATGGTACCGAGGAAGAACTGGTGGAAGGCCTGGTGGAATCGGGTAAATACGAATACGTTCTGAGGGGTCACACCCACAGCAAAAAGATCCAGGAGGAATCCGGCACCATAGAGATCAATCCGGGAGGTATCAGACTTCCTGGCCAGGACGAAGAATTCCACGTGGCCACACTGGATCTTGAAACAGGTGATATCGATTTCCACAGAATCTCCTGAACTCAGGTGCCCGGAATGTGGTGGAGAGATGGAGTGGAAGGGCTATCGCCCGCTTTTCCCGAGCTGTACGGAATGCGGGAGAAGCTTCCATGTCGATGACTGTGACAGAGAGTGAATTTTTAAGATTCGTTTGCTGACACCGGTTTATGAAAACTGTAAAGGAAGTGGTTGAGGGCGACGCCACTGTCGATCACGATGCGTTTCTCAAGGATCTGGAGGCCCGGAACGAGGAGCTCGGCTTCATGCGGAGCATTGAGCAGGCGGGCAGCAATAGCGGTGAACTCAACAGTATACCTTTCGTGGTCAAGGACGCTATATGTGTCGAAGGAACTGTTACAAGCGCGGGATCCAGGATAATAGAGGACTACCGGCCGGTCTTCGACGCAACTATCGTAAAGCGGCTGAAGGAGGCCTGCGCACGTTTCTACGGCAAGACCAACCAGGACGAGTTCGGCTTTGGGACTTTCTCTACTAACTGTGCATTTGAAACGCCGAGGAATCCCCATGATCCTGAAAGGGTGGTTGGAGGTTCCTCGGGAGGTGCAGCCGCGGCAGTAGCAGCGGTTGACCACCCCATGATATCTATAGGCGAGTCGACAGGAGGCTCCATAACCAATCCCGCGGCCTACAACGGTGTTGTAGGAGTTACACCTACCTATGGAAGAGTTTCCCGGTACGGCCTCATCAATTATGCCAACTCCCTTGACAAGATAGGTGTACTCGCGAATTCGGTTTGCGGCGCCGCGAAGGGACTTGAGGTAATCGCAGGTCATGATTCCCGGGATCAGACCACGTCCATGAAGAAAGTCCCGGATTACTCTGAGCTTGAGGATCTAGGTGATCTGAAGGTAGGTGTGCCGACGCAGTACGAGGAACTGGAGGGAATAGAAGCCGGGGTGCGTGAAAACTTCGAGGATTCCCTTGAAGAACTGGAGGAGTCGGGTGCTACGGTCGAGAGAGTGGACATGCCGTTGCTCTCGCGTGAGTACTCTGTACCCGCCTACTACGTAATGGCGATGGCGGAGGCTTCAACCAACCTGGCGAAGTTTTCCGGCATGCGTTACGGGCTTGAGTCCGACCCGGAGAAGAAGGACTTCAACCAGTACTTTTCCGAGGTCCGTACTGAAGGCTTCGGTGAGGGGGCGAAGCGGAGGATACTGCTTGGAACTTACACCAGAATGGCGGGTTACAGGGAACAGTACTACCTGAAGGCCGCGAAGGTGAGACAGAAGATAATAGACCAGTTCAAGGCTGCATTTGAAGATTACGATGTGCTTGTATCCCCCTCCATGCCGAACGTAGCGCCAAAAATCTCGGAGGCCGAGTCGATGTCTCCTACTGAAGTCTACGCCATGGACACTCTTACCGTGGGACCGAACCTGGCGGGACTTCCCATGGTATCGGTTCCCAACGGGACAAGTGAGGGAATGCCCACAGGTCTACATATTGTAGGCGATCACTGGCAGGAAAAGAAGGTTCTTGAAGCCGCAAATCTTTTTGAATGAGAACATCTTCTACTTTTTATTAGATTTGTTGATCAAGTAGTAAACAATGAGCGTCTCAAATTTTGATTCAGTCAGGAGAAGTCTTGAGCCGGATGAAAGACCTGATCTCGGGCCACAGATGAACGAGCTTGAACCTTCTCCCGAGGAAATTGACGTGGGCAAGTCCAAGGATGGTTCCGGGGTGGAGATACCAGTTCCAGAAGACGTTGAAGGAGTTTACAGCGAGGAACTGGAAGAGTCCCGGCGCAGGATAGAGGAGATGAGTCTTGAAACCGCGGAGGATTTGCATGATTTACACAGCGAGCTAAAGGACAGCCTTGTTGACAGGGTTGCATACCACGAAATTATAAGACCCCAGCTTGGGGAGGATTTCTTCGAGGAGTTTGCGGACAAGTACGGTCTTGAAGATGACGAAGAGATATTCAAAGCCTTCAAGGGTGCGGAAGATTACAGCGTAACCATCGATAACCAGGATGATGGAAGCCGCGAGGTTTCACTCCTGTTTGCTGAACTTGACGAATACCGGGAGAATCCCGATAATTCAGTACTTAAGGACGAGAACGAAGCGGCTGATGCCATCATATCGGATTACTATTTCCGTGGAGGAAAAGGCCTGAGAAGCACCCTTTCGTTAATAACTGAGTGGGCTTTAAAGGGGGATATAAGCTTTGAGTCAGCCTATGTTGGCTCACTTATTGAAAACCTGCATACTTCAACCCTGATTCAGGATGATGATTTCGACCAGGATGATGTCCGCCGGGGCAGGGAATCCGCACCTGTTCTCAATAGGGACTTCTACGGTAGATACGGCGAGATGCTTTCAATACTTGACGGCAACGAGCACGAGGCCTGGTCCAACAAGTCCAGCGTGATCTCGTCCCTGAAGAGAGGCATACCTGTAGATGCACAGTTCGCATTCACGGCAGCTCAAGAGAAGGTTAATGAGGGGCAGAGAACCGATGAACTGATGGAGGGGGACAGGATCGAGGATACCTCGGTTTCCGACTACGAGGAGATGACGGTGGGGAAGACAGGTTTCCTCTTCGCCACCGCCGTAAAGATGGTGCTGGACAAGGTACACAAGCGCGAGGAATCCAAGCCCGGAACTGTATACAGTGCTTTCAATGACTACATAGAGAACTTCAACTACGCATTCCAGGGCATGGATGACTTTCTGGAGGCCTTCCGCGAGATAAACAAGTCGGATACGGATATAGCCAACAGGAAGAACACCTTTCCTGCCATTAACACGTACAAGAGACTCGAAGAAGAGGAAGACAGGATTGATGATCCAGAAAAGAGACCGGCGGAGTTCTTCCGGTACTTCTTCGACAAGGAATGGGAGGAACTAGGTGAATACGAGGAATGGCATTACAGCACGGCGGAACAGCTGGGAGTTGATCTTCCGCAAGTGGATGAAGGTACTGACAAACTGATACGTGAGGTTATGAGGGAGTACGGTCAGGACGTAACCGAACGACAGCTTATTGATTACGCGGAACGAGGCTTCAATTCTATTTCCAGTATCGAGGATAATCTGGATGGGAGAGGCGTGGAACTGCTGGAGCGATTTATACGCTACATGCCGGAAAGAGCCATATGACAGACTTAAAAGGATTTGAATAGTAGTCGTTTCCATGGCAGATGTCAAAATAGGACTTGAAACTCACGTACAGCTCGACACTTCGAGCAAGCTTTTCTGCGGATGCCCCAATGAGGATGATGGCGAACCCAATACCCAGGTGTGCGAGGTCTGCCTTGGTCATCCAGGGGCGCGGCCAAGACTGAACGAGTCAGTACTTGAGAGCGCTGTCAAGCTCTCCAAGGCATTGAAATGTGATATAAACAGGGATATATTCTTCTCAAGGAAGACCTACTTCTATCCGGATATGTCGAAGAACTACCAGATAACCCAGTACGAGATTCCCGTGGGGAAACAGGGAGAGTTTCGTGTAAAGGTCGGTGACCGCGAGATTGATGTGGGAATTTCCCGCCTCCATATAGAGGAGGATCCCGCGAAACTTGAGCATAAAGGTGGTTCCGCGGGAGACGCTGACTACACGCTTGTCGACTACAACCGTGCGGGGAAACCGCTTCTCGAGATCGTAACTGAACCAGTGTTTAAATCACCTGAGGAAGCACGCGCCTACCTCCAGCAGCTTTCAAGGATGCTGGAATACCTTGGACTATACTCCCCGGAATCAGGGTTCTCGATCAAGAGTGACGCGAACATCTCGATTGAGGGCGGCGCCCGTGTCGAGGTCAAGAATATTACCGGTACCGCGGGAATAGAGAAAGCGTTGAGCTACGAGGTTTCAAGACAGCGGCAGCTCAAGAAACGTGGCCGGGAAGTTGAACAGGAGACACGCAGCTACAAGGGGTCGATGGAGATAACCGAGAAATTGAGGGTGAAAGAGACCGAGGAAGATTACGGCTACATATTCGATCCCGACCTTACAAGGCAGGAACTCGGCAAGGAGTTCCAGAAGGAGGTAAGGAGCAGGATACCGGAGCTTCCCCATGAGAAGTTTGAAAGGTTCCGTGAAGAATACGGGCTTCCCGGGAAACAGGTGGAATCCCTGATAACTGATCCGGAGCTGGCGGACGACTTCGAGGAGCTGGCGGAGGGACACGATACCAGTATAACGGCATCTCTTCTCACGGGAGACCTGAGGAAGGTGCTTAACTATAACGAGGTGAGCTATCCCGCGGGGCTTGAACTTGGGTGGCTGACATACATTATCGGACTGATTGAAGAAGATAAAATATCGGACAGGAACGCCGAGATGGTTCTCCGGGAGATAGTGGAGGAGCCCCGCGATCCTGCAGCTATTGTAGAAGAACAGGATCTCCTGAAGGTGGGGGATTCCGAGGTC
>CAZKLW010000020.1:0-10173 GCA_964553995.1 uncultured archaeon
AGAGATTTTCTCAAGCAGCCAACTCTCATGGTATTCGAGTAGTCTGCAAAAATAAAAGAGAGAAAAAGGGAAATTTGAAGGCTTGAGAGACTTTAAACGTCTCGTGCCTTGACTGTTCTGCGTCCGTTTGCTTCTGCTCTGTCGACTGCGTCACTGATGAGTCCTTTCACTTCGTCATCAAGTGCGGAGTAGAAGTCAGATCCAACGTTTACGCCAGAAGCGGCTTCACGGACGCCGGATTTCTTCAGTACATCTGCCATGGTTGTTCACCAATTAGGCATTGTAGGGCTTATCTTTTATAGGTATGGGTCCTACGGGCCTTAAATAAGCTTCAAGGGCTCCAGTGAAACGTTTTTTGTTATTGAATTATGGTGAAACCATTGGTAAAAGATATAAAATTTGTGCATTTCAGCGTTTCTCCTTTAGGAATCTTCTTCCATAGATGATTCCCAGTATAACTACAAGGAATGGTGCGATGTAGCCAAGCCCCACGATCATGAGGTTGAGGCTCTGGAAGATGCCGCGGTAGCCGTCTCTCAGTGATTCCCTGAGTTCAAACTCTGTGGTAATAGGTTGTGGCTCCTCGTAGGAAATCCTGATCTCTGTATACTCCACACGCCTGTCAAGGTCGTTCAGCTGGTTCTCAAGGAACTGTATCCTTGAACGGAGTTCGCCCATCCTTTCCTGAATCTTGATGAGTGAATCGACCTCTTCAGTCCTGTTAACTAGCTTCTCAAGCCGGTCCAGTTCCTGTCTCTTGTTCTTCAGTTCCAGCGAGAGTTCGGTGTAACGGTCGGTGACATCCCTGGTATCACGGTCCAGGGATTCAACTTTCCATCTATCCCTTACTTCACCAAGGAACGCAGAAACGTTGTCGGCCGGAACCCCGACGGTAAGCCTGCCTTCCTGACCGTTTTCCCGTCTTATGGATTCAGATTCAATCCTGCCTTCGTACCTCTCGACTATATCTTTGGTATCCTCCTGCGCGGTTTCGACATCCGAAACTTCCAGATCCAGGTTCACTGTTGTGATCTTTTTTCTCTCTGCATCGGCGGAATCCTTTGAAGCTTCCAGGGCTGCAGGAGCTCCCGCAGAAACAGTTCTATCAAGCTGGTGCCTGTAGGCAGAATCGGAACCTGAACTGGCTCCGAAACCCTGAACAATGAACCCTGCGGCAAGAGCAACCAGAAGCACTGTCGCCGATACATATACCGCAGGATTCTGACCGACCTGTTCACGCAAAGTCTCTAGCATACCCAAAAGATTCGGACAGTTGCTTTAAAAATAGGGGTTATTTGTTCGACAGAGCCCGAACCAAACTCACAGACTAAAAAAATACTTGCCGTAAAGACCAGTTTATGGAACTAAATTTCAGGACGGTCAAGGCGCTTTCATCGCCCACCAGGATAAGGATACTTAACCAGTTGCTGGAAAAAGAGAGAACACCGACACAGTTAAGCGACGATATCGGGCGCTCGAAATCCACTGTTTCATCCCATCTCGACACTCTCGTGGCCGCGGGACTCGTGGATCGGGACCAGGAAAAAGGCCGGAAAAGGGTAGTATACTCTCCCACGCGGAAGGCGGAAACAATTGTAAAGGGGCGTGAAAGAAAGGTGCGGTTCTCGATAGCCTCCTCGGCGATTACAGGCATCGCGGGTATATCCATACTTGGCTACAGTTACCTTCAAAGACTGTCGTCGGGAATGCATGCTTCCGCCGACGCTGGGGAAGCCCAGCAGCTTTCAGCAGCGACCACGGAGGCGGTAAACACTACCTCGCAGTCCGCGCCAGCAGTTACACCAGAAAACTTTTTTCTCGGTGCAGGAATCTTCCTACTTGGACTTTCGGTAGGAACCTTCGTCTACGGCCTATTAATGAAAAAGCTCGGATCAGAGACATAAGGTATTAAATGCTGGGAAAGAAGTAATTTTTCGTGCAAACAGGAGATACTTCAAAGACGAATTTTCTGTGACACCAGATGCCATCATGTGAACTTTGCGGTCAGGAAACGGATTCTACAACCAGGGTCAAAATCGAAGGAGCCAAGCTCTCCGCATGCAGTTCCTGTGCGGAAATGGGTGAGACAGTCAGCAAAAAGGCAGAGAAAAAGAAGAGTAGCAAAGGCAGGACCAGGAACCGGAAAGTCCTGGCGAACGACTACGGGAAACGCCTCAAAGAGGCGAGGGAGTCAGAACAGCTCTCGCTCCAGGAACTCTCCGATGAACTTAACGAGAAGAAATCTCTTCTCAGCAAGCTGGAGAAACAGGAGCTAAAGCCGGACAGCACTCTGGCGGGGAAGCTGTCGAAACGGCTCGATGTCGAACTCTACACCAACCCGGAGGTATCCAGCTACAGCGATACAGACACTGATTCAAGGAAGGCCACGCTTGGCGACGTTGCAGAAGTCAGGGACTGATCTCGCCATCAAGCAATAGATGTGAGAAAAGACCGACTCCCAGGGCTATTCCAGGAATAACTGAACTGAAAAGAATCACGGAGGCTATCACACCCAGGGAAGTAAGGGAAACCACAAAGGAAACCGTGTGGGTGAAGCCCCGGTGCCTGATCTTTTTGGCGGTAAAAGCAGCATAGACAAGAAGTAAAGCGGCCACTGATGCGGCAAAACGGGTCTGCGGGGAACCGGGGAAAACCATGAACACGATTATACCGGAGGCGATGCTGGAGAAGGCCTTGACCGAGCGATGGACGTAGGCGTTCTTGTTGTCGATATCCGGGAGGACCGAACCTACAAAAAGTGTTACCGAGGCCGCCACCAGCTCGGTTAACTCGACCACCAGTGCCTGCTTGAAGAAGTAGGCGGTTACGGCAGCGGCCAGGAAACCGAAGAGAACGTGTTCTTTAAAGTCTCCCATACTAGAGGTTGGCGACTCCTACTTATTGAGTTTACCTCCAACTTCTCTCCCACGACAGTTTAAAAAGCCTCCTGTCTTTATTACAGCCTACCGTGATCGAAATGCAGGGTGAATGCGTTCACTCCGACAACGGATACAAAGTCTAAAAACCTTCTAGATAGTTCCAGCTCTACTTCTAACCGATCTCTCGGGGGCTTCAAAACGGGTTTAAACCTCCCGGGAAAACTTGTTTTGGAGGAAGATCAAAATGACTGAAATTAAATCACTGAAAGGCTTCTACGACCGTTATCCCCAGGAATGGAAGTCCTGGAGGGCTCTTATCGACACGGTAGAGGAGACCGCGAGGGAGTTTGGTTTCCGTGAGAATAAGACGCCATCCGTTGAACGTGCAGATCTGTACCGGGTTAAATCCGGAGAGGAAATGATGGATCAGATGTACAATTTCGAGGATAAAGGCGGAAGGGAAATCTCACTGATACCGGAGATGACGCCTACAAGGGCGCGAATGGTCCAGGAAAGAAAGGATCTCAAGAAGCCTATCAAGTGGTTTGACACCTCGAAGCGCTGGAGATACGAGGAAGTCCAGAGAGGTCGTGACAGGGAGTTCTTCCAGACAGATATAGATATATTTGGCGTGGAGTCCGTAGAGGCTGACGCAGAAATCATAGCATGCGCCGCAACAATCTACCAGAAACTTGACCTGGAGGATAGAGTCGAGTTCCTTATCAACGACCGTTCACTTATGGAATCGCTTCTCGAGTCCCTGGAAGTCGGTAACCCGGACAAAGTTATGCGTGAGGTGATAGACGACAAGGAGAAAATGACCCGGAATGAGTTCCTGGACAAGCTACAGGAAAAAGGTCTCGATAGGGAGACGGCGAAAGAGGTGGATGAACTTACCTCGATCTCCGGGAGTATAACTGAAAAGATCTATGAGCTTGAGAATAAGGCTCCGGATGACGCTCAGGATGCAGTCGACCGTATGAAGGATCTTTCCCGTGCACTTGAATCATACGGAGTGGAGGAGATGTGCAAGCTTGACCTCTCGATAATCCGCGGATTCGCCTACTACACCGGCCTCATCTTTGAGGCGTTTGACGCGGAAGGAGAGTTAAGAGCCCTGTTCGGAGGCGGAAGATACGACACGCTTGTAGGTCTATTCGGCGACCAGGACGTTCCCGCTGTAGGTTTCGCCTTCGGATACTCCACAAGTATAGAACTCCTGAGAAAGGAGGGTCAGTGGCCTCTAAAGGAGATCGAGACAGATGTTTACGTGCTGAGCGCATCCCAGAGCGTCAGAGATCGCGCACTTGAATACGCGAGGGAGTTGAGGCGGGAAGGACTAGGCGTGGAGACCGATTTAACCGGCCGCGGATTCGGAGAACAGCTGGACTACGCCGACTCAATCAATGCGGAAACAGTACTTATAGTCGGTAAGAGAGACCTCAAGGATGGTGAGGTGACCTTCAAGGACATGGAGACAGGAGAGGAAGAACAGGTAGACGAAGACAGCGTAATTGAATATCTAGGCTCTGAAGGCCTCCTCTGAAAAATCAGCCAAGTTTCTCTGTTTACGGTCCTTCTCCTCCATGAAGAAGTTGTACTCCCTTGCTATCCACCTGGCGAGTAGATCCACCACAGAAGCAATATCGGCCTTGTTCAACTCCTTGTCCGCAGGAATACGGTGGGACATCTCCAGCTGTTCACGGGAGGCGGCATTACAGGCATGCATGGCCTTGTAGACAGGGTTCCCGGCCATGGGGACCTCTTTATCTATTTCAGGATCTCCGAGCGTTTCACTGACTATCATCTCGGCGTGATCCCTCAGCCCAGCTATACCCTCCTCCCGGATCAGTTCAACGTCGTTCTCGTTTAGTCTTGGACGTGTAACGTCCCTTCCAGGCAGTTTCAACTTGCGCATACCCGACTATTGTACGCCGAAAGTTTTAAGAATAGAAGAAATACTTCGGGTCTCCACCACCTCATTCACGCTGCAAAAGCCCAAAATACGTCATATCCTCCAGATCAAAATCATCCATAAACCTTGTTATAAGCGCTGAACGGTAGTAGGGCGCGACCTCGTTTGGTATCATGGGCAAAATTCTCCCGTCCTTGATATCATGCAGTTCCACCCCTCCACCATATATTAGAGGTATAGTTGTAGGGCCTTTCCTACCGTCACTTGGCTTTTCAGTCTCTTCGCCGATCGCATGCATAGCCAGATCCTTGATACCTGTTGCAGCTGAAAGTTCTGCCAGTCTCGCCCTTGAACACGCAGTTAGGTAGTTTCTATCGGTCTTGTGGTTCCTCCAGAAAACCGTCTCTGGAACCGAATAAAGCCCCTCGACTGGTACTTCCAGGGCTCGGTCTCTTTTATGGAAGAGCTGGCGTATGTGATCCCAGCCATCATTGTCCTTTGAAAGTTCTTCCACTTTCCCACATAGATCCTGAGAGCTGACTTCTCCCACTCCAAGGTCTGTTGCTTCCCCCGGAGCCATACCGAAAATTTCTTCCAGGCTGTAGTCAATATCTTCCTGTTCCGAATATTCAGTCCTCTTTTCTCCAGGGAGGTGGTACCATTCAAGCCGATCCTTGGCATCCAGCGCTTTGACGTAGGCTGTAGATGCTTGCTGGATGTTTTCCGGGGGAAGGTTTTCGAACATGTTGAAGTCCTTGGCCATGAACCATACTGCTGCGTCTTCAAGGTTGCGGTGGTCGTGGGCCATGAAACCGTTTACGACGGAAACCGCCATTGCCTCCGCCAGTTCGTCGACAGACTGTTTGTCGTCATCAGTCAGATCAACATAGAGCGAGTCCTTTAACTCGATCGCGGGGACTTCTGAAGTATCGGCCTCAAGATAGCTCTCCACAGGTTGGAGAAGACCCACAGAATCCAGTGTTTCACCGCCTATATACTCCATAGACGGAAATTCGTGGAAATGGTTTAAAACAGCTTCAGGAGCTATAACATCCCGGTTTAAACCTTCAGCCCTCTACCACTTCCCTTAAACGTCCGGGAAACCCTACAACGTTCAAGGTGAAAACCATGGCATCCTTGGGATACTCGAGGAAGGGCTTGTCCTCCAGAAACTCCGGGTTCTCTATTATATTGTGGCCGATTGAATAGGCAAAGCTCTCGAAGAGCAGTTCTGAAACGGTAAGGCTGTCTGCTACAGATTCGTCCTGTAGAACCTGTTTCACGTAATCCCTCACGGTTTCCTCTATCTTCCCGCGGTTCTCCTCCAGGCCTTCAAGTACTTCTTCCCGGCTCGTAACTCCTTCCTCCAGCCATTTCTTCCTGTGGGAGTCTTCATCCAATTCATCGACAGCGGAGTAGATAGTTTCATACCAGTACTTCCCTATAAACCCGTAGTCGATCACGTAGTACTGTGCCTTCCTTCTATCACCTTTCTCCAGGAAACCTGTATCCGCAAGCTCACCTATTATGCGACCTATAGATGCCTGGGATCTGCCAAGCTCGTCCGCTATCCTGCTGCCGTAGTCTCCATTCTCCCGCGAGGCTATCTCCCTCATCACCCTGACCGCGAGCTCAGAGTTGAGCACCGGCGTGTCACGTCCGGGATTCATACTGTTTCGTAGTTCGAGGCGGAAAATAAAAAAATTTCCTCCTAGAGCCCGACTCTGGAATATAAAAAAATCTTCCGCGCCTCTACTTCCATGGCCTACAGGATTGGACTCGTCGGGAAACCCAGCGTGGGGAAGTCGACGTTCTTCAACGCGGCGACAATGAACGATATAGAGGAGGCGGAGTACCCCTTCACGACAATCGACCCGAGCGTGGGCGAGGCCTATGTTCGAGTTAGATGCGCCGCACCTGACTTCGATACAGAGTGTGATCCGAACGTAGGTTTCTGTACCGATGGCACAAGGTTCGTCCCCATCAAGCTTGTCGATGTAGCGGGACTGATTCCGGGTGCGCATGAAGGCAAGCGGCTGGGCAACCAGTTCCTGACCGACCTGAACGAGGCTGACGTTCTGGTACACGTCGTGGATTTCTCGGGCAAGACCGACATCGAAGGAGAGCCCACGGAAGGTCACGACCCAAGGAAAGATATCGACTTCCTGGAGGAGGAGCTGGACGAGTGGTATCTGGATATACTGGAGAAGGGGGTCAAAAGATACCAGAACAAAATGAACCAGCAGGATGTCAAGCTTGAAGAAGAGCTTGCCGAACAGATGTCCGCCTTCAGGACAGACAAGGATGAGATAAAACAGATCATTCTTTCACACGACCTCGGACTTGACCCGGAAAGCTGGAGCGATGACGAGAAAAGGGTTCTCGCCCGGGCCATCAGGAAGGCCACGAAGCCCATGGTGATCGCTGCCAACAAGATGGACACTGGAGAGGCGAGGAAGAACTTCGAGGAGATAACCAGCGATCCTGACTACGAGAATCTTACATTCGTCCCGTGTTCCGCCCATGTAGAGAAGGCGCTCAAGAATGCAGACGAAAAGGGAGCGATCGAATACCTACCAGGAGATGAAAGCTTCGAGGTTACCTCGGAGCTACCGTATGAAAAGAGAGAGGGGCTGGAAAGGATAAGAGAGTTTATGGAAGAGTTCGGGGGTACAGGGATTCAGCAGACGCTTGAGACAGCACTGTTCGAAAAGCTGGGAGTCATGGCGGTATTCCCTGGAGGAACCGACGGACTCAGTGATGAGCATGGAAACGTCCTTCCCGACTGCTTCCTGATGCCTGAAGGCTCGACAGTCGAGGACTTCGCTCACGCCATACATTCTGATCTGGGCGAGGGCCTTCTCCACGGTATCGACGCCCGTGAATCACGCCAGGTTTCTGGAAGCCAGGAGCTGGAGCACCGTGACGTGATCAAGATCGTATCATCAAACCAGTAGCTAGAACAGGTCGCGCAGCCACTGGGTAACTATCTCGATCACTCCCGGCTTCAGTGGCTTTTCGCTACTCTTGCCGTTTTCAGGGTGAACAAGGGTCTTCACCACCTTACCGTTGTGCCGCACTTCAATGCTGAAAGGTTCTTCCGCCTGGAAGCTTGCATCGTAATCAATCCCTGTGATCACCTGGGTACATACCTGGTCGCCTTCCTTCACGGTATCGATGTTCATCACGTAGTCGTCCCCGGACTCCTCGATCCTGTGATCGATAACGTGGCATGGCGTCGGCGCAACAATAGTGCCCTCAAAGTTCACGCCGTCTTCCGTGAACGTCACATTCCTGACAGAATCACTGGCGTTTTCCCGTGAACGATCCACCATGGAAACAGTGGCCCTGTACTCCGTCCCGTTTGGACCGGCGGCAACCGTTCCAGATGCAGACGAACTACTGGTAACGGTCACATCCCCTGAACCGTTGTGCCCTACAACTGCAGCTGCGGAACCGAAAGTCAACAAAACTGTTGCAAGTAGCGCTGCGTATTTCATACGTCCAATCAAGATACTTCTTTTTTAAACAGCTGTGCTTTTGTTCGGTAGAAGCCGAACCTCCGGGATGGACTGGTTTTTAATACCGCCGCTACAAATCCCGGGTATGGGAGATACAAGGGAATCAATCCGGTACGGATTCCAGCTCTACCCCTTCGCACTGCTTATCGTTCTGGGGCTCTTCATCTCGGGCTCAGGAACGACACTGCTCCAGTCAGTTCTAGGAGGACTACAGAGTCTTCCTTTCTTCTCTGTAATCGTGCTATTGCTTACACTGGCCCTCCAGGCGCTCGGCGCAGTAATTGCAGCAGCAGGAGTTTTCGGGGCGCTTTACCGGATCATCCAGGACGCAAAGTAAAGCACGTAAAAGGATTGCCACGTATCTTTTGGCGTGGCCATCCATGGTACTTGAAAGGCTGTTCGGTTCCAGGGATCCCCTGGAAACGGAGCTGAAGCGCGCTGAAGAGTTCTTCCGGGAACACAAGGGAGAAAAACTCGAGGGACTGGAGGATAGATCCAGGGAGTTCCAGGAAGATATCCAGGACGCACTTGAAGAACTGGAGGATTTTCTCGCCGAAACTGAAGGTTATAACGACCAGAAGGGCCGCCAGTTAATCGAGGACGTGGTCGACAACATCGCGGGAGACCGTATAGATCTCGTGGAGGACTTCGAGTTCCATGAATCCCCCCAGGAGCTTCACCAGGAACTTGAATCGTTTATAGATGATTTCCAGGAGATGAAGCAGAAGGAGGCGGCCGTACTCGAAGAGATTAACCTCGGGAAGAATTTCACAAGGAAGCTGAAACCTCTACAGGATACAAAAAAAGAGCTGGAAAGATTTCTCGAGGAAGAGTACAGCCTGAAAGAAACCTATGAGGAACTGAAACAGAGACTGGAGGAGATCACGGAACTCAAAGGAGAAAAAGAAGAACTGGAAGACAAGCTTTCCGGCATCAGTACTGAAGAAAAACAGGAGCAGCTTTCAGATGTAGAGGAGGAGCTCGAAGAGTTTATGGAGGAAGGTTCCTGGAAAGAGTACAGGAACCTGGAAAAAGAGATCGAGCTGCTTGAAGACCAAAAAGAGGAGCTCCTCGCCGGGGTAGGGAAATCCATGTCGAAAATGGGGCGCGGACTCAAGAAGCTTGTGTACAGGGTCGAGAACACTGATCTCGACTTCGGGGGAAACCTGCAGATCCTGAAGGATATAAGGGATGGCAATAGAGACAGTATTCTTGAGAACCCCGATGAAGTGGAACACTCTGTAGCGGAGGCTGTCAATTCCCTGCCCGACGAGTTACTGGGTCGGAGACAGAAGCAGAAGTTCAACAGGGGCGCGGAAAAACTGGAGCAACTTTCAGATCTAAAACAGGAGATAGATGATCTCGGCAACGAGATAGAGGATCTCAGGCAGAGTCTGGAGGGCCACGATGCACCCGGGAAGAAAAAACAGCTGGAGAAGAGGAAGGAAGAACTAAAGAGCGAGATCAGCAAGGCGGAGAACCGTGAAAAAGAGCTTGAGGAAAAGATAGAGCAGAAACAACAGGATATTGAAAAGGTGCGTGAAGAGGTAAAGAACCTCCTGAGAGAAAGCTTTGAAAGAGAGATAAAATTTAGATAAAGAAAAACGTTGGATATGTGGCGGTAATCCCGTAAAGGATTAACCGGTTACTTCAATGTTGACTGCTTTTGGACCCTGGTCCGCTTCTTCCTGGTCGAACTCTACTTCGTCGCCTTCCTCGACTTCGAAGTCAGCGTCCTGCTCGTCTACATTGAAGTAGACGTCGTCTTCCATCTCGTCGGTTTCAATGAAACCGTAACCGTTCTGGTCGTGGAAGAACGTAACTGTACCTTGCATAAACTAAAACACCTCCTCTATAA
>CAZKLW010000021.1:0-1195 GCA_964553995.1 uncultured archaeon
TCTCCAGGGTTTCCTCGATACGCTTTACGTCTTCCAGTTCACCGGAAAGCAGTTTATCGGCTTGATCCTGACGTATACCCCAGTCGATCACGTTTGCAGTGGTTTTGTAGTCGCTTTCCAGGATTTCCAGCCCCTTGCTCGCCCTGTAACTGATATTCTCCGTTAACCATTTCAGCCGCTTCGCGGGAATTTGTTTCAGCGGCTTCTCCAGAAATCTTGCCCTGTCAAGTGTTCTCACGTTTTTGAGAGCCACCGGAAAAGTAACCTGGGAGTTGAGGCCGGTCCAGAAACTCCGGACCCCGTAATCCTGATAGAGCCTTCTTAGAGGATAACGTAGAAACGCATTGTGGGGTTCCTCGTAGAAAAATATCTCTTCATCCGTCGGAAAACCGTAGTCGTTGACAATCTCGTTATGCCTGGTACCGTATCTTTCCGCCATTTCCCGGGCGTTTCCGAAGTGTTTATCTTCCCAGCCCCAGGTGTAGCTGTTTATGGTTCTATCAGTCTCTTCACGGAGAAGCTGTACGAGGAACGTCGAGTCAAAGCCTCCAGACAAGAAGACATTGATCCGTCCATCCAGCTGTTCAAGCATCTTTTCAGCGGCCTCGGAAAGTAGACTCTCCATCTTTTCGACGGCTTCCTGGTCGGAAAGTTGCAACCCCGCGAACCCGAAACTACCGACGGCTTCCTGGTCGGAAACACTCCTCTTCTCGCGATCTATATCCCAGAAAAACCGACGACTGTACTCATCGTCATCATAAATCAGTGAGTGACTGGGATATAGACGGTGAACACCTTCTATCAGGCGTGGACCGCCGGAAAAAGAAGTCGACCATGACCTGAGGAGATCGGAGAGACCCTTAGAACTGATCTCGGGCTCTATACCAGGATGCCTCAGAAGAGGTGCTAGATGGCTTGAACATAGGAAATTATCTAGTTGTGGAGCGTAATAGACGACTTTCTGGCCTATTTTGTCAGCTGATACGAGAAACCTCTCTTTCCTGGTATCATAGAGAAGAAACCGGAACTGGCCATCCAGATGCTCCACACATTCGGATCCGTAATTCCGGTAAGCACAGGCAACTTTTTTCTCGGGAGATTCCTCGTTATCAAATATGTATCCATTGAAAGCTATCCTGAGGTTTTCCTGTTCTATATTCCTGTTGGAAGAGACCAGGAAAACTTCTTTTCCCCT